>JBKGZW010000105.1:0-10869 GCA_046543225.1 Acidimicrobiales bacterium
GCGGTGGGAAGGTGCGGTCCTCGACCTGGTAGTCCTCGATCGTCGGCTCGGCCATGTCGGCGGCCCCCTCCTGGCTCGCGTCCGGTGTCACCGCCGAGCGTACCCGCCGGTCGTCGGTCGTCGACCCGGATCGGCACCCATCGGTCGAGGTGAACGGTGGCGAGGGTGATGAGCGGCCCGAGGCCGAGCGCGAAGGCGATCGTCCCCACACCGTATGCACCACCGAGCAGCGCACCGGCGACGAGTGCCGACACCTCGCACATCGTGCGGGCGATGAGCAGGGTCTGGCCGGTGCGCGAGGCGGCTGTGGCGATGAGGGCGTCGTGGGGTCCGGCGCCGAGTCCTGCGTGCAGATACAGCGCGACGCCGATGCTCATGACGACCAGGCCGAGGGTGAACACGGCGAGACGCAACGGTCCGGTGCCGATCTGTGGGACCACGATCCCCCAGAGCGCCATCCAGGTGGAGCCGACGAACCCGGTGACCACGAGGGCGCCACCGAGGCGGCTCCCGAGCAGCGCGACCGCAGCGATGATGGCGAGCACCACGCCGTAGCGGACCAGCCCGACCGGTACACCGACGAGGGCGGCGAGGCCGCCGTTGAAGACCTCCCACGGCGCAGCACCGAGCTCGGTGCGCAGCATGAGGGTCATGCCGAACGAAGCGACGAACAAGCCGCCGATGAAGCGGGCGGCGCGGCGCGGATCGACGCGGAGGGCGCCGCGCTGGCGCAGGGCGATGAGAGCAGACATGGGCGTGACCGTCGGGAGAGCAGGGATGGGAGCGTCGACGGGCATGCCCGTTGTCGTCATGGAACTGTAATGTGACGATCGGCGGTGACCAGCGCGCATTACGCCTGGTAGACGGTGATTTCTGTCACGCTCAGCGCCAGGTGGTGCTCACGCCTTCGTCCACTCGACGACACGGAACGCGCCGAGGCCGTCGCGGTCGAGGAGGGCATCGGCCTCGGTGATGCGGCTGCGTCCGCGGATGGCGGCCAGGTCGCCGAGGTGGGCGCGCTCGTCCCAGACGCGGCGCCCCTCGGCGACCAGTTCGTCGATGCCGTGGGCGCGGAGGAACTCGCCCTGGCGCCGGACCGAGGTGGGCTCCCCCGCCGCCCAGGCCAGCTGGTCGATGCACACCTCGACGGTGATGTCGGCGGTGCCGACGGTGTCGAGGGGATCGCCGGCGCGGTCGTGGCCACGGTAGGTGCGGAGCCACTCGTGCATCGGCCGGCGGGCGAGCTCGGCGGTGGTGTCGACGGCGTAGTCGATCACGACCAGTCGGCCAGCGGAGAGCAGCGCCAACCCATCGCGCACCCAGTCGCCCGCCTGGCGCTGCCAGGGGATCGTGGCGCCCACCGGGGCGTCGGGGGCGAAGCGCTGCGCGGCGCTCACGGCGGGTTCGGCCGCCGGGACCACGTGGTGCACCAGCTGCCCACCACCGGAGACGTCGTCGACCCCGATGCGGATCTCGCCCCAGCCGTCGTCGGTCCGGATCAGCAGGTCGACCGCCAGGTTGTCGAGCAGTTCGTTGGCCAGGATCACGCCCACGAGCTCGGTGGCGGGCAGCTCGGCCAGCGAGACGACCACCGGCCCGTCACCGGCGCCGGGAACCCCGAGCGAGGTGGCCGGCGGGGCCAACGGCAGGTGGTCGCCGTGGTGCTCCCGCAGCACCGGTGACCGCTCGACCAGCACGTAGTGCAGCGCCGACGCGCAGCGGGGCGACGCGGCCAGGACCGCGACCGCGAGGGTGCCGGGTCCGGCGCCGGCGTCGACCACCACGAAGGGATCGGGACGACCGAGCTCGTCCCACCAGGTGTCGATCGCCCTGGCGAGGACCGCCCCGAACAGCGGGCCGACCTCGGGAGAGGTGAGGAAGTCGCCCCGGCGGCCGGCCGAGCCTCCGGTGGCGGTGAAGAAGCCGTGCTCGGGGTCGTAGAGCGCGGCGTCCATCACCGTCGAGAACCGCAGCGGTCCGTGCCGGTGGATCCGGTCGACCAGGTGTTGGTGCAGGAGGAACGGGGCCGGATCGCTCACCGGGCGCCCGCCTGCTATCCGCCGAGCGCGATCAGGTTGGCCCCGGCGAGCTCGCCGACCAGCCCGGGCAGCACCCCGGTGACGATGGTGGCCAGGACGGTGATGGTGAGCGCCGCGGCCAGCGAGAACGGCACCCGGATGGGGGTGGTGTCGCCGTCGGGGACGGGATCCATGAACATGAGGCGGGCGATGTTGGCGTAGTAGAAGGCCGCGATCACCGAGTTGACGGCGATGGCGATGGCCAGCGAGTACCCGAACCAGCCACCGTCGGACACGGTGGCCTGGATGACGGCCAGCTTGGCGTACCAGCCGCCCATGGGCGGGATGCCGGTGAGCGAGAACAAGAAGATGATCATCGCGACCGACAGTCCCGGGGCGTAGGTGAAGAGCCCGCCGTAGCTGGACACCTCGCCCGAGCGGGTCTTGCGGGCCACGGCGTGGATGACCGCGAAGGCGCCGAGGTTCATGGCCGCGTAGATGATGAGGTAGGTGACCACCGCAGACAGCGCCTGCTGGCCGACCTCGGGCGAGGTGCCGGCCACCGCCAGCGCGGCGAGCATGTAGCCCGCCTGGGCGACACCGGAGTAGGCGAACAGGCGCACGATGTTGGTCTGGCGCAGAGCGATCAGGTTGCCGACGGTCATCGACGCGACGGCCAGCACCCACAGCAGCGGTCCGTAGACGTCGCTGCGGTCGTAGAAGCCGACGAGCACCAGCTGGATGAGGGCGACGAACCCAGCGGTCTTGGAGGCGACGGCGAGGAACGCGGTGACGGGGGTGGGCGCGCCCTGGTAGGTGTCGGGGGCCCAGACGTGGAACGGCACCGCGGAGACCTTGAACGCGAACCCGACGATGACGAACACCACCCCGAGGGTGATGATGGGCACCGATCCGTCCATGGACCCGACCGCGGCCCCGATGTCGGCCAGCTTGGTGCTGCCGCTGACGCCGTAGAGCAGCGACATGCCGTAGAGCAGCACGGCAGAGGCGAAGACCCCCATGAGGAAGTACTTCATGCCCGCCTCGTTGCTCTCGAGCGAGCGTTTGCGCCACGAGGCCATCATGTAGACCGGCAGCGACAGCAGCTCGAGGGCGATGAACATCGTGATCAGGTCCCGAGCCGACGCCATGAGCACCATGCCCATGAGCGACGCCGCCAGCAGGCCGTAGTACTCGTTCTCCCAGTAGTCGCCCTCGGCGATGTAGTTGGTGGACAGCAGCACGACCACGTAGCCGGCGACGAGGAACAGGGCCTTCATCACCAGGGCGAACTCGTCGACCACGAAGGCGCCGTCCCACAGCACCCGCTCGGTGCCGTCGGCGGCGAGGGTCAGGATGGGGACCAGGGTGGCGAGCAGGCCGAGACCGGCGAGGGCCGGCATGTACTTGCGGCCCTTCTCGAGCCAGAAGACGTCGACGAGGGTGAGGATGGCCCCCACCGCCAGGAAGGTCAGCTCGGGCGCGACGGCATGCCAGTCGATGAAGGGTCGGGCGAACTCGCCGACCATGGAGGGATCGATGCCGTCCATCAGCTCAGCTTCCTGCCGCAGCGACGAGCTCGCTGACCAGGCCGACGGCGGGATCGGTCATGTCGAACACGAGGTTGGGGTAGACGCCGAGGACGAGGATGAGCGCCAGCATCGGCAACCAGGCGATCCACTCGGGCGCTTCGACGTCGTGGATGTTCGGGTCGTCGGCGAACTCGTCGGAGGGTGTGCCGAACGAGGTGCGCTGGTAGAGCCACAACAGGTAGCCGGCGGCGAACACCGTGCCGATGGCGGCGATCACCATGTAGACCCGGAACAGCTCGACCGAGAGGCCCTCGGCGGGGTTGTAGGCCGAGAGGATGACGGGGAACTCGCCCCAGAACCCGGCCAGGCCGGGCAGGCCCAACGACGCCATGGTGGCGAAGCCGAGGATCCAGCCCATGCGGGGAGCGGAGATGAGCAGTCCCCCCAGACGCTTGATCTCGAGGGTGTGGTAGCGCTCCTTCACCGACCCGGCGACGAAGAACAACATGCCGGTGATGAGCCCGTGGGCGACCATGCCGAAGACGGCGGCGTTCATGCCGAAGTCGGTGAGGGTGGCGATGCCGAGCATGGTGAAGCCCATGTGGGCCACCGACGAGAAGGCGATGAGCCGCTTCATGTCGGTCTGGGCCAGGCAACAGAGCGCGCCGTAGATGATCCCGATGACCGCGAGGGCACCGATGAAGGGGGCCCACTCGATCGCGGCTTCGGGCAGGATCGGGATGGCGATGCGGACGAAGCCGTAGGTGCCGAGCTTCAGCAGCACCGCGGCAAGGATGACCGAGCCGACGGTGGGGGCCTGGGTGTGGGCGTCGGGCAGCCAGGTGTGGAACGGGAACATCGGCACCTTGATCCCGAAGCCGAGGAACATGCCCCCGAAGATCCACAGCTGGGCGGTGATGCCGATGGCGCTCGCGGCCTCGGGCAGCGCCCGCATGTCGAAGGTGTTGGCGACCCCGGCCGCGGTGGCCGAGCCGTCTCCAAGGAAGAAGAGGGCGAGGAAGCTGACCAGCATCAGCGCCGAACCGAACAGCGTGTAGAGGAAGAACTTGATGGCCGCGTACTGGCGCTGTTCGCCACCCCAGACCCCGATGAGGAAGTACATCGGCAACAGCACGACCTCGAAGAACACGAAGAACAAGATGAGGTCCTGGGCGAGGAACGTGCCGATCATGCCGGTCTGCAGGACCAGGATGAGGGTGAGGAACGCCTTGGGGTTGCGCGGCTCGGGGAAGTGGTTCCACGAGTAGATGACACACAGCGGCACGATCAGCATCGTGAGCAGCATGAGCGGCATGGAGATGCCGTCGAGGCCCAGGATGTAGCGGCTGTTGATGATGTCGATCCAGCTGTGGTCGACGAGGAACTGCAGCTCGCCCGCGTTGTCGAAGTCGAACTCGGCGACGAGGAGCACGCCGACGACGGCCACCGCCAAGGTGGTCACCAGCGCGACCATCTTGTGCAGCTGCTCCTCGGCCTTGGGGATGAGGGCCATGATCGCCGCGCCCGCGAGGGGCAGGAAGATGGCGAGGGTGAGGCCCCAGTCAGCGAGGAATTCGGTCATGGTGGTTCCTTGGGCTCCTGGTCCTACGAGCTAGACGATGACGACGAGCACGCCGGCCATCACGGTGGCGGCGGCGAAGAAGAGTGTTGAGTACTGGCGGATCTTGCCGGTCTGGATGTGGCGCAGCCCCTCGCCGGCCTCGCCCGAGGCGGTGCCGGAGAGGTTGACGGCACCGTCGACCACCTTCTGGTCGAGGTGGGTGTAGACGGTGCGCCCGGCCTGGGCCGAGCGTTCGCCGGCGAAGTTGACCGTCCCGTCGATGATCTTGGTGTTGACCCAGTTGGAGGCTCGGGCGATGGGGCCCTTGACGGTGCCGACGATGATGGTGGTGTAGAGGGTGTCGAGGTAGTACTTGTTCTCGAGCAGCTTGTAGCCCGAGGCGGCGAGGGCGTTGCGCTCGGTGATGCCGTGCCAGCGGCCCTGGAACCAGTAGGCGTAGGAGATCCCGACACCGGCGGCCGCGATGAGGGTGGCGATGAGGGCGAACCCCCACTGGAACTCGGGGTGGGAGATGTCGGGGAAGTAGCCGGCGACGGGCTCGACGTAGTGCTCGAACCGGTAGGCGAGGCTGTCGGGCACGATCTTGCTCGGCAGGTTGGCGAAGCCGGCGACCGCGGCGAGACCGGCCAGGATCCACAGCGGGACGGTGATCGTCTTGGGCGACTCGTGGGGAGTGCCGTGGCCCCGGTACTCGCCGAAGAAGGTGAGATAGACCATGCGGGTGGTGTAGGCGGCGGTGAGGAACGCGGTGAGCATGCCCATGGCCAGGATGATCGGGTAGCCGTTGCCGCCGCCGCCGAGCTGGGAGGCACCGGCGAGGATCTCGTCCTTGGACCAGAACCCGGCCAGTGGGGGCAGTCCGGCGAGGGCGATCGAGCCGATGATGAAGGTCTTGTAGGTGTGGGGCATGTACTTCCGCAGCCCACCCATGTCCGAGATCATGTCGAAGCTGTGGTGACAGGCGTGGCTGACCGAACCGGCGCCGAGGAACAGGCAGGCCTTGAAGAAGGCGTGGGTGAAGAGGTGGAACAGCGCCGCGGTCCATGCACCGACGCCGAGGGCCAGCACCATGTAGCCGAGCTGGCTGATGGTGGAGTAGGCCAGCACCTTCTTGATGTCGCGCTGCACGAAGGCCAGGGAGGCGCCCACGAGGGTGGTGACACCACCGATGAGGGCGAGCAGGTTGATGTTGGCCCCCGGGATGGACATGCCCTCCCAGAACACCCCGTACATGCGGCCGACCATGAACACGCCGGCCACGACCATGGTGGCGGCGTGGATGAGCGCCGAGACCGGGGTGGGGCCGGCCATGGCGTCGGGCAGCCACGTGTGGAGGAAGAACTGGCCGGACTTGGACATGACCGCGGCGATGAGCGCCACCGAGGCGACCAGCAGCGGGAGGTGGTCGATCGCTCCCTCGTTGGCCAGGGTGTTGATCTCGATGATGTTGAACGTGCCGCCGGCGGCGAAGAACAGGATCGTCACCCCGACGAGGAGTCCGATGTCGCCAACGCGGTTGGTGAGGAAGGCCTTGAGGGCGGCGTCGGAGTTGTCCTTCTCCTCCCACCAGTGACCGATGAGGGCGAACGAGCAGACGCCGACCAGCTCCCACGCCACGATGAGCTGCAAGGTGTTCTCGGCGATGACCAGCATCATCATCGAGGCGGTGAAGAGGCTGAGGAAGGCGAAGAAGTGCGTGTAGCGCCGGTCGCCCTTGACGTACTCGGTGGAGTACACGTGCACCAGCAGCGAGACCAGCCCCACCATGAACAGCATCATCACCGACAGCCCGTCGACCATCGTGCCGACGGTGAACTCGATGCCGCCGCTCTGCCACCAGGTCCATGCCTGGGTGACCGCTTCGGCACCGTGGTCGCTGCTGTCGACGTGGTCGATCCAGGAGATGCCGGCCAGCACCGCCAGCACGAAGGATGCGCCGACGGCGACGATGCCGATCTCGGAGCCCTTCTTCGGCAACAGCCTGCCGACGAAGAGGATCAGGAAGAACGACGCGGCCGGGATGGCGGGGATGATCCAGGCGTTCTCGAGGAAGAACATCAGCATCAGCCCTTCATCAGGTCGAGTTCGTTGAGGTCGATGCTGCGGCGGTTGCGGTAGATGAGGATCACCAGGGCCAGGCCGACCCCGACCTCAGCAGCAGCGACGGCGACGATGAACAGGGCGAACACGTGGCCCGAGATGGTGCCGGTGATGACGCCGAAGGCGACCAGGTTGATGTTGACCGCGTTGAGGATGAGCTCGATGGACATGAGGACCAGCACGCCGTTCTTGCGGGCGAGCACGCCGTAGACGCCGATGCAGAACAGCAGCGATGACAGCAGCAGGAAGTTGGTGAGCAGCATCGCTTCAGTCCCTCCTTGCCAGCACGATGGCGCCGATGAGGGCGGCGAGCAGCAGCACCGACGTGGCCTCGAACGGGACCAGGTAGGTGGAGAAGATCGAGTCGGAGACCACGGTGACCGACTGGTAGCGCTCCTCGGGGAGGGTGACGTCCTCCCACTGGTCGAACACGGCGAAGGTCATCAGTGCGAAGAGCACGATGGCCACGAGTCCGCCGGCGATCCGTTGGACGGGCTCGTTGTCGACCTCGGCGTCGTGGCCGAGGCGGGCGCGGGTGAGCATGACGCCGAACAGGAGCAGCACCACGATGGCGCCCACATAGACCAGCACCTGGGTGGCGGCGATGAACTCGGCGCCGAGGACGATGAACTGGGCGGCCACCCCGAGCAGCACGACGACCAGGTACAGCGCGGCGTGCACCACGTTCTTGGTGGTGACGACCCGGAGCGCCGCCACCACCATGGGGATGGCGATGGCGTAGAACGCGATGTTCTGCGCGACGTTGTCGCCCCAGACGGCATCCATCTAGCGCGACACCTGCTTGGGTTCGAAGGGCTTGGGCTCATAGGCCGGCACCTTCTTGGCCTTGGCTTCGGAGCCGGCTTCGTAGGGTTCGAATTCGGGGACGGTGGTCATCCAGTGTCCGAGCATGGTCTTGTCGTGCAACAGATCGGCGATGTGGGGCTCGGAGTACTCGAACTCCGGGCTCCAGAACAGCGCGTCGAACGGGCACACCTCGACACAGATCCCGCAGTACATGCAGAGGGCGTAGTCGATGTCGAAGCGGTCGAGCGCGTTCTTCTGGCGGGGCTTGCCCCCCTCACGGCGGGGCGGGGCCAGATACTTGTGCCCTTCGATGTAGATGCACCAATCGGGGCACTCACGGGCGCAGAGCATGCAGGCCGTGCAGTTCTCCTCGTGGAGGGCGATGACGCCTCGCGCGCGGGGCGGAGGTGCTTCCTTCTCGTGGGGGTACTGCACGGTGACCGCGGGCTTGAGCATGGTCTTGAACGTGATGCCGAGACCCTTGACGACACCCGGGAGGAGTCCCATCTACACCACCACCTTCAACACGCCGGTCGCCACGATGTTGACCAGGGACAACGGGATCAGCACCTTCCACGCGAGGGCTTGCAGCTGGTCCTCACGGAACCGGGGATAGGTGAACCGGAACCAGAAGATGAGGAACGAGACGAACATGATCTTGACGAACATGACGATGGGCCCGATCACGTTCAGCGCGTTGGCGTCGAGGTCGAACCCCGGGACCCACCACCCGCCGAGGAAGAGCACCGACGCCAGGCCGGCGAACGCGAAGGCGGTGCCGAACTCGGCGAGGAAGAAGGTGAGGAACCGAAAGCCCGTGTACTCGACCTGGTAGCCGCCCATGATCTCGGATTCGGCGACGGGCATGTCGAACGGCGTCTGGGTGAGCTCGGCCTGGATGGCGACCATGAAGATGGCGAACCCGACGAGCTGGGTGAGGATGAAGGGGTTGCCGATGGCGCCCCACCCGAAGATCTCGCCGGTGGCCTGGGCGGCCACGATGCCCTGCAGGTTGAGGGTGCCGGCCTGGATGACCACACCCACCACGGCCAGCACGAGCGGCAGCTCGTAGGCGATGAGCTGACCGGCCGAGCGCAGACCGCCGATGAGCGAGTACTTGTTGGCCGAGGACCAGCCCGCCATGAGGACCCCGATGACCGAGATCGACGAGACGGCGAGGGCGAGGAAGATGCCGGTGTCGACCGGCTCGCCGATGAGGTCGGGGCCGGCGGGGATGAGGACATAGATCAGCATCGTCGAGATGAGCACGACGATCGGCGCTGCCGCGAACACCCACTTGTCGGCCCGCGCGGGGAAGATGTCCTCCTTCTGGAGGAACTTGAGTCCGTCGCCGACGAGCTGGAGCACCCCGTGGGGTCCCGAGTCCATCGGACCGAGCCGGCTCTGCATGTGGCTCATCATCTTGAGCAGGAACACATAGCCCAGCAACAGGGCGGCGACCGGGACCAGCAGGGCGACGACACCGACCTTGATGGCGGTCTCCTGCCAGTACGCGAGTTCGATGGCGAGTGCTCCGAGCGCGGGATCGATCACCGGTCGATGTCTCCGAGGATGAAGTAGAGGCTGGCCATGATGGTGATGATGTCGGGCACGAACACGCCCTTGAGCACCCAGGGCAGGATCGAGATGTTGCTGAACGACGCCGAGCGGATCTTGACCCGGAACGGCACCAGATCGCCCTTGGAGACGATGTAGTAGCCCATCTCGCCGAGGGGGTTCTCGGTGGAGACCCAGGCCTCGCCCTCGGGGACCTTGATGATGCGGGGGACCTTGGCCATGATCGGCCCCGACGGCAGCCCGTCGAGGAGCTGGTCGACGATGAGGGTCGACTCGCGGACCTCTTGGAGCCGGACCCAGAAGCGGGCGAACGAGTCGCCGTCGGGGTGGGTCCAGACCTTCCAGTCGACCTGGTCCCAGGCGAGGCCGACCGGCTGGTCGCGGCGCAGGTCCCAGTCGACGCCGCTGGCACGGATGTTGGCGCCCGACAGGCCGTAGGACAGGCCGATGTCGGCGGGGATGACCCCGATGCCCCGAGTGCGGCGCTCGAAGATCTCGTTGCCGGCCACCAGGTTCTCGAGCAGGTCGCAGAACTCGCGCAGCTTGGCCATCGCGGTCTTGGTCTCGTCGATCCACCCCTTGGGGAGATCTTCTTTGAGGCCGCCAATGCGGTCGAAGTTGGGGTGGAAGCGCCCGCCGGTGGCGGACTCGATCTGGTTGAGCACGAACTCGCGGTCGCGGAACGCGTAGAAGGCCGGGGTCATGGCCCCGATCTGCAGCGCCATGTCGCCGAGGAACAGCGAGATGTTGGCGATGCGGCTCAGCTCGAACAGCACGGTGCGGATCCACTGGGCCCGCGGTGGCGCCTCGACGTCCATGAGCCGCTCGGCGGCGAGGATGAACGGCACCTCGTTGGCGAAGCTGCCGAGCCAGTCGATCCGGTTGACCAGGGTGGTGACCTGGGGATAGGTGCGGACCTCGGTGAGCTTCTCGTAGCCGCGGTGCATGTAGCCCATGACCGGGTCGGCGGCCACCACCTGTTCGCCGTCGAGCTTGGCGACGAGGCGCAGCGTGCCGTGGGTGGCGGGGTGCTGCGGACCCATGTTGAGGGTCATGCCCTCGGTCTCGAGCTCGACGTTGACGCGGGCGTCCGATGCCTGCGCGGCGATGTAGGCGAGCTGGCGGCGTTCGGAGATGGCAGCCATGGTCAGGCCTCCTCCCCGCCGTCGTCGCCGTCGTCGTCGCCGCCGGTGTCGGGCAGCGGCTCGACGTCGACGATGCCGGGCCACGGTTTGATCTGGCGGGACAGCAG
>JBKGZW010000106.1:0-10702 GCA_046543225.1 Acidimicrobiales bacterium
GCGTGCGGTCGCCGACCGGGAGCCGCGCTCCGGTCTCGACGTCGGTGGCGGTGGCCGTCCATCCGTCGTTGATGCTCTGGCCCAGCACCACCCACATCGGGGTCCCGTCACTGCGAACCGTGGCGCTCCACGATGTGCGGCCGGCCCGGACCTCGACCAGGTCAACCGGAGCGGGACCGTCTCGGCCGTGACCCGCGGCGGTGAACCCACCTTCGGCCGAAGCGCTCAGCACCAGGCGATCGAGGTCGAGACCCGACACGTGGCCGGGCGCAGCGACCAACCGGTGCCGTCCTGGTCCCAGCTCGACCGCACCATCGCAGAGCTCCACCTCCAGTCCGTCCCGGATCTGATCCGATGGACCGTGCACCCGCACCGCGAGCGGCTCACCGTCGAGATCGAGCAGGTCGTCCCGACATCCCGTGTCCAGGCGACCGACGTCGTCGATCACAGGGTTCGGGTTCCCCACCTCCATCTCGCCGATGGCGACCGGCAGGGTGGCCATCGGCGCCGGGTCGCCGGGCGGTGAGCTCCGGCGCTCGACGTCGACGACCTCCAGCTCGAGCTCCTGGCCCGTGACCGGATCGACCTCGAGCTCGATGCGATGCAACGAACCCGGGGGGCCCGGATCCGGGGACCGCTCGAGACGATGCGTACCGACGATCTCGCCGTCGACGCGCAGCGCCAGCTCGGTGGGCATCGAGTGCAGCTCGTCGTTGGCCACCTCGACCGCCACCGACCCCATGCTGACCGGCTCGTCGTAGCGCGCCCGGATGGATTGCCCCGCCTGGGGGCCGAACGCTGCGGTCCAGGCGGTGTCCTGGTCGCCGTCGAAGGCCGACGAAGCCCGGGCATCGATGTCGCCCTGCAACCGACTCGTGGCCTCGACGGTCCCCGCCGGGCTGGTGTCGAGCAGCTCGTCGAGCACCGCGTCGGGAGCCCCGGGGTTGACCCGGACCGTGCCCCCGAGGGAGAACGACCGACTGCCGGGAAGCTCGAAGGTTCGATCCAACCAGCGTTCGGCGTCGGTGCGTCCCCGTGCGTACGGGTCGTAGCGAAGCCGGGTCAACACCACGTCGAGGAGATGGTCGCCAACGTCCTCACCGGCCCGGTCGAACAGCTCGCGGGGGAGGACGACGGTCTCGGCCAGCGACACCCCCGGGATCTGCACCTCGGCGAAGCCCACGGCGTTGGCCAGCTCCGGCTCGAACCCCGGGTCGGACACGCCGGTGATCTCGATCTCGAACCGCCGGACCGGGTCCTGGAGGTCGAGCGCGATCGGCTGGCCGGTGGGCGATGACGATGTGGCGTCGAGCTCGACATCGACGGGCGGGGCAGCATCGAAGTGGATGCGCACGCTCTCGACGACCCGGTCGCGGGGACCGTCCTGGGGTTGGACGAGCACCAGCTGGTCCGGGGCGATCGCCTCGTCGAGCTCGACCGACACTCGATGTCCTCGGGGATCAGCCCCGCCGATTCGCCACGCGGTCGCGAGGTCGCCGTCGAAGGCAGCGAAGGCTCGGTCCTCGGGACGGGCCGCGCCACCACTGAGGCTCGCGCTGACCTGACCACCGAGGTGCTCGACCACCGTGCGGGCGTCGTCGGAGCTCCCGGCGAAGGGGTCAAGGCGCACGTCGTATCCGGTGGGTTCGATGAGCGTCTCCCCCGCTCGCTCGGTCGGTCCTCGCGTGTCGCGGATGGCATAGAACCAGGTCTGGATGCGTCGACGGTTCGAGTCGGTCAGGACCAGGCGGGCATCGCGGGCCAGGGCGTCGTCCAGCGCGGCGTCGTCGAGACCGGCCGAGTAGAGCAGCAGCGAGCGACCGTCGACGAGGCCCGCCGCCGCGGCATCGACCACCCCGTCGCCGTCGCCGGCGAGCACGATCGGGCCGTGGCTGTCGTGGACGCGGAGCACTCCCGGCGCATCGGGGATCCCGAGGGATGTGATCGGGGGAACCGGTCCACCGACCAGGGGAGGCCGGGCCCCCCGCAGCGCCGCGAAGTTCAGATGCCGGGGGTCGACCGGAGCGAGACGGCGCTCGGGCTCGTTGACCGCGACGGCGCCGAAGGTCGCGACCTCGGCGGCCCCCGGCGCCGCCGGCTGGGTCAGCGCCGACCACAGGTGGTACGGCTCGGGGGCTTGGAACCGCTCGAACTGCAGATCCGATCGGATCACCACGTCTCCGGCCGCGAACAGCCTGGCCACAGGGGCCAACGACTCGGGCTCGACGATGCCCTCCTGCATGCGGCGATCGAGGGCATCGAGCAGGTTCGCGGTCGCGGCCGACCCGTAGGGGAGCACCTCGCGAGCCAGGTGGGGGCGGTCGATCAGCGCGGGGAGGACGGGTTCGACGGTGTTGCCCCAGCGGTGCGCGGCAAACGGGCTGCCCGGCACCTCGAGCACCCTCGACGGGTTGCCCGTCGAGAGCGTGCCGCGGGCGTCGAGATGCTCGGCGGCGGCGACCCACTCCTGTGGGATCGATTCCGGACGGTCGAGATGCTCGGAGAGGTAGCCGTGCACCCCGATCGGCGCCATCGTGGCCAGCGCCGCGACCACCAGCAGGCCGGCACCAAGCCGTCGGTGCTCGGAGCGGGGCATCGACTGGATCCAGGTGGCGAGCACGACGACGACACCGATGAGCAGCACCGGGACGATCCGGTGGGAGTTGCGGAACGCCAGCCCCACGCTGGTCTCCTCGCCGAACCAGCGAACGCCCCGACCGAACCAGCTGGGCTCCTCGTACGGCCAGGCACCGACGGCCACCACCGTCGCCACCACCATGCAGGCCACCGCGAAGACACGCCGGGCGCCGGTGGTGAGCACCGCCGCGGCGAGCGCCAGTGCGGGGATCACGAGGCTCACTGCGACCACCCACGGGTTGTCGAGATAGGCCCCGGCCTGGTCGATCGAGTGCCCCAAGCGGTCCTCGCCCGCGAAGAACCAGTTGCCGAGCCCGCGGAGCACGTCGTTGGGCATCGACCACCGGGCGACCTCGGCGAGGTTCTCGGTGAGCTGCAGCACGGGCATGCCATAGGCCCCCTGCACCCACAGCCCCGCGAGCCACCAGGCCGAGGCCAGCAGCGACAGCGCGCCGATCCGCACTGCCGTCGCGGCCGATCGGGCGGCCTCGGGGAGGCCGCCCAGGGCGTGGTGCACCACGACCAGGATCGGACCGATCGCGACCAGTGCCAGCGACGTGGCGTTGACGCCGGCCACGGTGGCCACCGTCAGGGCGATCAGCGCCGGATGGCGCCAACCTCCCCACCTCAGGGCCCGGCGGGTCAGCTCCAGGAGCCATGGCAGGCCGACCCAGGGCAGCAACAGCACCGAGGCTCTCGCCGTGAAGGCGAGCTGATAGGGGCTGAGCGCGTAGACGAGCGCGCCGGCGAAGGCGACGAGCGGTCCTGCCCCGAGCTGTCGCAGCAACCACCTGGCCCCCAGCGCGGCCAGGAAGGTGAGCGTGCCGAGCCAGAGGCGTTGGGCCACCCAGTCGGGGACCCCGAGCTGCTCGAACGCCCAGAACCACGGGCCCATGGGCCACAGGTAGCCGATGTGTTGGTGGGGGACGGTTCCGGCCCCCGAGGACGGGTCCCACATGAAGGCCGCGCCCTCGAGGAACCGGCCCGGGTCGACATAGAGCGCCTGCTTGCTGTCGGCGCTGACCCGACCGGGCGACGACAACAGGAACGGGAGGTAGGCGATCACCGCCAGGGCGGCGAGCTCGCCGGCACGCGCCAGCCCGACCCACCCGGGGCGCCGCAGGTTCACCATTGCGGCCCGATGCTACCCCTCACCACCGCGTCGCTTCGCGTACCCCACCGGACCTTCCCGAGCAGGTACGGTACTGCCCTGCCTGACCTCGACCTGACCCAGATGCCTGCTCGCTCGTGACCCGCACCAACCGTCCAGCACCGAGGCAGGCGCTCCCCTACCTCGCGTTCGCAGCACTGTGCTACGTGCCGCTGGTCCTGACCCGACCAGGGTGGTTGAGCGCCGACACCAAGTCGTACCTCTACATCGATCCCGGTCGCTTGTTGAGCCGCGCCTGGTCGATGTGGGACCCCCAGATCGGGCTGGGGACCGTGTCGCACCAGACGATCGGATACCTGTGGCCCATGGGCCCGTGGTTCTGGGCGTTCGAACAACTCGGTGTGCCCGATTGGCTCACCCAGCGCCTGTGGTGGGGCACCCTGCTCCTCCTCGCCGGAGCCGGGGTGGTGTACCTGCTGCGTCGGTTCGACTGGCCGTCGGTGGCCATCTGGCCCGCGGCCCTCGTCTACGCGATGACGCCCTATGTCCTCACCCACATCGGGCGCCTCTCGGGTGTACTGCTCCCCTACGTGGGCCTCCCGTGGATGCTCGCGCTGACGGTCCTGTCGATCCGCAGCCAACGGTGGCGTCACCCGGCCCTGTTCGCGCTGTTGGTGACCACGGTGGGCAGCATCAACCTCACGGCGCTGGTGCTGGCGGGTCTCGGGCCGGTGATCTGGGTGGTGTACGTCGCGGTCACCGGCCAGGAACGGCTCGCACAGCTGCTGCGGGCCGTGGGGCGCATGGCGGTGCTCACGGTGGCGACCAGCCTGTGGTGGCTGGCCGGTCTGGCGGTGCAGGCGTCGCACGGGATCGACATCGTTCGCTACACCGAGACCGCCGAGGTCGTGGCCCGCACCTCGACCGCGTTCGAGGTGCTCCGGGGGCTGGGCTACTGGTTCTTCTACGGCGGCGACAAGCTCCAGCTCTGGCTCGAGGTCAGCTACCACTACACCCAGCGCCCGTGGTTGCTGGCGGTGACCTTCGCCGTGCCCGGCCTGGCGCTTCTGGGCCCGGCCATCGGGCGGTGGCGTCACCAGGCCTTCGCCGTCGCCCTGCTCGTCGTCGGGGCCCTGGTGGCGATCGGCGCCCACCCGTGGGGAGACCCCAGCCCCTTCGGTCGGGCCCTGCAGTGGTTCCTCGCCACCGAGCGGGGGCTCGCGTTCAGGAGCCTGCCGCGTGTCGCCCCCCTCGTGGCGCTGGGCTCCGCGCTGCTCATCGGCACGGTCGTCGGAACGCTGGCCTCCCGCTGGCCACGGCAGGCCAGGGCAGGAGCCGTGGCGGTGGTCGCCCTCGCCGTGGCCGGCCTGGCGCCGCTGTGGCAGCGCTCGCTGGTGAACGACAACCTGTCCCGACAGGAGATCCCCGCCTACTGGCACGACGCCGCCGACACGCTCGCGTCGCGCGACGACGGCACGCGGATCCTCGAGTTGCCGGGCAGCGACTTCGCCTCGTACCGGTGGGGCATGACGGTCGATCCCATCACGCCGGGCCTCACCGATCGTCCCTCGGTGTCGCGCGAGCTCGTGCCACACGGTGGGGCCATGGGAGCCGACCTGCTGAACGCGCTCGACCTTCGGCTGCAGGAGAACACCATCGACCCGGACTCGATCGCCCCGGTGGCGCGCCTGATGCGGGCAGGCGACGTGCTGGTCAGAAGCGATCTGGAGTTCGAACGCCACAACACGGCCCGTCCACGCACGGTGTGGCGGCTCGTGACCGGAGCGCCCGGTCTGGAGGAGCCGATCGGGTTCGGCGAACCGGTCCCCAACGAGGCAGGACCCATCCTCCAGCATCTCGACGAGCAGTGGCTGCTCTACGAGGGCACGCTCCCCGACCCGCCTCCTGTCGCCGTCTTCGACGTGGCCGACGCTCCTCCGATCGTGTCGGCGAAGCCGGCCGAGGCACCGCTGCTGCTCTCGGGCGACGGTGCCGGGATCGTCGACGCGGCGGCCGCGGAGCTCATCGACGGGACCGAGCTGATCCGCTACACCGGCAGCCTCGACGCCGAGGAGATCGAGGCCGAACTGGCCGGCGGAGCGACCTTGCTCCTCACCGACACCAACCGCAAGCGAGGCGAGCGGTGGGGCGCGCTGCGTCACAACCGTGGCCACACCGAACGCCTCGATGAGTCACCCCTGCGAGACGATCTGGCCGACAACCGTCTTGCCCGCTTTCCCGACGCTCCTCCCTCGGCCCAGACGGTGGCGATCCAGCGGGGTGGGGTCACCGCCGATGCCACGGCCTACGGCAACCCGATCACCTACGCCGGCGAGGAGCGGGCCGCTCGTGCGGTCGACGGCGACCCCCGCACCGCGTGGGGCGTCGGCGTGTTCTCCGATGCCCGTGGGGAGCGTCTGAGGGTGCAGCTCGACGAGCCTCTCGCACACGACTGGATCCGCCTGCAGCAGATGTCACCCGATGACTCGAACCGTGTCCTCACCGAGGTTCGCATCACCTTCGACGGCACCGACCACCTCGACGTCGAGCTCGATCCCAGCTCCTGGGAGGAGCCCGGCCAGCTCATCACCTTCCCGGCACGAGAGACCGACCAGGTCGAGGTCGAGATCGTGGCCGACACGGCCGGGGACCCGCCCCGGTTCGGTGAGTTCGGGCCGGTCGGCATCGCCGAGCTCACCCTCGGTCCCGACTCACCGACGATCGACGAGATCATCAAGGTCCCCACCCACGCCGTGGATGCTGCCGGCGATCGCCTGGCCACCGCCCCGCTGGGGATGGTCCTCACCCGGATCCGCCAGGACCCCACCGACCGCACCCGCGGTGACGAGGAGCGCTCGATCCGGCGACTCGTCGAGCTGGGCGCCGATCGCTCCTTCAGCGTCGACGCGGTGGTCCGTCTCTCGGCCCGGGCCGAGGACCCCGTGATCGACCAGCTCATCGGCCACACCTCGCCCGAGGTGACGGTCTCGGCCACCGACCGCATGGACGGCAGCCGGCGCGAGCGGGCCGCGGCCGCCTTCGACGGCGACGCGGCCACCGCCTGGAAGACACCGTGGGGCCAGCCCACCGGCCACACCCTCGCTGCCGAGGTGGCCCGGCCCCGCACCTTCGACGGCTTCGACCTCGAGGTGGTCACCGACGGCCGCCACTCGGTCCCGAGCCGGCTGCGGGTCACCGTCGACGGGGCCGAGGTCGCGGTGGTCGACATCGCCGAGCCGGACCACCTTCCCGATCCGGGCGCGACCACCACCGTTCCGGTGGAGTTCCCCGCCACTGAAGGCGAACGTCTCGCGGTCGAGGTCCTGGCCGCCCACGAGGTGCGATCCATCGACTGGACCGAGGCGCGCCCGCTCGCCCACCCCATCGGGATCGCCGAGTTGGGCGTCCCCGGGCTCACCCTCGGGTCGGCGCCCGAGCGGATCGACACCGGGTGCCGCGACGATCTCGTGCACCTCGATGGTCGTCCGGTGTCGGTACGGGTCACCGGCAGCACCGAGGACGCGATGAACGGTCGGCCCCTGTCGTTCACCCGGTGTGATCCCGACCCGATGCCGCTGGAGGCGGGTGACAACGAGCTGATCGTCGCGCGAGGGGTCGACACCGGACTGGACGTCGACCAGCTGGTCCTCTGGAGCGATGCGCCCGAGCCCCCTGCCTCGCCCGACGACCCGGCCGGGGTGGCAGACATCGAGATCATCGATGAACGACCCCATGCCATCACCGCCGAGGTGGCAGGGCTCGAACCGGGTCGTCCGGTGTGGCTCGTCCTCGGCCAGAACCTCTCCACCGGCTGGACCGCCAGCGCCGAGGGCGTCGACCTCGGCGAGCCGCGCCTGGTCGACGGGTACGCCAACGGCTGGCTGGTGCACCCCGACTCCACCGAGATCACCGTCGAGCTCGCGTTCGCCCCGCAGGGGAGGGTGAACCTGGCGCTGGCCGGATCGGCGATCGGCGTGCTGGTGTGCCTCGCGGCGATCGTGCTGTCTCGCGGCGATCGTCCGCGACGCGATCCCGCACCGCCGCTTCGGCCCGACCCCTCACCGTGGCGCTACGACGGCCAGCAGCCGTCGGCAGCGGCTGCGGTGGCGGCCGCGGCGGGGGTCGGGGTCGGTGCGGCGGTGTTCGGCCCCCCGCTGGTCGCGGTGGCCCTGGCGATCGTGGCCGGTCTGGGGGCCCGGTTCGCCCGCGCCCGGCCGATGGTGGCGTTGCTTCCCGCCGGGTTGTTCGGACTCGCCGCGCTGTATGTGATCGTCTGGCAGCTGCGGCACTCGATCCAGCCCGGCATGGAGTGGGTCGGCGAGCTCGAGCGGGCCCACCCGATCGGCCTCGCCGCCATCCTCGCACTCCCGATCCATCCACTGCTGAGATGGCTCTGGAGCCGAGGCAGGCACCACGTCGAGGATCGAACCCCCCAACGGGACACCACTTCAGCAGCCAACTAGCCTGCCGCCCGCACGCCGTTCGAGAAGAGTTGCCGATGACCGACACCGCCCCAGACTCCACCACCCCCGACGTCGTCGTGATCGGAGCCGGCCCGGCCGGCCTCACCGCGGCGTTCCAGCTGGTGAAGCACGACATCGCGCCGACCGTGCTCGAGGGGACCGACCAGGTCGGGGGGATCAGCCGCACCGTGGAGCGCGACGGCTGGCGGTTCGACATCGGCGGGCACCGGTTCTTCACCAAGGTCCAGGAGGTGGAGGACCTCTGGCACGAGATCCTTCCCGACGAGGACTTCCTCCTGCGTCCGCGGATGAGCCGGATCTTCTACCGCGGCAAGTACTACGACTACCCCTTGCGGGCCATGAACGCCTTGCGCAACCTCGGGGTCCTCGAGGCGGTCCGCTGCGTGCTGTCCTATGTGTGGGCCCGGATCCGTCCCCCGAAGAACCAGCACACCTTCGAGGGCTGGGTCACCGCCAAGTTCGGCAAGCGCCTCTACCAGCACTTCTTCAAGACCTACACCGAGAAGGTGTGGGGTGTTCCCGCCGACCACCTCGCCGCCGACTTCGCCGCCCAGCGCATCAAGAACCTCGACCTGAAGAAGGCGATCATCAACGCCCTCATGCCCCGGCGCAACCAGAAGGAGATCACCTCGCTCATCGAGGAGTTCCAGTACCCGAAGTACGGGCCCGGCCAGATGTGGGAGGTGTGTCGCGACAAGGTCGAGGCGGCGGGCACCAAGGTCGTCATGGAGAACAAAGTCCGCAAGGTCCGTCACCGCGATGGCCGGGCCACCGAGCTGGTGGCGGTGGGGCCCGACGGCAGCGAGACCACCTACCCGTTCGATCACGTCATCTCCAGCATGCCGCTGGCGACGCTGGTGCGGATCATGGAACCGCCGGTGCCCGACGAGGTCCTGGCCGCCGCCAACGGGCTCAACTTCCGCGACTTCCTCACCGTGGCGGTGGTGGTCCCCGCCGAGTACTCGTTCCCTGACAACTGGATCTACATCCACTCCCCCGAGGTCCAGGTCGGTCGGATCCAGAACTTCGGATCGTGGTCGCCGTACCTCATCAAGGAGGGCCGGACCTGTCTGGGTCTGGAGTACTTCGTCTTCGAGGATCAGGGCCTCTGGGCCGAGGACGACGACGACCTGGTCGCCCTCGCCTCCCAGGAGCTGGAGACCCTCGGGCTGGTCGAGGCCGACAAGATCGAGGCGGGGTACGTGGTCCGCATGCCCAAGGCCTATCCGGTCTATGACGAGGGCTACGACGACCACGTGGCGGTCCTGCGCCGCTGGATCGACGAGCACGCCCCCAACGTGCATCCCGTCGGCCGCAACGGCATGCACCGCTACAACAACCAGGACCACTCCATGTACACGGCGATGCTCTCGGTCGAGAACATCGTGAAGGGGACCAACCACGACATCTGGTCGGTCAACGTCGAGGAGGAGTACCACGAGGAGGCGAGCTCTTCGGTGAAGGAAGGCGGCCGCGCCACCGGAACCGGCCGCGACGCCCCGGTGCTGCCCAAACGCTGATAGCGCCGTGTCAGGGGTAGTTTCACCTCGTGAGACATGCGATCGATCTGACCGGTTTCGGGACCTATGCAGAGGCGGCGGTCGTTGCCGAGATCGCGGTCACAGCGGAGGCCTCTGGCTGGGACGGCCTCTTCATCTGGGATCACCTCGGATGGGTTGCGGGTTACCCATCCGGCGATCCATGGATCTCGATGACCGCTGCGGCAGCCGCAACCGATCGCATTTGTCTCGGGTTCGACGTCACACCGCTGCCTCGCCGCCGACCACAGGTTGTCGCCACGGCGGCAGCTGCACTCGATCGCTTCTCTGAGGGCCGGCTCGTACTCGGCGTCGGACTCGGAGGAGTGCCTCGCGAGTTCGAGGCGTTCGGCGAGGACAGTGACCCGAAGGTGCGCGCCGACATGCTCGACGAAGGTCTTGCCATGATCACCGAGCTCTGGAGCGGTCGACGTGTCGATCACCACGGTCGCTACTACGTCGCTGACGGCGTGTCGCTCGCACCCCTGCCGACGCAGCAGCCACGACCGCCTGTTTGGGTGGGTGGAGGCAGCGCCGGCGCCCTCCGGCGGGCCGCGCGCTGGGATGGGTACACCGCAGGAAACGTCGCTGATGAGCACGGGCAGACCATCGTCGAACCACTGGAGCTGCGGCGGCGACTCGACGTGGTCGGACGCACAGACGACGCATTCGACGTAGCCGTCGTCGGGGTGTCCGACGCGGGTGACGCCACGTTGCGAGACCAGTACGCGGCCGCCGGAGCAACCTGGTGGCTCGAGTGCATCCACGACCTACGCGGCTCCCTCGATTCGATGATCGAACGGGTTCGCCAAGGACCGTAGGGAGTTTCGGTCACCAGTCGTCGTCTTGGTCGTCGGGGTTGGGTGGGGATCGTCGGCGGCGGCCGGTGTGGTGGGCGGGGCAGCGGAGGCGTCCGTTGGTCTGGATGGTGA
>JBKGZW010000107.1:0-10400 GCA_046543225.1 Acidimicrobiales bacterium
GGCGGCCGCACCCACCTGGTGTCGCCCGCGGTCGCCACCGCCACCGCCATCGCCGGACACTTCGCCACCCCCGCCGACCTGGACTGAGAAGAGGAACCCATGGAAGCCGTCCACATCGTCTCGGGCACCGCGGTGCCCCTCGACCGCTCCGACGTCGACACCGATCAGATCATCCCCTCCGACTGGCTCAAGCGGGTCGAGCGCACCGGCTTCGGCGCCGGGCTGTTCTCGGAGTGGCGAGACGACCGCGACTTCGTGTTGAACCAGCCCCAGTACGCGGGAGCCTCGATCCTCGTCGCCGGCCCCAACTTCGGGACCGGCTCCTCGCGCGAGCACGCGGTCTGGGCGATCATGGACTACGGGTTCGCGGCGGTGGTCTCGCCCCGGTTCGGCGACATCTTCCGCAACAACGCCACCAAGAACGGTCTCGTTCCGGTCCAGGTCGACGACGCGACCGGCGAGACGCTGTTGCGAGCCATCGAGGCCGATCCCGCCCTCGAGCTCACCATCGATGTCGAACGCCGCACCCTGAGCGTCCCGTCGCTCGGCCTCGAGGTCGAGTTCCCGCTCGATGCATCCACCCAGGAGCGCTTCCTGGAAGGGCTCGACGACATCGGGATCACGCTCCGTTACGCCGAGGACATCGACCGCTTCGAGACGTCCCGGCCTGCCTGGGCTCCGTCGCTGGGCTGAGGTTCCGCATCGGCGGGAACCGGCGGCGGACACGGTTCGTCACACCTCCGACACCAGTACACGGCACGGAGGGTGCGAGATGGGGAAACGGTGGCTGAGCCCTGGGGCGGCGGTCGCGGCGATCACGGTGGTGGGGCTGCTCGCCGGCTGCACCTCGTCGAGTGGTGGGGACCCCACCGCGAGCCCACCTGAGACCGTCGAGCTCGGCGGCGACGACGTCGAGCTCGTCTCCGAGCTGTTGCAGCGCTACGACTCGTGCGACGCCTTCCTCGCCGACGCGAAGGCCGAGGCCCTCGAACGGGTCGGACCCTATGGGTTCGGCGACCAGCACGGCTACCCCATCGGCCTCGGCGGCGATGGCCGCATGGCCTTCGCCGAGGCGGGCGACGACATGGCCGACTCCGCCCGGTCGGCGCCCGCGACCACCGCATCGGAGCAGGCAGCGACCGGCACCGATCCCGCGTTCTCGGGCACGAACCTGCAGGAGCAGGGCGTCGACGAGCCCGACCTCGTCAAGACCGACGGCACCCTCGCCGCCGCGGTCAGCGGCGACCGCCTGCACATGATCGATCTGGAGGATCCCTCCGACCCACAACTGCTGTCGTCGACTCCCCTGGCCGGCCACGGGGCCGAGCTGATGCTCGACGGCCACCGCCTGCTGGTGCTGCAACGGACCGGACAGCAGTGGGGACCACCCCAGCCGCTCGGTGGGGAGGCCATCGGCGCTCCCGCGGGAGCCGACGCCGAGTCCAGCGAGCCGGGCAGCGGTGACCGGATCGCTCCGGGTCCGTATCCGCCCTCCACCGAGCTCACCACGATCGCCATGGTCGACATCTCCGACCCCGAGGCGCCACGGGCCGAACGCACCTGGACCGTCGAGGGTGGCTACCTCAGCGCCAGGGCGGTCGACGGCACCGCGCGCATCGTTGCCCGGAGCAACCCGGCGAGCACCCTGCCGTTCGTGTATCCGAGCGGCCCGAACGCCGAGGAGGCGGCCACCGAGGCCAACCGGGCGGTGATCGAGGCCTCGACGATCGACGACTGGGTCCCGTCGCTGACCGTCAGCGACGCCGACGGCGACGTGACGACCGAGACGAGGGTGGCGCCGTGTGACCAGCTGTACCGGCCGTCGGTGTTCTCCGGGTTCGGGCTGGTGTCGGTCCTCTCCGCCGATGTGAGCAGCGACGGGGTGGACCCCGACGACGGCGTCGGCGTGCTCTCCAGCGGCGAGACCGTCTATGCGTCGCCCACCAGCCTCTTCGTCGCCACCAACCGGTGGCTCGATCCCGACCCTGACTCCGACCCCGACCCCGCCGGCGCCGGCGCCGAGGACGTCGTGCCGATGCCGCCACGCCGATCCCAGCGCACCGATGTCCACCAGTTCGCGATCGACGAGACCGGACCCGCCCTCTACCTGGCGTCGGGATCGGTCGACGGGCGGGTCCTCAACCAGTTCTCGATGTCCGAGCACGACGGGCACCTGCGGATCGCGGTCACCGAGGATCGCAAC
Organism: Acidimicrobiales bacterium; assembly: GCA_046543225.1. Taxonomy (GTDB): domain Bacteria; phylum Actinomycetota; class Acidimicrobiia; order Acidimicrobiales; family SKKL01; genus SKKL01. The sequence continues at coordinate 2,204 of JBKGZW010000107.1, forward strand.
GGCTCCGACTCGGCCAGCTCGGTCGTGGTGCTGAGCCGCGACGGCGAGACTCTCGACGAGGTCGGCAGGGTGGGAGACCTGGGTGTGACCGAGCAGATCTACGCCGTGCGGTTCATGGGCGACCGGGGCTATGTCGTCACGTTCCGCCAGATCGACCCGCTCTACACGCTCGACCTCTCCGATCCCACCGACCCGCAGATGCTCGGCGAGCTCAAGATCCCCGGGTTCTCGTCATACCTGCACCCGGTCGGCGAGGACCTGTTGGTCGGAGTCGGCCAGGACGCCACCGAGGACGGGCGGGTGACCGGCTCACAGGTGTCGCTGTTCGACGTCTCGGACCCGGCCGACCCGTCGCGGGTGTCCCAGCTCGACCTCGGCGAGGACACGAACTCCGAGGTCGAACACGATCACCGGGCGTTCCTGTTCTGGGAGGACATCGCGGTGCTGCCGTTCACCGCCTACCGATGGGAGGACGGCGACGACTCGATGCGCACCGGTGCGGTCGCGGTCGACATCGACGTCGAGGCCCGTGCACTCAGCGAGCGGGGGCGGATCAGCCACGCCGACCAGCCGACGGGGGCGGTGGGCGAACCCTCGACCAGTGCGCCGCACCCGTCGTGGGAGCGACAGCACCGGAGCCAGATCCGCCGCTCGCTCGTGGTCGGCGACTCGCTGGTGACCATCTCGGACCGCGGCGCGCTGGCCTCGGACCTCGAGAGCCTCGAGACGTCGGGCTGGTCCAGCTTCGACGGCTGAGACGTGGTTCAGCTGCTCGGGCGGCCGGCGGCGTGAACCGACAGGATCCCGTCAGCCGCCTGGAGCTCACGGACCACGTCGGTCGAGATCGCCTGGCTGGTGGCGATCACCATCAACGCCGAGTCGCCCCCTTCGGTCTGACCGACCGCCATGTCGGCGATGTTGACCTCGGCCTGACCGAGGATCGTGCCGACCGACCCGATCACCCCCGGCCGGTCGTCGTTGCGGATGAACAACATGTTCGCCGCCGGTGGCACGTCGATGGCGTGCTGGTCGACCATGACGATGCGGGCGTCACCCCGCGGCCCCGCCAGCGTGCCGGCGATGGAGTGGTCTCCGCCGCGCAGGGTGATGAGGTTGACGAACTCCTGGGTGGCCTCGGTCTTGATCTCGCGGATGGCGACGCCTCGGGACTCGGCCAGCTGCGGGGCGTTCACATAGGTGACCGGCTCGTCGGTCACGCTGCCGAGCAGGCCCCGCAGCACCGAGAGGGTGAGGATGCGGGTGTCGTACTCGGCCAGGTGGCCCTGGTACTCGATCTCGATGGTGGAGGGCATGCCGTCGGTGAGCCCCACGAAGAGCTGACCGAGCCGTTCGGCCAGCGGGAGGAAGGGCTGGATCTCCTCGGCGGCCTCACTGGCGGCGATGTTCACCGCGAACGGCACGAAGTCGCCGGCGAGGGCGAGGGCGATCTGCTCCGCGACGATGACCCCGGCCTTGTCCTGGGCCTCGGCGGTGCTGGCCCCGAGGTGGGGGGTGGCCACCACCTGGGAGTGGGCGAACAGGGGGGAATCGGTGCAGGGCTCCTCCTCGAACACGTCGAGGGCGGCCCCGGCCACCGTGCCCGCGGTGATGGCCCGGTCGAGCGCGGCCTCGTCGATGATCCCGCCCCGTGCGCAGTTGACGATCCGGAGTCCCGGTTTGGCCTTGGCGAGCAGGTCGTCGTCGATCAGGCCGACGCTCTCGGGGGTCTTGAGCAGGTGGATGGTGACGAAGTCCGCCTGGGACATGAGCTCGTCGAGGTCGAGCAGCTCGATGCCGAGCTGGCGGCCGCGCTCGGCCGACACCCAGGGGTCCCACGCGACCAGGCGCATGCCGAAGGCCAGGCACCGCTGTGCGACGAGGGTGCCGATGCGTCCGAGCCCCAACACACCGAGGGTCTTGCCGTACAGCTCGGTGCCCTCCCACTTCGACTTCTCCCATCGTCCCTCCCGGAGGGCGCCGTGGGCCTGGGGCACGTTGCGGGCCTGGCTCAACAGCAGTGCCATGGTGTGCTCGGCGGTGGAGAGGCTGTTGGACCCGGGCGCGTTGGCGACCATGACCCCGCGGGTGGTCGCCGCCGCGACATCGACGTTGTCGACCCCGAGGCCCGCCCGGCCGATCACGACCAGGTCAGAGCCAGCGTCGAGCACCTCGGCGGTCACCTTGGTGGCCGAACGGATGACCAGGGCCGATGCCCCCTTCACGAGTTCGAGCAGCTCCTCGGGGGTCGGGCCGAGCTGGATGTCGACCTCGTGGCCTGCTTCGCGCAGGCGCTCGAGGCCTCGTTCGGCGAGTGATTCGGTGACGAGGATGCGGGCCATGGTGGCAATGATGGGGCCCCGGTGGCCTCGTCGCCAAGCTCGATCCTCAGCGCGTGACCAGGGGCACCGGGTCGATGGCGTCGTCGGGAGCGAATCCGAGCACGTGACCGTAGAACCACAGCTCGGCCTCCAGTGCCCGGATGATGTTGGGGGCCTGGCGGAACCCGTGCTGCTCGCCCTCGAAGGCCAGGTAGGCGACGGTGACCCCCCGCTCGGCGAGGGCCGACACGATCGCCTCGGACTGGTTGGGCGGCACGATCGCGTCCTCGGTGCCCTGGAACACGATCAGGGGCCGGTCGAACCCGTCGAGGTGGTGGATCGGCGACCGGGCGCGGTAGATCGCCTCGGCCTCGGGGAGCGGACCGACGAGCCCGTCGAGGTAGCGGGACTCGAACTTGTGGGTGTCCTCGGCGAGGGCGAGCAGGTCGGCCACGCCGTAGTGGCTGGCACCGGCGACGAACGTGTCGCGAAACGCCAGCGCGGCCAGGGTGGTGAAGCCGCCGGCCGATCCTCCCCGGATGAGGAGGCGCTCGGCGTCGACGAGCCCGTCGGCGGCGAGATGGGTGGCGGCGGCGACGCAGTCGTCCACGTCGACCACTCCCCACTGCCCGTCGAGCTGGCGACGGTAGGCGCGGCCATAGCCCGTCGAGCCTCCGTAGTTCACGTCCACCACCGCGAACCCCCTGCTGGTCCAGAACTGGGTGGCGAGGCTGAGCTGAGGCCGGGCGGCACCGGTCGGCCCACCGTGGCTCATCACCAGCAGTGGGGGTCGCTCGCCCTCGGGTACTTCTGTGTCGGGGTTGGCCGGCGGGTAGTAGAGACCGTGCGCGGTCCGTCCGCCGGTCGACGGGAACGAGATGGGTTGCGGAGCCGAGAACCAGCCGGGGTCGAGGCCGAGGTCGCGAGGTGGCCGCAGGAGCTCGATCTCGGGTGTGGCCCCCGTGAGGTGGATCCGGACGATGGCAGGCTCAGCGTGGGGTGATGCGGCGACGCACACCACACCCTCGGGTACCGCTCGCAGGGCACTGATGGCGGTGAAGGGAGTGTCGATCTCGACCAGATCGGTGCCGACGAGCACCGCCAGTCGATCCATGCCGTCTCGACTGAGGGCCATGACGGTTCGGCCGTCGGCGAGCTCGGCGTATCGAGACTGGCCGAAGACCCACGGAGGGGTGGCGACCTCGGCATCGACGGGAGCGAGTGGGACCAGCTGGCCACGAGGCTCGACCCGGTGCAGGTTCCACCAGTCGGATCGGTCCGACACGACCCTCAGCCCGCCGTCGCTGGTCCACTCCGGCTGGACGAGCGACTCGTCGGGTCCACCCGCCAGGTACCGAGGATCGACCAGATGCGGCAGGGCACCGTCGAGGTCGAGCTCGGCGGTCCACAGCTCGGTGCCGTCCCACGGCATCCTCGGGTGGTCCCACACCAGCCAGGCCAGTTGTCCTCCCGCGGGGTCGAAGCGGGGTGACGCGACGAAGTCCGAGCCGGCCACGAGGGTCGCCGGCTCCGATGACCCATCGGCGCGCAGGATCACGATCTCGTTGCGGGCTTCGTCGAGGGTGGTGCCGTCAGCCAGGACATGGGCCTCCCGGACACAGGCCACCCACGTGCCGTCGGGGCTGAGGTGGCCGTCGGCGTAGCGCCACCCGTGGTTCGCGGGTGGTTCGGCGGTGACCGGTTCGGGTTCGTCGGCGTCGGCGACGAGGCGCCAGATGCGCTGATCGGCCCAGTTCACGAACCACACCGAGCCGTGGCCGACCCACCAGGCCCGACCGCCGTACTCGTGGACGCGGGTGCGCACCGACATCGCCGACGGGAGCGGTTCGGTGAGGGTGCCGTCGCGGTCGCGCCGGACGAGCGCCACCCGACCACCCTCGTCGGGGCGGCTCTCGGACCACCAGATGGCGCCCGTCGACGGGTCGATCTGGACGTCGCTCAGCCCCGCGGCGGCGCGGACGACCAGATCCGCGGTGATCGCGGACGGCCACGTGCCACAAGGTCGGGGTGAGCTCATCACCCCGAGGAGAGGATCGCCGCGATCCGGCTGATGCCTTCGACGAGGTCGTCGTCGCCGAGCGCGAACGAGAGGCGGGCATAGCCGGGAGAACCGAACGCCTCGCCGGGGACGATGGCGACCTTGGCCTCGTCAAGGAGCAGATCGGCCAGCTCCAGGGTGGTGCCGGGCCGACGTCCGGCGATCTCGCGGCCGAGCACGCCCTCGAAGGACGGGAACGCGTAGAAGGCGCCCTGGGGGTCGAGAACGGTGACGCCGTCGATGGCCGACAGCAGCTCGCACATCTTCTGGCCGCGGCGCTCGAAGGCGGTGCGCATCTCGGCGACGGCATCGAGGGGGCCGCTCACCGCCGCCAACGCGGCTCGCTGGGAGACGTTGGCCACGTTGGAGGTCTGGTGCGACTGGAGGTTGGCGGCCGCGCCGGCCACATCCGCGGGGGCGATCATCCACCCCACCCGCCAACCGGTCATGGCATAGGTCTTGGCCACACCGTTGAGCACCACGCACTGCTCGGCCAGCTCTGGCACCACAGCCGGCATCGAGGCGAAGACGTGCTCGCCGTAGGTGAGGTGCTCGTAGATCTCGTCGGTGATCACCCAGATGCCGTGCTCGACCGCCCACCGGCCGATGGCTTCGACCTCGTCGGGTGGATAGACCGCTCCGCTGGGGTTGGACGGCGACACGAAGACCATGGCCTTGGTGCGATCGGTGCGCGCCGCCTCGAGCTGATCCACACTCACTCGGAACCCCGACGCGGCATCGGTGGCGATGGGAATCGAGATGGCGCCGGCGAGGGCGATCGGTTCCGGGTAGGTGGTCCAGTACGGCGCCGGGAGCAGGACCTCGTCACCCGGGTCGAGCAAGGTGAGGAACGTGTTGTAGACGGCGTGCTTGCCGCCGTTGGTGACCACCACCTGGGAGGGCTCGACCTCGTAGCCGGAGTCGCGCCTGGTCTTGTCGACGATGGCCGCCCGCAGCTCGGGCAGACCGGGTGCGGGGCTGTAGCGGTGGTTCACCGGGTCGGTGCAGGCGGCCACAGCCGCCTCGACGATGTAGTCGGGGGTCGCGAAGTCGGGCTCACCGGCGCCGAAGCCGATGACGGGCTCACCGGCGGCCTTGAGGGCCTTGGCCTTGGAGTCGACCGCCAGGGTGGCTGAGGGGCTGATCGCCGCGACGCGGCTCGAAACGCGAGGGGTGGACATTTCTGATTCGCTCCTGTGATTGTCGCCCGCGATAGTGGCACGCGTGAGCGAGCACATTCCCACCATTGATCTTCCATCCGAGATGTTGCCCACCGACGGACGCTTCGGGTCGGGCCCCTCGCTCGTGAGACCCGAGGCGGTCGCGGCGCTGGTCGACATCGCCCCGGCCTACCTCGGGACATCTCATCGCCAACCTACGGTCCGCGGCACCGTTGGTGCGCTACGGGAGGGATTGAGCGAGCTGTTGGCCCTGCCGGACGGCTACGAGGTCCTGTTGGGCAACGGTGGCACCACGGTGTTCTGGGACGCGGCGCTGTTCGGGCTGATCGAGCGGCGCAGCCAGCACCTCTCCTTCGGCGAGTTCTCCTCCAAGTTCGCGGCGTCGGTGGCCGCAGCTCCACACCTGGAGGCTCCGTCGGTGATCGAATCCGAGCCGGGGACCCATCCCGAGGCCGTGGCCGAGGCGGGGGTCGATCTGTATGCGCTGACCCACAACGAGACCTCGACGGGGGTGATGATGCCCCTCGAGCGGCCCGGACCCGAGGGCTTGGTGGCGGTCGATGCCACCTCGGCGGCTGGCGGGCTGCGCTTCGACCCGTCTCAGGTCGACATCTACTACTTCGCGCCCCAGAAGGCGCTGGCCTCCGACGGTGGGATGTGGATCGCGGCCTGTTCGCCGGCAGCGATCGACCGGATCGAGCGCATCGCTGCGTCCGACAGGTGGATCCCCGCCTCGCTCGACCTCAAGACCGCGTTGGACAACTCGCGCAAGGACCAGACCTACAACACGCCGGCGCTCGCCACGGTGTTCCTGGCCCAGCATCAGGTCGAGTGGCTGAACACCAACGGCGGGATGGCCTTCGCCGCGGGTCGCTGTGACCGCTCGGCCGAGACGATCTACAGGTGGGCCGACGAGTCGCCACTGACCTCGCCGTTCGTGGCCGATCCAGCGGCGCGGTCGCACACGGTGGCCACGATCGACTTCGACGACTCGGTGGACGCAGCGACCCTGTCCGCGGTGCTGCGCCACAACGGCATCGTCGACACCGAGTCCTACCGCAAACTGGGACGGAACCAGCTGCGGGTGGCGCTCTACCCCGCGATCGATCCCAATGATGTGGCCGCCCTGTGCACCTGCATCGACCACATCCTCGAGCGCCTGATCTGAACCCCAGCTGAACGGCGCTGGACCGCTACGGCGCAGCAATCCAGCCCAGACCACCACCCCTCACCCACTTGGCGGCGATTCGGCGCCGATTCGTCGCCAAGTGGGTGAGGGGTGGTCCCTCTGTGTCTGCGAACGGTGAGACACCTTCGCATCCCTGATCTGAGCATCGAGGGCACGAAGGATGTTGAACCATGACCAACCCAGCAACCCTCAATGGAAGCGACGGGCCAGCAGGACCTGACCGGCGACGCAAGACCGATCCGAAGAAGCGACGGGAGATCTATGACGCCGAGGACTGGCACGTCGACGACGGCACCGCGACCGACGGCTCGGGCCGGGCGCCGGCCAAGAACCCGGTGCGCCGGGTGTTCACCGCCGAGTACAAGCTGTCGGTCCTCGCCGAGTACGACGCCTGTTCCGAGACCGGCGAGAAGGGCGCGATCTTGCGCCGCGAAGGCCTGTACTCGAGCCTCATCACCGACTGGCGCCGCCAGCACCGCCAGGGTCTACTGAAGGCAGCGATGGGACGTAGCGACCAAGGACGCGGAGGGCCGAGCCACAGCGAGCTCGCCAAGCTGCGCGCCGAGAACGAACGGCTCCGCACCAAGCTCGCCCAGGCCGAGGTCATCATCGAGGTCCAGGGAAAAGTGCACGCGCTCTTGGAGGACATCTCCAAGAGCGCGGCCACCGACGACGAGTGAACCGGGTGCTCGACGCCGGCATCGACGAGCTCGTCGAGCGAGGCGTCCCCCGCAAGACCGCCTGTGATGCGCTCGGTCGTTCCCGGGCCAGCCACTATCGGGCCCGCCGATCACCGCTGCTGGGACCACCCCCACCCCGACCCCGCCCGCCGCGGGCGCTGACCGATATCGAAGCCGAACAGGTCGTCGAGGTGTTGTGCAGCGAACGGTTCTGTGACGCCGCCCCCGCCCAGATCTGGGCCACGCTCCTCGACGAGGGCACCTACCTGGGGTCGGTCTCGACCATGTACCGGCTCCTGCGGGAACGGGCCATGATCCGGGAACGTCGGGCCCAGGCCCGCCGGCCCGCGCACGTCAAACCCGAGTTGGTCGCCACCAAGTCGAACGAGGTGTGGTCCTGGGACATCACCAAACTGGACGGGCCGCACAAATGGACCTGGTTCCACCTCTACGTGATCCTCGACGTCTACAGCCGCTACGCCGTGGCCTGGCTCGTCGCCCCGAGGGAGACCGCCCGCCTCGCTGAGGAACTCATCGCCGATGCCATCCACCGAGAGCGGGTCCCCGACGGGCAGCTGTCGTTGCACGCTGACCGGGGCACCTCGATGACCTCCAAGACCGTCTCCCAACTCCTCGCCGACCTCGGCGTCCTCCAGTCCCACAGCCGACCCCGAGTCTCCAACGACAACCCCTACAGCGAAGCCCAGTTCAAGACGCTCAAATACTCGCCCCGGTTCCCCAAACGCTTCGCGAACATCGCATCGGCCCGA
>JBKGZW010000108.1:0-10130 GCA_046543225.1 Acidimicrobiales bacterium
GACAACGGGGCCGCTCCCAGCGACCAAGGCGAGGACACCGGCAACGTCAACCTGCTCTCGGCGGTCGAACCCGAAGAGGGCGAGGCGGTCCAGGAGATCTTCGACGAGCTCATCAACTCCGAGACCGACTACGAAGCCGAGATCGAGTCCTCGGGCAACTTCGAGGAGCAGTTCCAGATCCGGGCTCGTGCCGGGGACCTCGACATCGCCGCGGTTCCACAGCCAGGGGCCATCCCCGACCTGGTCGAGCGAGGCGAGATCGTCTCGCTCGAGGACATGGGCTTCGACATCGACGAGCTGAACGACACCTTCGGTGAGTCGTTCGTGGCGCTCGGCGAGTACGAGGGCCAGCACTACGGCCTGCCCACCAACATCAACCTCAAGTCGATGGTGTGGTATCCGAAGGAGGAGTTCGACGCCGCCGGGTACACCGTGCCCGAGACCTGGGACGAGCTGATCGCCCTCAGCGATCAGATCGTCGAGGACGGTGCTGCACCGTGGTGCATCGGCTTCGAGAGCGAGGGAGCCACCGGCTGGCCAGCCACCGACTGGATGGAAGACATCATGCTCCGCACCGCGGGGCCCGAGGCCTACGACCAGTGGGTCGAGGGTGAGCTGGGCTTCGACAGCGACGAGGTGCGCAACGCCGCCGAGGTCTTCGGCGACATCCTCTTCACCGAGGGCTACGTGCTCGGCGGGGCCGAGGCCACCGCCGACATCGCCTTCGGCGACGCCCCGCTGCCGATGTTCGAGGACCCGCCGAACTGCTTCCTGCACCGCCAGGCGAGCTTCATCAACGCTCAGTTCCCCGAGGACGCCGAAGCGGGCGTGGACTACGACTGGTTCCCCCTGCCCCCCATCGACGAGGAGGGCATCCTCTACGCCGGTGAGCTGACCGTGGTCGGCCAGAACGCCAACCGGCCCGAGGTCGTCGACTTCCTCGAGCGGTTCATCAGCCAGGAGGTCCAGTGCGAGATGGGCGGCATCCAGGGCTCGTCTCGTATCTCCCCCAACGTTGAGGTCGGTACCGACTGCTACGCCAACGATCTCCTCGCCGACGCGTCGGCGGTGCTGACCGAGGCGCTGGCCGAGGACACCGGACGCTTCGACGCCTCGGACCTCATGCCCGCCCAGGTCGGCAGCGACGCCTTCTGGGTCGGCATGATCGACTACGTCCGTGGCGGACCCGACGTGCTCGACGACGTCCTCGCCGACATCGAGGCCGCCTGGCCCGAAGGCGACGAAGAGGAAGAGGAAGAAAGCTAGGAACACTCGTCCGAGTTGAGAGGGGGCGGCCCGCCGAGCGGGCCGCCCCCTGACTCTCTTTCCCAGGGAGACCAGCGTGGGCGCACGCCGTGACTGACACCACCCCGATCGACACCGAACAAGAACCAGACACCCCGGGCGACGACGACCTCGACACGATGCTCGAGACCCGTCGCGACCCGTGGGCGATCGCGCTCCGGGTCGGCGGCACCCTCGCCGTGCCCATCGTCGCCTTCTTCGTGTTCACCTGGGCCTTCGGGTTCCTGCGCGACGGCGATGCCAACCGCCTCGTCATCGCCTTCGTCGCCATCGCCCTGGGGGTGGTGGGGGTGTTCGCCCTGTTCTGGGCGATGGATCGCCTCGTCAACTGGTTGCCCGAACGCGTCGGTGAGGGCCTGCGGCCCTACATCTACGTCGGCCCCGCCCTCGTCGTGCTCGGCGTGTTCTTGATCTACCCGGTCGTCAACACCGCGCTGCTCAGCTTCCAGGACTCACGCGGCCAAGCCTGGGTCGGACTCGACAACTACCAGTTCGTGTTCACCGACACCTCGATGCTGCGCTCGATCCGCAACACCGTCGCCTGGATCATCGTGGTCCCGGCGGTGGCGGTCACCATCGGGTTGGTGTTCGCCACCTTGGCCGATCGGCTCCGCCGGATGGAGGCGGTCGCCAAGTCGCTCATCTTCCTGCCGATGGCGGTCTCCTTCGTCGGAGCGTCGGTCACCTTCCGGCTCATCTACAGCTACCGGCCCGAAGGGTTCGGGAGCAACGTCGGCCTGCTCAACGCCGTCATGGACGTGTTCGGACAGGAGCCCGTCGCCTGGCTGTCCCAGCAACCGTGGAACAACCTGCTGTTGATGGTGATCATGATCTGGATGCAGACCGGCTTCGCCATGGTGGTGCTGTCGGCTGCGATCAAGGCCATCCCCGACGACATCCTCGAAGCGGCCCGCATCGACGGGGCGTCGGAGTTCCAGCTGTTCCGCCGGATCATGCTTCCCAGCATCCTGCCCACCATCGTCGTGGTCACCACCTACATGGTGGTGAACGCCCTGAAGGTCTTCGACATCGTGTTCGTGATGGGCAGCCCCGAAGCCAACCAGACCGAGGTCATCGCCGAACGCATGATCCGGTGGTTCTTCCTCTCCAACCACGACGGACGTGCCGCGGCGATCGCCATGGTGCTCTTCGTCGCCGTCATCCCGGTGATGGTGTGGAACGTTCGCAAGTTCCGCGAACAGGAGCAGATGCGATGAGCCTGACGACACCGGTTCCCGTCGAGCTCCCCGAGGCCTCCCGGCCCGACCAGGTCAACACCGCGCAGGGCACCGTCGGCACCGGCGGTGGTGGTGGCTGGTTCGTGCGCATCACCATCCTGGTGATCGTTCTCATCTGGCTCATCCCCATCGCCGGGGTGTTGGTCACCTCGTTCCGGCCGCCCGACCTCGCCAACACCTCCGGGTGGTGGACTGCGCTCGGCAGTCCGTTCGAAGCGGGGGCGTGGACGCTCGACAACTACCGGCAGGCCCTCGACGCCGGTGGGTTCGGCAACGCCTTCCTGAACAGCGTTGCCGTGGCCGTCCCCTCGACGGTGATTCCCATCACCCTCGCCGCCTTTGCGGCCTACGCCTTCTCGTGGATGAAGTTCCGCGGACGCAACATCTTGTTCGTCCTCGTGGTGGGCCTCATGGTCGTGCCGTTGCAGATGGCGCTGATCCCGATCCTCACCTTGTACGTCGAAGGCGCACAGCTCTGGGGCATCACCGTGTTCCCCGACCTCAACCTCAACGGCACCTTCCTCGGTGTCTGGCTGGCCCACACCGGCTTCGGCCTCCCGCTGGCCACCTACCTGCTGCGCAACTACATCGGATCCCTGCCGTCGTCGATCATCGAATCGGCCAAGATCGACGGAGCCGACCACTTCACCATCTTCTGGCGCCTCATCATCCCTCTGTCGGTGCCGGCGCTCGCGGCCTTCACCATCTTCCAGTTCCTGTGGGTGTGGAACGACCTGCTCGTGGCCTATGTGTTCCTCGGTGGCACCAACGAGACCAGGGTCGTCACCCTGGCCCTGGCCAACCTGTCGGGTTCGCGCGGCCAGGACTGGCACCTGCTCACCTCGGCCGCGTTCATCTCCATGGCGCTACCCCTCGCCGTGTTCTTCTCGCTGCAGCGCTACTTCGTGCGGGGGCTCACCGCCGGCTCGGTCAAGGGGTGACGCTGCGCCGGAACCCGCGCCGGACCAAGCGTCGAGAGGCCACCGTCGTGGCCGAGCCGCTGTCACCCCGACGCAAGTGGCGGGCCATCACCATCGCCACCCTGGTGCTCGTGCCCGCCTTCTGGTCCATGCTCGCCGGGCTCATCAGCCTCGCCGCCGACGAAGCCGAGGGAGGCCCCGATCCCGCTGCCGCGCTGGCCCTGGGGTTTGCACTGATCCCCTTCGTGTTCATCGTCCTGGCGTTCCTCTCATGGCACCCCGGCGCACCCATGGCCGTGGTGAAGGCGATGGGATTGTCGCTGCTCGTCGGTGGCCTGGTGTCTGCCCTGGCCGCGGACGCGGTCACCGGTCTCGTGGCCGGCGTCGGTGCCGGTGGCGTGGTCGCGCTGCGCTCTGACGCCGCACATCACTGGCAGTGGCGAGCCGCGGCGGTCGCCTTCGCCGCGGCCTACGCCTTCGTCCTGGTCCGCACGGTGGGAAACCTGGTTCTCCTCCCGGCACCGGTCTTCCCGTTCACCGCGGTCGGCATCGCCGACCACCTCCGCGAGTGGCACCTCGAACGCCAGCCGGCCGAGCAGGCCTGAGCCGGCTCACACCGACTCGAACCTCGACTCCTCGGCGCCGGGTGGGAAGCCAGCGGTGCCGGTCGCCTCGGTGTGGCCGTCCTCACCCTCGACATCGATCCTCGGCAGCACCCGCCCCAGCCACTGGGGCAACCACCAGTTGCGGTCGCCGAGCAGTTCCATGGTGGCGGGCACCAGCAGCATCCGGATGACCGAGGCGTCGAGCAGCACCGCGACCGCGAGCCCGATGCCCGCCATCTTGAGGACCCGGTCCTCGCTCAAGGCGAACGCACCGAACACGACGATCATGATCGCGGCCGCGGCCGTGATCACCCGGGCGGTGGCGGCCAGGCCGTTGGCGACCGACGTGTGGCTGTCGCCGGTGCGGTCCCAGTCCTCCTTGATGCGCGACAGCAGGAAGACCTCGTAGTCCATCGACAGGCCGAACACGATGGCGAAGAGCATCATGGGCATGAACGGTTCGATGGGCGCTCCTGCCAGGCCGAGCAGCCCGGCCCCCCATCCCCACTGGAAGATGGCGACGATCACCCCGTAGGCGGCGCCGATGCCCAACAGGTTCATGACCACCGCCTTGAGCGGCACCAGCAGCGACCGGAAGACCACCATCAGCAGCAGGAACGACAGCAACAGCACGGCAGCGAAGAAGATCGGCAGACGTTCCCCCAGATAGTCGGTGAAGTCGACGTTCATCGCCACCGGTCCCGCCACCGAGACGTCGAGGCCGGTGCCGGCCACGACCGGCGGCAACACGTCCTCGCGCAGGCGGTGCACCAGGTCGCTGGTCTCGCTGTCCTGTGGTGCCGTCTCCGGCACCACCTGCCACAGCACCGCGGTGGGTGCCTGGGGGTCGTTCATGATCGGCCCCATGGCCAAGGCCACGCCCGGCTCGCCGTCGAGCGCGCCGGTGATCGCCGTCAGCGACGCCTCGTCGACGCCCTCGACCATCTCGGCGGCCAGCACCAGGCGTCCGTTGTAGCCGGGACCGAAGCCCTCGGCGACCAGGTCATAGGCGCGGCGGGTCGTGGTGCTCTGCGGATAGTTCCCCTCGTCGGCGAACCCCAGGCGCAGCCCGAGAAGGGGTATGGCGAGCACCAGGAGCAGCGCGGCACCGGCCAGCGCCGCCGGCCAGGGACGGTGCTGGATGACCCGGCTCCAGCGGTAGGCGACGGTCCGCTCGATCGGCGGTTGGCGGCGAGGCGGCAGCTCGCGCCGGAGCGGGGCCACGGCGAACCCCGCCAGGAGCACCACCGCGGCGAGGGGGAGGGCGAAGAGCAGGGGGTCGACGGAGAAGGCAACACCCAGCAGGGCGACCGACACCAGCGCGGCAGCGAACACCCCACGCCAACGGGTGACCTCGACGTGGTGGCCGACCACCCCGATCAGTGCAGGGAGGAAGGTGAGCGAGGCCACCATGGTCACCAACACGACCGTGGCGGCACTGACCGCCAGCCCGGTGATGAAGCCGAGCTGCATCAACAGCATGCCGAGCAGCGAGATGACCACGGTGGCCCCGGCGAAGGCGACGGCGCGACCCGCGGTGGTGATGGCGACCACCACCGACTCCTCGATGTCGTAGCCGGCCCGACGGTTCTCCCGGAACCTGGTGACGATGAAGAGTGCGTAGTCGATGCCGACACCGAGGCCGAGCATGATGCCGATCATCTGGGCGAACTCGGGCACCTCGACCAGGTGGCTGAGGAACCCGGCGCCGATGAGCCCGACGCCGATGCCGGCGAGGGCCACGCCGATGGGCAGCCCCATGGCCAGCACCGATCCGAAGGCGACGATGAGGATGACGATGGCGAAGGCCAGCCCCACCAGCTCGGCGGTGGGCTCTTCGAACGGGGCGAAGATCACGCCACCGATCTCGACCTGCAGCCCCTCGATGTCTGGGGTGTTGGCCTCGATGACCGCGCGGATCTCCTCGGCCTCCTCGAGGGTGGTGTCTGCGGGCAGCTCGATCGACGCGTAGGCCACCTGGCCGGCGAGTGGCCCGTGGCCGGAGATCTGGTTCGCTCCCTCGGGCTCGTAGGGGCTCACCACCCGCGCGTTGTCGAGCGAGTCCACTGCGGCGAACAGCTCGCCCATCGCGTCGCGGATCGCGGGGGTGTCGACACCCTCCTCGGCGAAGAAGACGATGGTGCCACCCATGCCCGAGCCCTGGCCGCCGAAGTGGTCCTCGAGGATGTCGAAGCCCAGGCGGCTCTCGACTTCGGGCAGGGAGAACTCGGTCCGGGTCTGGGTGCCGGCGACGCTCAGGAGCGCGCCACCGATGACGGCGGCGAGCAGCCACAGACCGAGAACGGTGAAGCGGTGGCGGAAACACCACCGCCCGAGTCGTGCGAACACCCTGCGACCTCCGTGGCGACCGATGGTGGGGGTCAAGCTACAGGCTCGGGCATCCGATGGTCGTCAGCCTCGTCCAGCTCGACCACGTCGCCCCGGCGGGCCCGCCTCTCGGCCCACAGCTTCAGACACGACGGCTGCACCAGCACCGCAGCGAGGAACGAGTACACGATGGTGATGGCCACGATCGTGCCGAACTGCTGGATGGGCACGAGGGACGCGAACACCAGCACGCCGAACCCCGCGGCAGTGGTGGCGGCCGACCCGGCCATGGCACCGCCGGTGTGGGTGAGGGTCTGGCGGACCGCTTCATCGAGGGTGTCGTAGCGGCGCCGGTCCTCGAGGAACCGGTGGGTCATGTGGATCCCGAATGGGACACCGATGCCGATCCCGAGGCTGGCCACCATGGCGGTGAGCACGTTGAAGCTGTAGCCCAACAGCCACATGGTGCCCAGGACCCACACGACCACCGCCACCGAGGGGACCATGGTGATCGCTCCGATGACCGGGCGGCGCTCGGCGATGCCGTAGTAGCTGACCAGCAGGGCCAGGGCAGCGACCAGGGTGAAGCCGATCCCCCGCGCCTGGGAGGCGGTGAGGGCAGCGAGGGTGTCGTCGATCACCAACAGCTCGGAGGTGAGCCGGGTCTCGACGCCAGCGCCATCGAGTGGCTCGACGGCTGCGTCGATCGACTCGGCCAGCTCGCCCACGTTGTCCTGTCCGGCCTGGGTGGCGATCGAGAGC
The DNA here is from genome assembly GCA_046543225.1 of Acidimicrobiales bacterium. Lineage (GTDB taxonomy): Bacteria > Actinomycetota > Acidimicrobiia > Acidimicrobiales > SKKL01 > SKKL01. The sequence continues at coordinate 7,159 of JBKGZW010000108.1, forward strand.
ACGCCGAGATCGTGTCCGGGATCGATCACCGTCGACATCTGGGCGGGTGCGGCGGAGAACCCGAGCTCGTACATGGCGCCGACGTCGGCATCGTCGGCGATGCCTTCGGTGGCGCTGAACCCGAGCTCGTCGAGCTGGGCTGCCAGCTCGGGTTCCGATTCGGCCAGGCTGGCCAGCACGGTGAAGGGCGACTGCACCTGGGCCGCTCCGTCGGCGACCCGCACGTACTCCACCTCGGCGAGGTCGGCGCCGACCGCGGCCACGGCGTCGAGCACCGCCGGGTCGGCCAGATCTCCTTCCATCACCACGAAGGTCGACTCGGCGATGTCGCCGCCGAACAGGGTCTCGATCCGGGTGATGAGCTGGCCGATCTCGGACTCCTCGGGGATGAAGTCGTCCTGGCTGAACGAGGTCCGGATCTGGGTGGCGGCCAGGCCGGCGAGGACGGTGACGACCAGCGCCGCTCCGATGACCACCTTCGGCGCCCGGTCGGCCAGGATCGAGGTCTTGGCCATCGCTCGGCCGAGGGGGTCGACCTCGGCGGTCGATCCACCCCTGGCCCAGCGGGGCATGCGCCCCCGGCGAGCCTGGCGGGTGTCGAGGAGGTTGCGGGCCGAGGGGATCAACAGCCCCATCACGACGAAGGCCGAGATCACACCGACGGCGGTGAAGATGCCGAAGTCGCCCATCGGCGGCAGCGGCGAGATGACGTTGGTGAGAAAGCCCAGGACGGTGGCACAGGTGGCCAGCACGAGCGCGCCACCGACCGTGCGGACCGCGGCGCTGGCGCTGCGATCAGCGGCGAGGCCGTGTCGGCGCTCCTCGCGGTAGCGCGAGGTGAGGTGGATCGAGTAGTCGACCCCGAGCCCAACCAGCAGGACCGGCACGATGATCGAGACCTGGGTGAAGTATCCGACGATCCCCAGGTGGTCGGGCCCGAGCAGGACCCCGATGCCGAACATCCAGGTGATGGAGGCCAGCAGGCCGACCAGGCCGAGGGCGACATCGCTGACGGTGCGGAACTGCAGGGCGAGGATCCCGATGATGAGGAGGAGGGACAGGCCGAGCAGGCTGCTCATCTCCCCCTCGGAGCCCGACTCCATCCGGTCGTTGAGGATGAACTGGCCGAACGCCTCGACCTCGAGCCCCTCGGGTGGGTCCATCGCCTCGACGATCTCGCCGACCCGAAGCTCGGCCTCGGCGGCATCGCCGAGCTCGAGATCGGCGTCGAGGTTGACCACCACGAGCCCTGCCCGGGCCGAGCCGCCGTCGGCGTAGTCCTGGGACAGCAGTTCCGGAGCCATCGGAGCCCCGGGTTCGGCGATCCCGGCGGTGAACGAGGCGAGTGCCCGCTCGCCCGCGGCGAGCGCCTCGGTCACCTCGGGGTCAGCGGCCAGCGCGGCGACCACCTCGTCGGCGAACGCGACGTGGTCGGGTGCGAGGACGTCGCCGTCCTCGTCGGCGTCGAAGATGACCTGGGTCGACACCCCGCCGGCGGAGAACTGATCCTGCACCAGCTCCAGCGACTCGGCCAGCTCGCCCTCGGGGGCGAAGGCGGTCGGGTCGGTATCGGTCCGCTGCTGGCCGGCGAACCCGCCGAGGACGACGGTGACGAGCGCGAGGGCGAGCAGGACGCGGCCGGGTCGACGTTGTGCGCCGGCGGCCATGAAGCGGAGGATGCGATGCATACCGGTGATCGTATCGACAGCGACCGCCGCATTGACAGTCACTGACACATTTCACACCTGGGTCGGTACACTCGGGGACGATGACCGCCGCCGAGGTCGATCCGGCCGACTCGAACTCCGACTCCGACACCCGCGCTCGCCGCCGCACTCGCCTCCGCAACGAGGCCCAGGACATCGCGCTCGAGCTGTTCGCCGAGCGAGGATACGAGCACGTGACCATGGCCGAGATCGCCGGGGCCCTCGACGTCGCCGAGCGTACCCTGTTCCGCTACTTCCCGACCAAGGAGTCGTTGCTCGACCCCGCCCACGAGGAGCTGGTCGAGCAGCTGGTCACCGAGCTGGAGGCCCGCCCACCGTCCGAGTCGGCGTTCACCGCGGTACGCGAGTCGCTGCGGGCCCTCGGCGACGAGCTCAACCACGATCAGGCGACCATGGTCGCCCGTACCGAGATCATCAACAGCCATCCGGCGCTGCAGGCCCACATGCTGCGTCGCCAAGGCGAGCTCGAGGACGCCATCGCTGCTGTGGTCGCCAACCGCTCGGGGCTCGACCCCGACACCGATCTTCGTCCCGTCCTGTTCGCCGCGACCGCCGTGTGCGCACTGCGGGTGGCGGTCGAGCGCTGGGTCAGCGCCGACACCGACCGGGACCTGCTCAGCTACATCGAGGAGAGCCTCGACGCGCTCGCCGCCGGGCTCGGCGACCTGTAGACGCTCGCCTCCGATGATCCTCGACCATCGGTCACCGCTCACCAACCGCGCCCCCTGGCGGCAGTCGCCATGGCTGATCCTGGGCGCGGCGGTGGTCCTGCAGGGCGTGACCGCACCCGGGCAGACGCTCGGGGTGTCGGTGTTCATCGATCCCATCGCCGCCGATCTCGACCTCTCGCGATCCGCCGTCTCGGCCGCCTACCTGGTGGGCACGCTCACCGGCGCGCTCAGCATGCCCGCCGCCGGACGGCTCATCGACCGCAAGGGAGTGCGGTTCGCCACCCTGCTCTTCGGCGGCGGCTTCGCCGTCATGCTCGTCACCATGTCCGGTGTCGTCGGGTTCGTCACACTGGCCATCGGGTTCGCCGGCACCCGAGCCCTGGGCCAGGGGGCGCTGACCCTCACCGCCACGACCACCGTGGCCGTGTGGTTCGACAAGGCGCGCGGCACCGCCAACGGGATCAAGACCGCGGCCGGCGGTGGACTGATGGCGCTGGTGCCCATCGTCTCGGCGTCGCTCATCGCCGCCATCGGATGGCGGGCGAGCTGGGCGGTGCTGGGGGCAGGGGTCCTG
>JBKGZW010000109.1:0-10121 GCA_046543225.1 Acidimicrobiales bacterium
CCCGACGGTGGTCTGGACCACCTCGAGCGGGTTGGCCGAGCCCGATCCGGTGGTGGGGCGGGTCACCAGCCACTGGTCGGCATCGGCCGACTCGATCTGTTCTGCCAAGCCCGAACACGTCTCGTCGAGGCGGTCGAGCTCGTGCTCGAGGTGGCCGCTGTGGGTCGGCGTCTCGTCGGCACCGTCGGTGACCAGTGCCTCGTCGATCGGTCGGGTCGGGCTCACCAGCACCGCGCGCAGCGCCCGACCGGCGGCATCGACGCGACCCGCGGCCGCGGCCACGTGGTCGACCCCTGACCAGCCGTCGGCCCCCGGCCGGTTGGCGACCTCGTCGATCTCGTTCTGGTCCACCTCGTCGTCGAGGTCGACCACCGCGGCCGACGACGCGTCGCGGAAGCGCCGGGGGAACGAGCGGAGGGCGACGGCCGCATCGCCGGGCGACAACGAGGAGAACGGCGTGGTGGGCATGGAGCGAACGGTACCAACGTGGCGGTGCGGTGCATGCCCGACCCGCGCTGGTACCCTTGCTCGCGACTGCAAGCACAAGGAGTCGTCCATGTTCGATGGACACTGGCGGACCAACATCGAAGCGGGTCTTCGGCCCATCGGTACCAGCCTCCGCCGCACCGGCCTCTCGGCCGACCACCTGACCGCGACCGGCATCGCCATGGCCATCGCGACCGCGGTGGCCATCGGCGCCGGTCAGTTCCGGTTGGGCCTGGTCCTGTTGACCCTCACCGGTCTCTGCGACTTCCTCGACGGCGCGCTGGCCAAGGCGGCCGGCATCACCAACTCCCGTCGGGGCGCGTTCTTCGACTCGGTCACCGACCGGCTCACCGACGCCCTGCTCTTCGGCGGTGTCGCCTGGTACTTCGCGGTCAACCGCCCGGGTCTGCTGGTCATGTTGCCCATGGCCCTGCTCGGGGCCGCCTCGCTCGTGTCCTACCAGCGGGCCAAGGCCGAGTCGCTCGGCTTCGACGCCCGTGGCGGGCTCATGGAACGAGCCGAGCGGTTCATCGTCCTCGGCTTCGGTCTCCTGTTCTTCGAGGTCCTCGTCGGGGTCCTGTGGGTCATGCTGGTGCTCACCGCCATCACCGCCGTGCAACGGTTCGTGAAGGTCTGGCGCCAAGCCGAACGGCCCGAACCGATGCCGCTGCCCGAACGTCGGGCTCGCACCCGGTACCGCCGCCGAGCAGCGCGACCGCTGAGCCAGAACTGGCGAGAGCGAACCCGCAACCGCCGGTAGTCGTCGTGCAGCTGCCCATCGACCCCGTCACCGGGGTCTACAAGCTCGGCTCGGCCGTGGCCCGATCCCTTCCGTGGCCGTGGGTGATCCCCGCCGCCGACGCCGCGGGTGCCGTCGCCGCCCAACTCCTCCGCGACCGCCGTGGACTGGTCGCCAAGAACCTGCAACGGGCGAATCCGGAGCTGTCCGGTCGCGAGCTGGACGCAGCGGTCGATGCCGCGTTCGACTCCTATGCGCGCTACTGGGTCGAGTCGTTCCGTCTCCCGATGCTGTCGGCCGACGAGCTCGACGCCACCTTCTCCTACGAGGGCTACGACCACATCGTCACCGCACGTGAGCAGGGGCACGGGGCCATCATCGCCCTGCCGCACCTCGGGGGCTGGGAGTGGGCGGCCTTCTGGTTGGCGACCATCGAACACGTCCCCATCTCCGCGGTCGTCGAAGCGATCGAGCCCCCCGAGTTGTTCGAGTGGTTCGTCGAGTTCCGCAGCTCGCTGGGGATGAACATCGTCGGCCTCGGGCCCCGGGCCGGCTCGGAGTCGCTGCGGGCGCTCCGCGACGGCCATGTGCTGTGCCTGCTCTGCGACCGCGACATCGGTGGCCAGGGCGTCGAGGTCGAGTTCTTCGGCGAGACCACCACGCTGCCGCCGGGACCGGCGACCCTGGCGTTTCGCACCGGTTCGCCCCTGCTCCCCACCGCCATCTACTTCGACGGCGCCGGTCACCGGGCTCGGGTCGATCCACCCCTTCCGGCCGAGCGCCGGGGGTCGCTGCGCGACGACGTGGCCCGGGTCACCCAGGACCTCGCCCACGCCCTCGAGGACCTCATCCGCGCCGCACCAGAGCAGTGGCACCTGCTGCAACCCAACTGGCCCAGCGACCTCGAGGTGGCCACCCCCGGCTAGACAGTGGTGGCGCCCGGACGGTAGGACCCGTAGCGTGGGGCCGGTGCGCATCGGTCTGATCTGTCCCTACAGTCTCTCCGTGCCGGGGGGCGTGCAGTACCAGGTGCTCGGTCTGGCGCGAGCGCTGCGAGGACTCGGCCACGAGGCGCGGGTGCTCGCGCCTTGCGACGGGCCACCGCCCGATGCCGGCGTCACACCGCTTGGCATGAGCGTTCCCACCGCGGCCAACGGCTCGGTCGCGCCGATCGCCCCCGACCCTGCGGCCCAGCTTCGCCTCTTCCGAGCGCTGCGCGACGAGGAGTTCGACGTGCTCAACCTACACGAGCCGCTGGTTCCCGGGGCCACGATGACCGCGTGCGTGGTGAAGTCCGCGCCGCTGGTCGGCACCTTCCATGCCGCTGGCCACGTCGGTCCCTACACCTGGGGGCGCCTGCCGTTGCGTTCCTTCGCCCGACGACTCGATCACCGCATCGCCGTGTCCGAAGACGCGCGCGCCCTGGCCACCCGCTACATCAAAGGCGACTACGAGGTCCTGTTCAACGGCATCGAGATCGACCGGTTCGCCAAGGCCACGCCGTGGCCGACCGTGGGACCGACGATCTTCTTCATCGGTAGGCACGAGCCCCGCAAGGGCCTCGCTGTACTTCTCGACGCCATGGCCGAGCTGCCCGACGAGGTGCGGCTGTGGGTGGGAGGGACCGGACCCGAGACCGACGCGTTGCGGGAGCGTCACGCCGAGGACCATCGGGTCGAGTGGCTGGGTCGCATCAGCGACGAGGAGAAGGCCCAACGCACACGTGGTGCCGACGTGTTCTGCGCCCCGTCCCTGGGCGGCGAGTCCTTCGGGATCGTCCTGCTCGAGGGGATGGCGGCCCAGACCCCCACCGTGGCGTCGGACCTCCCCGGCTACTCCAACGTCGCCAGGGCTGGACGCGACGCCCTGCTGGTGCCTCCCGGCGATGCCACCGCGCTGGCGGGGGCCATCCGCCGGGTCCTCGACGACTCGTCGTGCGCCTCGGCCCTGGTCGAAGCCGGCACCGACCGGGCGCTGGAGTTCTCGATGGACTCGCTCGCCGAGCACTACCTCGACCGCTTCGACGAGCTCCTCGCCCGGTGACGTCTCGGCGGGTGGTGGTCCGACACCGTTCGTCTGGCACCCTATGATCGAACACCACGACATCTCGTCCCTGGTCTCTGTGCCAGAGGCCACCCGGACGCCGAGAGGAGCCTCATGGTCCCCCTGCTGATCATCCTGGCCATCATCGCCGCACTCGTGATCTTCGTGATCATGCAGTACAACTCACTGGTCTCGCTGCGCAACCGCATCGAGAACGCCTGGGCGCAGATCGATGTGCAGCTCAAGCGGCGCTATGACCTGATCCCCAACCTCGTCGAGACGGTCAAGGGCTACGCGACCCACGAGCAGGAGACCCTCGAGAAGGTGATCCAGGCCCGCAACATGGCGGTGTCGGCCACCGGGGTCGAGGGCCAGGCCGAAGCCGAGAACATGTTGACCGGCGCCCTCAAGTCGCTGTTCGCGGTGTCGGAGGCCTATCCCGATCTCAAGGCCAACGAGAGCTTCCTGCAGCTCCAGGAGGAGCTCACCGGCACCGAAGGCCGCATCGCCTACGCGCGGCAGTTCTACAACGACAGCGTCTACAAGTACAACACCAAGATCCAGTCGTTCCCCGCGGTCATCCTCGCGGGCATGTTCCGCTTCACCGAGCGCGAGTACTTCGAGACCGACGACGAGTCGCGCGGCCCGGTGCAGGTCGACTTCTGAGCGCCACGAACCCCGTTGCTTCGTTGACCCACCAGGATTCGACACTGTCCACTCCCACCTCGGCCGAGCTCGCCCGCACCCGACGCCTGCTCACCTTCGCGTTCGGCGCGAGCCTCGCCGCGCTCGGTGCGCTGGTGCTGGGCCTCGCCGGCGTCCTCGTCGGCGTCGGCTGGTGGCCTGCGATCCTCGGCGCCGTGCTCGGCGCGGGGGTCGGGCGTGTGCTGGTGCAGCGGGGCGTCGACCACATCACCTCGGGGGTGGGGGCGGTTCCGCTCCTCGATGCCCCCCGTCTCGAGAACCTGGTCGAGGGCCTCTGTGTCACCAACGGCATCGCGCGACCACGCCTCTATGTGATCGAGACCCCGTCGCGCAACGCGCTGGCCATCGGGCTCACCCCGCGTCACGCCCGCCTCATCGTCACCAGGGGTCTGCTCGAGGACCTCAGCCGGATCGAGCTGGAGGGGGTCGTGGCCCGCCAGCTGGCGTTGGTCAAGAGCGGCCAAGCCGCCCTGGCCTCGGTGATGGCGGTCATCGCCCGGGTGTGGCCCGGCGCCCCGCAGCGGCTGCTGCCCGCCCGCGCCGATGTCATCGCCGACATCGAAGGGGTCAGCTTCACTCGCTACCCACCGGGCCTGCTGGAGGCGCTCGCCAAGATCCAGGCCGACCCGACGGTGCCAGATGTTCCCCGTTGGACACAGCATCTGTGGATCGAGGATCCTGTTGCGCCGGCAGTCGGGCGGCCCGGCCAGTTCCATTCACCGATCGATGAGCGCATCGCGACACTTCGGGAGCTCTGAACAGCGTTGTCCCACTTCACCGTCCGTTCGCCGCGGCCGCGCGTCCCCCGCCTGGGGGCGCTGCTGGTGCTCGGCGCCGCCGTGCTGCTGGCCGCGTGCGGCAGCGACGACAGCGACGCGGCCGAGTCCACCACGACCACCAGCTCCACCACGACCACCAGCTCCACCACGACCACGACCGAGCCCCCGACCCTGTCTCAGCTCACCGGGCTCCCCGTCGAGGACGAGTCGGTGACCGAACGCCCGGTGGTGGCGGTCAAGATCGCCAGCGACCGATCCGCGCAACCCCAGGTCGGCCTCTCGACCGCCGATGTCGTCGTCGAGGAACTGGTCGAGGGCGGGATCAGCCGGTTCCTGGCGGTGTTCCAGTCGACCGACTCCGATCCGGTCGGCCCGATCCGAAGCGCCCGCACCTCCGAGGTCGAGCTGCTCCCCGTCTTCGGCCGGCCCGTCTTCGGCCACTCGGGTGGCAACCAGGGAACCATCCGGGCGCTGGCCAACTCGGACACGCTCTCGGCCGGTCACAACTCGGCGTGGGGCCACCTCTACTTCCGTGATCGCTCACGACCCAGCGGCACCAACAACCTGTTCACCAACACCTCGGAGCTGCGTGACGCCGCCGGCGACGGCGCGGCTCCCCCCGACGGGTGGTTCAGCTTCCTCGAGGAGGACGCCGAGGCGCCCCTGCACGCTCTGCCGGTCGTGGGCGTCGACGTCTCCTTCGGCAGCACCGGGGTCCGCTGGCTGTGGGACGACGACCAGGAGATGTTCCTCCGCTGGCAGGACGGTCGGGAGCACCTCGACCCCGACAACCTCCAGCTCGCCTTCCCCAACGTGGTGGTCCTCAGCACCTCGTACCGGACCAGTCCGGCCGATCCCGGCTCGCCGGAAGCGGCCACGGTGGGATCCGGCGACGCCTGGGTCCTCTCCGACGGGTGGGTGGTGGCCGGCACCTGGCAACGACCTGCGGCCGACGCTCCCTACGAGCTGTTCGATCCCGACGGCAACGAGATCAGCCTGTCGCCGGGACGGATCTGGATCGAGCTGCCCCGTGCCGGCTCCGGGAGCGTGTCGTTCCTCGACGCCGATCCACGCGACCAGGGTTGATCGCTCCGATCTCGCTACGGGCGGCGCCCCCAGGCCCCCTACACTGGTGACCATGGAGAACGCGCACCCCACCCCCGGCCGCGAGACCGGCACCCAGCTGGTCAAGCGGGGTCTGGCCGAGATGCTCAAGGGCGGCGTCATCATGGATGTCGTCGACGCGGAGCAGGCCCGCATCGCCGAGGACGCGGGTGCGGTGGCGGTGATGGCGCTCGAGCGCGTCCCCTCCGACATCCGTCGCGACGGCGGTGTGGCTCGCATGAGCGACCCCGAGATGATCGAAGGCATCAAGGACGCGGTCACCATCCCGGTGATGGCCAAGGCCCGCATCGGCCACTTCGTCGAGGCCCAGGTCCTCGAGGCGCTCGGGGTCGACTACGTCGACGAGTCCGAGGTCCTCACCCCGGCCGACGAGGTCCACCACATCGACAAGTGGGCGTTCACGGTGCCCTTCGTGTGCGGCGCCACCAATCTGGGCGAGGCGCTGCGGCGCATCTCCGAGGGCGCTTGCATGATCCGGTCCAAGGGCGAGGCCGGCACCGGCAACATCGTCGAAGCGGTCCGGCACCTGCGTTCCATCCTGGGCGACATCGCCAAGATCACCCAGGCCGACCCCGCCGAGCAGTTCGAGTGGGCCAAGCAGTTGCAGGCCCCGTTGCCGCTGGTGCAGGAGATCCACCAGACCGGACGTCTCCCGGTCCCCATGTTCTGCGCCGGGGGCATCGCCACCCCCGCCGATGCTGCCCTGGTCATGCAGCTCGGGGCCGAAGCCGTCTTCGTCGGGTCGGGCATCTTCAAGAGCTCCGACCCGACCGGCATGTCCAAAGCCATCGTCGAGGCCACGCTCAACCACCGCGACCCGCAGATCCTCGCGAAGGTCAGCCGTGGCCTGGGCAAGGCCATGGCCGGCCTCGAGATCAGCAGCCTCGAGACCACCTATGCCGACCGAGGGTGGTAGCCACCGTGTCGCCACGGCGAAGCGAATCGAGGCCTCCGGGGGCTCATGAACGTCGGGATCCTCGCGCTCCAAGGCGCCGTCGAACCCCACGCTCGTAGCCTGACGCGCCTGGGCGCGACCCCGGTCGAGGTGCGTCGCCCTGCCGACCTCGCCGGGCTCGACGCCATCGTGGTGCCCGGCGGCGAGTCCACCACCATCTCGATGCTGCTCCAGCGCCAGGAGCTGTTCGATCCGCTCGCCGCCCGGCTCGCTGCGGGGCTGCCGGTCCTGGGTACCTGCGCGGGCATGATCCTGTTGTCGGCCGAGGTGCTCGACGGTCGACCCGACCAGCGGTGCTTCGCTGCGATCGATCTGTCGGTGCGGCGCAACGCCTTCGGTCGCCAGGTCGACTCCTTCGAGGCCGACCTCGACATCGCCGGGTTCGCCGACGCCGGGCTCGATCCCGCCCCGTTCCACGCGGTGTTCATCCGGGCGCCGGTCGTCGAGCGGGTCGGTCCCGATGTCGAGGTCCTGGCCACCGTCGACGACGCGCCTGTGCTGTGCCGGCAGGGGTGTGTCATCGTGTCGTCGTTCCACCCGGAACTGAGCGACGACCTTCGCATCCACCAGCTGCTGCTGTCGGCGGTCGCCGACAGCGCCCGAACCGCGATCAACGAGGTCACCTGATGTCCGGACACTCCAAGTGGGCCACCATCAAGCACAAGAAGGGTGCGGCCGACAAGGCCAGGGGCAAGCTCTTCGCCAAGCTCATCCGCCAGGTCGAGGTCGCCGCCCGCGAAGGCGGGGGAGACCCCGACACGAACCCCACGTTGCGGACCATGTTCCAGAAGGCCCGCGACAACTCGGTGCCGCTCGACACCATCGAACGGGCCATCAAGCGGGGCACCGGCGAGCTCGAGGGCGTCACCTACGAATCCATCACCTACGAGGGCTACGCCCCCCACGGTGTCGCCATGTTGGTCGAGGTGCTCACCGACAACCGCAACCGCACCGGGGCCGAGATCAAGACGATCTTCACCCGCAACGGCGGGTCGCTGGCCGAGCCGGGCGCGGTGGCCTGGCAGTTCGAGCGGCGCGGGGTGATCATCGTGCCCGGCCACGTCAGCGAGGAGGACGTCATGTTGGTCGCGCTCGAGCACGGCGCCGACGACATCATCGACGACGGCGACAGCTGGCGGGTCACCTCCGAGCCCGGTGTCCTCGCCGACCTCCGCGAGGCCCTCGACGATGCAGCCATCCCCGTCGACTCCTCCGAGGTCTCGATGGTTCCCTCCGCGACGGTTCCGCTCGCCGACGCCCAGTCGGCCAGCGCCGTGCTCCGGGTCCTCGAAGCACTCGACGACCACGACGACGTCCAGGCCGTGCACGCCAACTTCGACATCCCCGACGACGTGCTCCGCTCGGTCGAGGTGTGAACGACCCCGGCGGGCAGGGCGGGCGAGGTGAGCGGGTGGACTCCTCCCACCCACCGGTGGCCAGGAGGTTGAGCCAGGCCGAGCTCGCCGCGGTGCTGCGCCGCGCCACCGAGCTCGACGCCGAGGGCGGGTTGGAGCTGCCCGACTCGCGCCTCGATCCCGCGGTGGTCGAAGCGGCGGCGATCGAGGCCGGGCTCTCCCGCGCCGCGGTGCGCCGAGCGCTCAACGAGGTGCTGCACCCCGACGTCGTGTCCCCCGATCCCTACGCCGGCGGTCGGCTCCCCACCCGTTCGCTGGTGCTCGAGCGGGTGGTGCCGGGCACCACCGACGAGATCGAGACCCAGGTCGGGCGCTACCTGCGACGCCAGCTGTTCGACCAGCAGCGGGTCTTCGCCGACGGGTCACGGTGGGCGCCTCGACGAGGATGGCTCGCCAGCGTCCGCAAGCGGGCGGACCCCGGAGCGCGATTCGTCCTCAACCAGGTCCACAGCGTGCAGGTGACGCTCACGCCGGCACCACCGTCGGCCTCGTCCCCGCAGCAGCCATCGGTGCTGGTGCGCATCTCACTCGACCTCACCGGCGTGCGCTCCATCCACGCCACCTGGATCGGGATCGGGGGCGCGGCGGGCGGCGCGGCGATCGTCGGCACCGCGACGACGGTCGGGGTCGACCCCGTGGCCTTGCTGTCGCTGCCGGTCGCGGGCGGGCTCACCACCGGCGGCCACTTCGTCGGCCGGCGCGAGGCCCGACGGGAGGTCGAGAAGATCCACACCGCGGTCGCGGGGCTGCTCGACCGGCTCGAGCACGGGGAGCGTGCGGCCACCAGGGGGCGCCGGACCCGTCCTCCCACGCGCGCGCGGCGACACGAGCGCGACGAGCGCGGCGATCGTGCCCGGGGCCAGGAGGACGACCGGTGACCGTCGGCATCGGAGACGTCGCCCCGTCCTTCGAGCTCGAGGGTACGGACGGCACCGAGGCCGGCACCCGGTCCTACCGCCTCGACGAGTACGCCGGCCAGCCCGTGGTGCTGGTCTTCTACCCGGCAGACAACAGTCGTGTCTGCACCCGCCAGCTCAACTCCTACACCGCCGAGTTCGATCGGTTCGCCGCGGTCGATGCCGCCGTGCTCGGCATCAGTCCCCAGGACGTGGCCAGCCACGCTGCCTTCGTCCGCGAACAGGGAGGCTTCGCCTTTCCGTTGCTGTCGGACCTGGACAAGGCGGTGGGCTCGGCCTACGGGGTGCTGGGCCCCATCGGCTTCTACAAGCGGAGCGTGTTCGTGGTCGACGAATCCGGGATCATCCGCTACCTGCACCGTGCGACGGCGGGACTCACCTTCCGGTCCACCGATGAGATCGTCGATGCTGTCCGCTCCCTGTCCGGCTGACCGGGTTCGATCCCGGCCCTCGCCATAGGGTGGAGGCGTGACCCACTACGACGTGCTCGGCGTCGCCCGCACGGCCACCGACGAGGAGCTGCGGGCGGCCTACCTCGGGCTGGTGCGCGCTCACCACCCCGACCGCCACGCGCGGTCCACCCCCGAGGATCGTGCCCGGGCCGAGGACCGGATGCGCCTGGTGAACCAGGCCTGGTGGGAGCTGCGCGACCCGGACCGTCGGCGCCGCTACGACGATCTGCTCGACCGGCGACCCCGAGCGGTCGTGGTCGAGCCCGAGGAGACCGCCTGGCACCCGCTCGATGACGGCTTCGACGACCTCGACGAACGCCTCGACGACTCCCACCGGCCGCCGCCCCGCGGCGGGCGTCTCCTCACCATGGCACCGCCGGTCGTGCTCTCGGTCGGCTTCGTCCTGGCCGTGGTCGGGTTCGCCGTCGGGCTCCGGGAGGTGCTCGCGATCGGGGTCATGGCGATCCTGTTGGGGGCGGGCCTGTTCGTCGTGGTCCCGCTCAGC
>JBKGZW010000110.1:0-10102 GCA_046543225.1 Acidimicrobiales bacterium
CCGACCTCGTCGAAGGTGAAGCCCTCCACCGCCCACAGCACCAGCGCTGCCCTTTGGCGAGCGGGGAGCGCCCGCACCTGGGCCCAGAGATGGTCATCGGGATCGGCGGGCGCGGCGACCTCGACCCCCCGCGCCTTCACGCGGGCGACGGCCGCGACCTCGGCGATCACCCGACGATGGGTCGAGATCGCCCGGTTGACCGCCACCCGGCGTACCCACAGGTCCGGCCGGTCCATCGCCTGCAGGCGTGCCCACCGCCCGTAGGCCGACAGCATCGCCTCCTGGGCCAGTTCCTCGGCGACCGACCGTCGGCCGGTGAGCCCCACGAGCGTCCGCACCACCTTGGGGTACTCGGCCCGGTAGAAGCGCTCGAAGTCCCGGACGGCACGTCCGGTCGAGGGGTGGGGGCCGAGGTGGCCGCCGGTCGCCTCGTCGACCAGCAGCTCGAGCTCCGGCTCCTCCGAACGTCCCCTCACACCACCATTACACGCACGAGCGCCTTCCAGGCGGTACACCGTCGCCCGCGGCGCCCGGGCTGCTTCACACTTGCCCGCGTTCGGCCGACGAGGATGGGAGCGAGCGAAGGGTGGAACATGGGTGACAGGCGCAAGATCGTGATCATCGGTGGGGGTCCTGCCGGGCTGTCGGCCGCGCTCTCGTTGACCGACCCCGATCTGCACCCGAACTGGGCGGACGAGTACGACGTCACCGTCCTGCAGCTCGGATGGCGGGTCGGGGGGAAGGGGGCGACCGGCAGGCGAGGGACCGCCGTCCGCGACGGTGAAACGTGGACCCTCGAGGGCGACGCCCGGATCGAGGAGCACGGCATCCACCTGTTCGGGAACATGTACACCAACGCCATGCGCACCCTGAACCGGTGCCTCGACGAGCTCGACCGCTCCGCCGGCGAACCCGCCACCTCGATCGAGGACGAGCTGTCGCCCAGCAACTACATCCAGCTCGCCGACAACCTCGACCGCCGGTGGTACCTCACCCCCGAGTACCTGCCCCACAACGACCTGTCTCCGTGGGGCGACCAGGACTACCCGGGTCCGGCGACGCTGATGAAGGAGCTGCTCCAACTCGTCCACAACCTCATCGACGAGGCCTTCGGCGAGGACCCCGACGCGTCCGAGCGGGGACTCGGCGAGCGGCTGGGCGCCCTGAAGGACCTCATCGCCCACCACCACGAGAACCCTGCACCTCCCTCCGACGAGCATCACGGCGGAGTCGTCGCCGAGCTCGACAAGGCGCTGGCATGGGTCCGAGATCGGGTCGAGGCCGCCCAGGACGCCGCCGACGGCACCGCTGCTCGGCTCCGGTCGGTGTGGTGCCAGATCGAGCTGTACACGACGGTCGCCCGGGGGGTCCTGGCCGACGACATCTTCGGCCGCGGCATCGACACCGTCGACGACGAGCACTTCATCGACTGGTGTGCCCGACACGGCATGGCCCCCGAAGCTCGGTCGAGCAGCGCGGTGCAGCTGCCCGCCCAGATGTGCTTCCAGTTCCCCGACGGCGACACCTCCCGCCCGCCCGACTTCTCCGCGGCGGGGTTCCTGTGGTTCGTCCTCCGTCAGGTGCTGGCCTGCGGTCAGGCCACCTACTGGTTCGCGCGCGGCACCGGCGACACCGTCATCGCCCCCTTCTACCGGGTCGCCGTCGCCCGCGGCGTCGAGTTCCGGTTCTTCAACAAGGTGACCGACGTGCACTACGACGCGGCGTCGGGCCGCATCGACCGGATCGACGTCGACATCCAGGCCACCACCGTCGACGACGCACCCTACGAGCCGTTGGTCCGCCTCGATGACAGCACCTGGGCATGGCCCAACGCCCCGATCCATGGCCAACTCGTCCAGGGATCCGAGCTGCAGGAGCGGGGAATCGACCTCGAGTCGTGGTGGTCGCCCTGGGAGCCGGTCGCCACCGAGACGCTCTCGGTCGACGACGACTTCACCCACGTGGTCCTGGCAGCTCCCTTGCCGTGCCTGCCGGAGCTGGCACCCGAGCTGGTGGCCCATGCCAGCTGGGCCCCGGCGATCGACGGCCTCGGAGGAAGTGCGACGATGGCAGCCCAGATGTGGACCAACCGCACGACCCAGGAGCTGGGGTTTCCCGAGATGAGCGGCACCGACCGGGTGGTCGGCGGTGCCGCGATCCCCCCGCTCGGCTACGCCGACATGACCGATGTGCTCGCCGCGGAGAACTGGGGCCCGTACGGCGACGACGCCCCGAAGGGGCTGATCTATCTGTGCGGACCGATCCCGCACTACCAGCCCTGGCCACCCTTCGACGATCATGCCGTGCCGGCGATCGAGGACGAGCGAGCACGCGCGACCTTCGTCCAGTGGTTGAACAGCGCCGTGTCCATCTTCCCCGAGGCGGGGACCAACCCCTTCATTCCCGCCTCGTTCGACACCGACGCGCTCTGGTGCCCGCCCGACTCGGACGACCGGGGCGAGGCCCGGGTGGATGCGCAGTACTGGCGGGCCAACATCGACCCGAACGAGCGCTACGTCCCCTCACCCCCAGGGACCGCTGCCCTGCGGCCCAAGGCCTGGGAGAGCGGCGCCGACAACCTGGCGCTGGCCAGCGACTGGATCTTCACCGGCATCAACATCGGGTCGTTCGAAGGCGCGGTCATGTCCGGGATGCTGGCGGCCCACGCGCTCACCGGCGCGCCGGCACTGGAGGAGATCGCCGGATACGGGTTCGCCCGACCCGGGCCGGTCGGGACGGGGGACTGATTGCGGCTCACCGGGCTGGCCGGCTTCACCGATCTCACCCTGCTCGACCAGCTCGGTGAGACCGTTGTCGTACGTGCCCGCGACACCGATGACGAGCACGTCATCATCAAGACCCACGCCTCGAACCTTCCCCACGCCGACGCCCGCGAGCGCCTGCGGCGTGAACACGACACCACCGCCGCTGCCCGGAACGAGCACCTCGTGCAGGCGCGGGCCCTGATCGACCAGCCCAACCGCGCCGCGCTCGTGCTGTCGGACCCGGGTGACCGCTCGCTCGCCACCCACCTCGCCGAGGACGAACCGACGCTTCCCGACCTGCTCGATGTCGCCGTCGACGTGGCCGATGCGCTCGTCGCACTCCACGCGGCGGGCGTCGCGCACCGTGGCGTCGACGCCCACCACATCATGGTGACGGCCACCGGCGCCGTCCTCGTCGATCTCTACGACGGATGCGTGGCCGGGAGAACACCCCGCCGAGCGACCCAGGGCCTGCATCCCGCCCCCGAACAGCTGGGCTCGGACCTGCTGCCGGCCACCACGGCCAGCGACCAGTACTCGCTCGCGACCACGGTCGACCTCGCGTGCCGGCAGCTTGGCTGGGAGATCCCGCCCGGACTCCGCTCGATCCTCGATCAGGCGACCAGGGCCGATCCCCACCACCGATACCGGTCGGCGCTCGGACTGCGCCGCGACCTGGTGCGGGCACGCGACTCACTGCGCCGCGACGACGAGTGTCCCGCGTTCGACCTGAGCACCGAGTGCCCGCGGCTGCGATGGGAGGATCCCCCCGAGCTCGTCGGCCGCGACGGCGTCCTGGAAGAGCTGCGATCCCACATCGACGCGGTGGCCACCGACGGCACCGGTCGGGTGGTGGTCGTTCGCAGCGAACCCGGCACCGGCGCCTCATCGCTGGCGGCCGCCTTGTGCGATCAACTGGCCGACGCCGCGATCCTGTCCGGCCTCGGCCAGTTCGAGAAGGGCGGTCCTGTCCTGCCGCTCCAGGCACCCGTGGAGCTGATGGAACAGGTCGTCGCGCTGCTGCTGGCGACACCCGAGGAGATCGTCGAGCGTCTCCGCACCGACCTCATCCAACGGCTCGGCACCGATCTTCCCCTCGCCACCCAGATCATCCCCGCCCTCGAACCCCTGGTGGGAGCACAGCCCTCACCACCCGACACCGCTCCCGAGGAGGCGATCAGTCGCGTCGAACGAGCGGTTCGCGTGGCGATCGCCACCATCGCCCACTCTCTCCCACCCCTCGTCGCCGTCTTCGACGATGCCGACCGAGCCGACCGGAGTTCGCTGCGCACCCTGGAGATCCTGGCCGGGCACCCCGAGGTGGGACCCTTGGCGGTGATCCTCGTCTCCGACCATCGTTCCCGCCGACTCGACCCCCTCCTCGACCAGCTGCGCCGTCAGGAGGTCGACGTGCGGGAGATGGTGCTGGCTCCGCTCACGCCGCTGGCCATCAGCGAGCTGCTCGCGCTCGGCACCGGGTCGTCGGTGCAGCACGTGACCCCGTTGGGCGAGGCGGTCTGGGCCCGATCCGGGGGCTCACCCACCGTCGCCCTCGACGACATCTGGCAGCTCACCACCAGCGGTCACCTGTGGATCGACGTCGCTGCCGCCCGCTGGACCTGGGACGACGAGGCCCTCGTGGTCGTCGAACCCGACGACCTCGACACCGTCTCGGCCCGCCGGATCGACCATCTCGAACCGGAGCTTCGCGACGTGGTGAGTGCCACCGCGGTCGCCGGACGGGCAGCCTCGGTCGAGATGCTGGCCGAGTGGGCGGGCTGCGATCACGACACCATGATCCGCCTGGTCGATCGGGCGGTCGACGCTCGGGTGCTCGTCCGCCACCCGGTCGACCACCAGCACCGCGTCCTCTGCGCGGACAACTCGATCCGGCGGGCCGCCCTCGACGCGCTCCACGGCGACGCCTTCGACGAGCTCCGCCACGCCGTCGCTCGCGCCATCGTGGCCACCGCTCCCCGCGATCCGGCCGGGGCACCGATGGTCGACGACGAGTCCCGGTTCGTGCTCATCGATCTGCTGAGGGGCCAGCCGTCACTGGAGCAGCCCGGCGAGGACCGCCGGCTCTTTCTCAGGTTGTGCGAGGAGGCAGGGCGCCACGCGCACCGCAACGCTGCCTTCCAGGAGGCGCTCGACTTCCAGCTCACCGCGCTGGCCCTGCTGTCGTCCGACGGATGGCGCAGCGACCCCGACCTGACCTTCGAGCTCCACCTCCGCGCAGCCGAGCACGCGCTCATCCTCGGTCGGGCGGGGCTCGTCGACGACCTGCTCGATCGCATGGGGCTCGACGACCTGGCGGCAGCCCAACGCGTGCGGGCGCTCAGGATCCTCGGGACGAGGGCCTGGACCCGAGGCGACCTCGACACCGGGCTGGAATCGCTCCGGACGATCCTCGCCGAGCTGGGCGAGCCCATCCCCGACCCGGTCGGTTGGGCCGACATCGGGCGCGAGTACCTCGCTGTCCGGCGGGCGCTCACCGGAACCGAGCCGGAATCGTTGCTCACCGCACCGGTGCTGACCGACGAGCGGGTCGCTGCCGCCCTCGAGGCCATGCTCGCCTGCGTGCACCTCGCCTATGTCGACCAGCCCTTGACCCACATGTGGTTGGTCCTGCGCGGCACCCAGCTCACCGCTCGCTACGGCGTCGGCGACGCGTCGGCCTACTACCTGACGGGATACGGCATGTTGAACCTGTCCCTTCCCGCCGGGATCGGCACGGGACTGCGGTTCGGGCACGTGGGCCGCGAGCTCGCGAGCAGGTCGAGCGCTGGGGTCGACACCATGGTCGCCTTCGCCCACGACGCGTTCGTGCGCCACTGGGGCGAACCGCTCGGCGACACCATCGAGCCGTTGCAGGAACGGTTTCTCGACAGCGTGGCCACCCGGCAGCGGGGCTATGGCCTCAGCGGCGGCACCTTCGCCGTGCTCCACGGACTGCTGGCGAGCCGCCCGTTGCCCCGCCTCGACCAACAGGCGGCCGCGAGCGCTGACGACCTGGCCGCACTCGATGAGCACCGCTTCCGGGTTCGGGTGGAGATCATCCGCCAGGCGATCGTTGATCTGGTCGACGGGCCGGGAGGGACGATCCTCTCGGGCCGCCACTTCGACGTCGAGGAGTGGTCCAGTGGCCGCCAGCGCGGCGGGGAGCTGGCCATGATCGTGCACACCGTCCGGGCACTCGTCGCGCTGTGCGTCGGCGACGGCGACTCGATGCGGCGATCCACCACCGCCGCCGGACGCCTCGTCCGCACCGCCCCCGGACAGGCGGTGCTCGGCCAGCACTGGTACCACGAGGCCTACCTCGACGCGGTGGCGTTCGCAGACGCGCGCAGTCGCCGCGAACGCCTGAGCCGGCGGGCCCGATCCGAGCGGTCCCTGCGGCGCCTTCGCTCGCTCGCCCACCACGCACCCGCCAACGCGGGACACCGGGTGGCCCTGATCGAGGCCATCGTGGCTGAAGGGCGAGGAGTCGAGGCCACTGCCCGGGCGATGGATCGCTACGAGCGCGCGGTGAGCCTCGCCACCGCCAACGGAGCGCTGCACGACCTCGGTGTCGCCGCCGAACGGGCGGCGATGTTCCACGCCGGCCGCGACCGGCTGGCGCTGGGGCGCCACTACGCGGGTGTCGCCCGTGACGCGTGGGAGGCGTGGGGTGCCGCCGCCGTGGCCGACACCGTGGGGGACAGGCTTCCCCCCGGGGTGACCATCCGCACACCGACGAGCCGTGGATCGGTCGATCCGGAACCGACCGCCCCGTCGACGGACTCCACCACCGAGACCCTCGCCGAGGCCAGCTCGCTGCTGGGCCAGGAGCTCGAGGTGCGCGAGTTCCTCGAAGGACTCATCGAGATCCTGATGCGACACACCGAGGCCACCCGCGGATGGCTGGTGCTGCAGTCGGGTACCGGTCCGAGGGTCGAGGTGGCTGGTCAGGTGGTCGGCGACACCGTCGAGATCGCGCCACTGGGATCGGTGTCGCTGGAGGACCACGCCGAGCTCTGCCGGCCTGCGGTCAACTACGTGTTGCGAACGCGCCAGGTCCTCTCGGTCGTCGACCCCGCCTCCGACCGGCGGCTCCGTGCCGATCTGTCCCTTCGCAGCCGGTCACCGCGGTCGCTGCTCGGCCTGCCGGTCGGGCGAAGCGGCACCACCACCGGGGTGCTGATCCTCGAGAGCGACACCTACACCCACGCGTTCGAACCGGCACGCATCGAGGCGCTCCGGGTGCTGTCCGCGCAAGCCATCTCGGCCATCGACCAGGCCCGGCTCAGCTCGGACCTGAGCATCCTCAGCGACGATGTCTCCGAGCTGCGACAGACGGCGGACACCCTCACCACCCGCGCCGAGACCGACCCGCTGACCGGCATCGCCAACCGGGCGGGGATGGAGGCGCGCCTGCACGCCGCGATCCGCGCCGCCAACGCCCCCGACCACCACGCCGGGGCCGACCCTGGCGCCCAGGTGGGCGTGCTGTTCTGCGATCTGGACGACTTCAAGGCGGTCAACGACCACCACGGGCACGCGGCCGGTGACACCGTCCTGATCGCGATCGCGCAGCGGTTGGAGTCGGTCACCCGCACCGACGACATCGTCGCCCGCATCGGAGGTGACGAGTTCGTGGTGGTGTCGGTCGGCGTCTCCACTCCCGAGCTCGAACAGATGGCCGACCGTGCGCTGAGCGAGATCGCCCAAGCCATCGCCATCGAACCCGACGGGGCCATCACCGCCAGCGTGTCGATCGGGATCGGACGGGCCGATCTCGGCGAGGTCACCAGCATCGACGACGTCGACGCCCTCGTGCGGGTCGCCGACCGCGCCATGTACGAGGCCAAGCACTCGGGCAAGAACCAGGTGAGCACCGGCACGGCATGAGGGCCGAGCGAGCACCCTGGGTGGCCCCTTGATCACGCGGACGAGCCGAGTACCCTGGAGCGACATCCGGGAGGGGACCATGGCCGATCAGGCACCCGTGCTGGGGCGCGTCGCCGGGACCGACACGCCCGCACCACCCATCGAGCGAGCCGACGATGATGCGCCACCACCAGCGGGCGGGCGCTTCGTGTTCCCCGCCGCGGTCCGGTATGCAGTGATCGCCTACGCCGCGCTCGGCGTTCCCCTCGTGGCCGTGGCACTGTGGCCGCCCCTCCCGACCCATCAGTACCTCCGAGCCATGTTCGGGCTGCACCTGGCGATGCTCGGACCGGGCGCGCTGCTGGCCACCGTGGCCGCCGTCCGAGCCCCGGCCAAGGACCGGGTGGTGCGCGTCCTGTGGGCCGGGACCATCGGCGTCGGTGTGGTCGTGGTGGCGAACGCGTTCGCCAGGATCGGGCCCGACTCCCCGCCCCCCAGCATGGTGCGGGCACTGACCCCGGTGCTGGTGGCACTCGGTCTGCTCCTCGTGGCCAACACCTTGATGCTGCGGGCCCGATCAGGCCAGCGGGCGGCGCTGGTCGATGCCGTCGATCTCGTCATGGCAACCGTCGCCGTGAGCGTTCCCTTCGCGCTGGCGTTCGGGAACACGATCCTGAACTCACCGGTCCCGTGGTTCAGCGTGACGGCGGCGATGTGGGCCGTCCTGGCCTGCCACGGCACTCTGGTGGCCCTGGTCATCCGGACACTCGTCGCTCCGGGTCACCGCCTGGTCGCCGACCTGGGGATCGCCTTCGGCACTGCGGTGATCCTCAGCTCGACCGCCCAGGTGGTGCTCGGAGTGCACGACTTCGAGCTGCCCGCCGGCCCGTTCCTCGCCGCGCACGCCGTGGCGTTGGCGGCGGCACTGATCTTCTTCGCGTTCACGACCAAGGACTCCTCACCGGGGCTCGAACGACTCCCGGTCGGCGGCCAGGTGCGTCGCAGCTCGGTCATCGCCATGGTGGTGCTCGCTTCGATCCCCCTCACCGCCGCCATCGCCTGGTCACAGCGCGACATCGACTGGGTTCCCGCCACCGCCCTCGTAGCGGGCCTGGGGCTGCTCGCGCTCTCGAGCGTGCGCCACCTGCTCGCAGCCCGCGAAGCCATCCGGCTCCACGAACTGGTCGAGCAGAGTGCAGCCCAGCGCGGGCGACTCCTGTCCGAGGTGATGGCCCACATCGACCTCGACCGGCATCGGGCTGCCACCCACCTCCATCGCCAGGCCGCCTCCCTGCACACCGCCATGGCGTCGTTCACCTCAGCGGTCGCCCACACCGCCGAGGCCGACACCCCCGGTGCAGTGAGCTTCGCCGTCGAGCGGCTCCGTCGCGACCTCGGCCAGCGGGCCGACGGCTTCCGGCGCATCGCGGAGGCGATCAAACCGCTCGAGCCAGGACACGCCGAGGCCCGGCGCCTCTCGGTACCGATGCGGGCCTACCTCGAGAACCTCTGCGGTGACGGTCCACGACCCGACCTCCAGGTCGACATCGATCCGGAGCTCAGCCTCGACTGGACCACCGAGGCGGTCGTGCTCCGGATCGCCCAGGAGGCCACCCTCGACGCGCTCTGGACCGCCGGGGCCACAGCGGTCCACATCGCGGTCACCGCCGATCACGAAGCCATCCATCTCGACATCACCGACAACGGCTGCCGCAGCGATCCATCGGCCCCGATCCTCACCACGATGAGGTCGCTGGCGGTCTTCATGGGTGGCGGGCTCACGACCGTCGACGAGCCCACCGCCGGTCGGGTCGTCTCCGCCGTCATCCCGTTCACCATGCGAGCCGTCGAGGAACCGCGGGTGCCGTCGCTGCGCCTGGTGGACGACCCCTGACCAGGGTTCGGATCAGGTCCGGTCGAACGCGACAGTGGCGAAGCGACAGCTCACCGACCACGCGACCTCGGGGTCGACCTCACCGCCGAGCGCGAGCTCGATGTTCGCCAGCACCCCACCGAGGATGGCGCTGCTGCTCGCGGTGAGCTCCTCTCCACCGGCACCGGACTCGGCGACCAGACCGGCGATCTCAGAGCTCAACAGGCCACGGGCGGCGGCAGCGGTCGCCTCGACCGCGGGTTCGCCCGACGCCCAGACGTCGCGGAACAAGAAGCGGTAGGCGTGTGGCTCCTCCTGGAAGAACGCGAACATCGAGGCGATGAGGTGCTCCATGCGCTTGACCGCAGAGAACGGCACGCTCGCGGCATAGCGCAACCGGCCGTGCAGCTCGTCGATCAGATCCTCGGTGACGGCGACGAAGAGGTCGACCCTCCCGTTGGGGAAGTAGCGGTAGATCGACCCGCGGGAGATGTGGCCGGCGGCGGCCACCTCGGCCAGGCCCGCGCCCGCGTAGCCGGTCTCGAGGAACACACCTCGCGCCGCCTTGATGATCTCTGCCCGGCGGTCGCTGGGA
>JBKGZW010000111.1:0-10041 GCA_046543225.1 Acidimicrobiales bacterium
CGAGGAGCTCGATCCGCTCGAGACCGGGACCGCCGAGCTCTACGACTGGCAGGAGGACGAATGACCGACCAGACCAGCGACGGTGCGTCGCTGATGGGCACGCCGGGACCCGACGGTCGCTTCGGCGACTTCGGCGGTCGCTTCGTCCCCGAGACGATCGTGCCCGCGTGCGAGGAGCTGGCCGCGGGCTTCGCCGACGCCTGGGCCGACCCTGACTTCCGGGCCGAGCTCGACGGCCTCCTCGCCGACTACGCGGGGCGCCCGTCGCCGCTCACCGAGTGCCACCGCCTGTCCGACGAGCTCGGCCTGCGGCTGATCCTCAAGCGAGAGGACCTCAACCACACCGGCTCCCACAAGATCAACAACGTGCTGGGCCAGGCCCTGCTGGCCAGGCGGATGGGCAAGCGCCGGCTCCTCGCCGAGACCGGCGCCGGACAGCACGGGGTCGCCACCGCCACCGCGGCCGCGCTGTTCGGCATGGAGTGCACCGTCTACATGGGCGAGGTCGACATGGTCCGCCAGCAGCTCAACGTGTTCCGCATGGAGCTGCTCGGTGCCGAGGTGCGGCCCGCGTCGTCGGGGAGCCGCACCCTCAAGGACGCGGTGAACGAGGCGCTGCGGGACTGGGTCGCCACCGTCGAGGAGAGCCACTACTGCCTGGGGTCGGCCATGGGCCCGCACCCCTATCCGTGGATCGTGCGCGAGCTGCAGCGGGTCATCGGCACCGAGGCCCGCGAGCAGTGCCAGCGCCTGCTCGGCGGCCACCCCGACGTCGTGACCGCGTGCGTCGGTGGCGGGTCCAACGCCATCGGCATCTTCTCGGGCTTCGTCGACACCGATGCCGATCTGGTGGGGGTCGAGCCCGCCGGAGGAGCAGCGGTCGGTCGGGCCGTCCCCGGCGTGGTCCACGGATCGAAGTCGTACCTGCTCCAGGACGAGTGGGGCCAGGTCACCGAGGCCGAGTCGATCTCGGCCGGTCTCGACTACCCCGGGGTCGGACCCGAACACGCTCACCTCGCCGACATCGGCCGTGCCCGCTACGAGCAGGTCACCGATGCCGAGGTCATCGACGCCTTCCAGCTCCTGTCCCGCACCGAAGGCATCATCCCCGCCCTCGAACCGGCCCACGCCCTCGCCTGGGTGAGTCGGGCCAGAGCCGACATGGCCGGGCGAACGGTGCTGTTGAACCTGTCGGGGCGGGGTGACAAGGACGTGGGCCAGATGATGGAGATCCTCCGATGAACACGGCCGACGCCCCGACCACCACCGGGATCGGCCCGCTCGAAGCCCACCTGCGGGCACGACGTGATGCCGGGCACAAGCTCCTGTTGCCCTATGTCACCGGCGGCTATCCCCAAGACTGGCCCCGCATGGTCGAGGCCTTCGGACAGGCGGGGGCCGATGCCATCGAGGTGAGCATCCCCTTCTCCGACCCGATGATGGACGGTCCCACGATCCAGGAAGCGTCGAGCCTCGCCCTCGCGTCGGGGGTCACCCCGGCGAGCATCCTCGATGCCGTCGAGGGCATCGAGTCGGCCGTGCCACTCATCGCCATGACCTACTACAACGTGGCGTTCCACATGGGCCACCGTCGCTTCGCCCAGGACCTGGCCCGAGCCGGCATCGCCGGTGCGATCCTGCCCGACCTTCCCCTCGAAGAGGTCGGTCCGTGGGCGGAGTCCGCCGACCACGCGGGCGTCGAGACGGTCCTGCTGGCAGCGCCGACCGGTTCGGACGAGCGCCTGGTCCGGGTGTGCGAGCGGGCGCGGGGCTTCGTCTACGCGGTCGGTGTCGTCGGCACCACCGGTGAGCGGGCCCAGCTGGCCGAGAGCGCGGTGGCGATTGCCCGCCGGCTCAAGGCGATCACCGACAAGCCGGTCATCGTCGGGCTGGGCATCTCCACGCCCGATCACGCGGCCGAGGTGGCCGAGGTGGCCGACGGGGTGGTCGTGGCATCGGCGATCATCCGCAAGCTCCTCGACGGCGAGGGCTTCGACGCCGCGGTCGAGTTCGTGGCCGCGCTGCGCGCCGGGCTCGACCGTGGCTGAGGCGCCTCCCCCGAAGGACCCCGACTGCGAGCTGTGCGAGGCAGCCCGGTTCACCCACTGGTATCACGAGGACGAGCGCTGCTGGGTGGCCGACTGCGAGGTCTGCTCGGTGCCGATGGTGGTCTGGCACCACCACGGCGCCGAACCACCGCCCGAGGACGTCGACGCCATGCTGGCGGTGCTGGGAGAGGTGGCAGCCGAACGGTTCGGGGCCGACAACTTCGAGATCGACCGCACGATGCGCCAGGTTCCCGACCACTTCCACGCCCACGCCCGCGATCCCCGGTGGTGGGCCGAGCGGATGAGTCGCCCCATGTCCCGCTACACCGGTGTCGGCGGCGAGCGGGTCACCCGCTGACGGCAGCTCGGTAGCGTGGGGACCATGAGCGAGCAGGATTCACCGGCGCCCGACGCCCAAGAGACCGTCTATGACCGAGTCGGCGGCGAGGCCTTCTTCGTCGAGCTGGTCGACCGCTTCTACACCGCGGTCGCCGACGATCCGGTCCTGCGCCCCGTCTACCCCGACGACCTGTCGGAGTCCCGCCGCACCCTGGCCGGATTCCTCGCCCAGTTCTGGGGAGGCCCACCCGCCTACAGCCAGGAGCGGGGGCACCCTCGCCTGCGGATGCGTCACGCTCCCTTCACCATCGGCCAAGCCGAGCGCGACCGGTGGCTGGCCCACATGAGCGACGCCGTGCGCGCCGCCGACCTGCCTGCCGACATCGAAGTCGCGATGCTCGAGTACTTCGAGACGGCGTCCACCCACATGATCAACTCGCCGATGCGGTTCGCGCCCCGCTGAGGACCCCGAACCCCCTCGAACCCCCGAAATACTTGACTCGGAGGCCGGAATCGAGTCGCGTAGGGGCCACCTGGCCCGGAACCATCCGACTCACCGGGCCCTCGAGGAGGACAAAACACATGAACAAGTCCGAGCTGGTCGCCGCAGTTGCCGCCCGTACCGGTCAGACCCAGAACGATGTCGACGAAGCCGTCAAGGCGCTGTTCGAGGTCGTTGCAGAAGCAATCGGCAAGGGTGACAAGGTGACGATCCCCGGCTGGATCTCCTTCGAGCAGACCGATCGCTCCGCCCGCACCGGTCGCAACCCCGCCACCGGCGAGACCATCCAGATCCCGGCGAGCAAGGCGGCGAAGGTCAGCGCTGGTTCCAAGCTCAAGGCTGCCGCCAAGGGCTGAGCTAGCCAGCACTCACGTTCTCGAGCGCTCGGGGCGGCCTACGGGTCGCCCCGAGTCGCGTACAGTCCCTGCCATGGCAGCTTCGACATCTCCCGCCGTGGGCGCCAAGGCGCCGGCGTTCACCCTCACCGACCAGCACGACGAGACGGTGAAGCTCAGCGGCTTCGCCGGTCGCAAGGTGCTGGTGTACTTCTATCCCAAGGCCGACACGCCCGGCTGCACCACCCAGGCGTGCGGATTGCGCGACATCGCCGACGATGTGGGCGACACCGCGATCATCGGCATCAGCCCCGACGCCCCGGCGAAGCTGAAGAAGTTCGACGACAAGCACTCGCTCGGGTTCACCTTGCTGTCCGACCCCGACCACGAGGTGGCCGAGAAGTACGGCGTGTGGGGCGAGAAGTCGATGTATGGCAAGACCTACATGGGCATCATCCGCTCGGCGTTCCTCATCGACGAGAAGGGCAAGATCGCCGAGGCGTGGCCCAAGATCAGCCCCAAGGACACCCCGACCAAGCTGCTCGCGGCGCTCGGCTCGTGAGCTCGCTGGCGTCACCCGCCGAGGTCATCCCGCACCGGCCGCCGTTCCTGTTCCTCGACGAGGTCACCGAGCTCGAGCCCGGATCCAGGGCCAGGGGACGGTGGACCCTCACCGGCGACGAGACGTTCTTCGCCGGCCACTTCCCGGGTCGCCCCACCCTGCCGGGGGTGATCATGGTGGAGGCCATCGCCCAGCTCGGGGCCTACGCGGTGCTCTCCGACGAGCGGTTCGCAGCCAAGCTGCCTCTCTTCGGGGGTGTCGACTCGGCCCGCTTCCGTCGTCAGGCCGTACCCGGCGACGTGCTCGACCTCACGATCGAGCTCGGTCGCATGTCCAGCCGGGCGGGCAAGGGATCAGGACGCGTGGAGGTCGCGGGCGAGGTCGCCTGCCAGGCCGATCTGCTGTTCGTGCTGGTCGACGCCTGACGCGCCAGCGGTCACGGTCGTTGTCATCTCCGTGAGCCTTCCCCCGTTCCAGCACATCGTCGACGAGCTGGGCCCACCCCTGCGACGCCACCTGGCGGCCATGGCGGGGGTGGGCGAGGCCGACGACCTGGCCCAGGACACCCTGATCGCCGCGCTGCGGGCCTACCCGGACCTTCCCTCGGATGCGAACGTGAGGGCGTGGCTGTGGACGATCGCCCGCAACAAGGTCATCGACCGCTACCGGGCGAACGGCCGCAGGCCGTCCACGACTCCGCTGGACACGAGCGCCTCGCCGCCGGGCGCGGTCCGAACCGACCCGTCGCTCCCCGACGAGGCGCTGTGGGGAGCGGTCCGGGCGCTGCCGGAGGGTCAACGGTGGGCGGTGGTGCTCCGCTTCGTGGACGACCTGTCCTACGCCCGGATCGCCGAGCTGTGCGACTGCAGTCCCGGAGCGGCCCGACAGCGGGTCCACGAGGCGCTGCGTACCCTACGACAGGAGGTCGACCGGTGAGCCACACCCACGAGGAGATCGGGGCCCGTCTACGAGCGGCGGCGGCCACCCTGGGCGGGGCCTTCGACCGGGCGGGGTTCGCGGCCCGTGCCGGCGACGAGGGCCTGGTCGATGTCGCCTGGTGCAGGGTCGACTCGCCCGTCGGGCCGCTGGTGGTGGCCGGGACCGAGGCCGGGCTGCTGGCGGTGTCCTTCGACGATCCCGATGCGGCGCTCGCACCGATCGCCGAGCACGTGTCGCCCCGCATCCTCGAGATGCCCGACCGTCTCGATCCGGTGCGCCGCCAGCTCGACGAGTACTTCGCCGGTGCGCGCCATCGCTTCGCGCTCGCGTTGGACCGGCGACTCTCCCGGGGCTTCCGGGCGACGGTGCTGCGAGCGCTCGAAGCGGTCGAGTACGGGCAGACCGTGAGCTATGCCGAGTTGGCCGCCAGGGCCGGGAACCCACAGGCGTTCCGGGCCGTCGGGTCGGCGATGGCCACCAACCCCATCCCGATCGTGGTCCCGTGCCACCGCGTGCTGCGCACCGGAGGTGGACTCGGTGGCTACGCGGGAGGCCTCGAGGTCAAGCGGTGGCTGCTCGACCTCGAGGGGGCGGCGACCCCGACCGGCTGACCTGGTTCAGCTGGGCGCTGGGCCGAGCACCAGCGTGCCGTTGTGCCCGCCGAACCCGAACGAGTTCGACAGCGAGGGCCCCGGTTCCCAGCTGATGGCATCGCCGCCGGTCACCAGGTTGAGCGGGGCCATGTCGGGGTCGGGCTCCTCGTGGCCGATGGTGGGCGGCAGCTGGCGGAGCGCCATGGACAGCACCACGGCCACGGCCTCGATGGCTCCGGCGGCACCCAGGGCGTGGCCGGTGACGCCCTTGGTGCTGGTGACGAGGGGACCGGGGGCGCCGAAGAGCTTGTCGATGGCGTCGGCCTCGGCGGCGTCGTTGAGCGGTGTGGAGGTGCCGTGGGCGTTGATGTGCACGATGTCGCCCGGCGCCAGGCCGGCGTCGGCCAGGGCCAGCTCCATGCAGTTCACCGCGCCGGTTCCGCCCGGGGCGGGAGCGGTGATGTGGTGGGCGTCGGCGGTGGAGGCCGAACCGAGGATCTCGGCGAGGATCGTGGCGCCTCGCTCGACGGCCATGTCCCACTCCTCGAGCACCAGCACCGCGCCGGCCTCGGCGATGACGAAGCCGTCGCGCCGCTGGTCGAACGGTCGCGAGTGGCCGGTGCGGGACAGGGCGGTCATGTTGGTGAAGCCGGCGATCGAGGTCGGCGTCAACGGGGCTTCGGAACCACCGGCGAGCACCGCATCGCACCGGTCGTCCATGATGAGTCGGGCGGCGTTGCCGATGCTGTGGGTGCCGGCGGCGCAGGCGGTGACGGTGGTCTCGCACGGACCCTGCCAGCCGTGGCGCATCGAGATCGTCGCCGACGCCGCGTTGGGCATCATCATCGGGATCATGAACGGCGAGACGCGGTCGAGGCTCTTGGTGTGGCCGGTGATGATCTGGTCCTCGAGTGTGGACACACCACCGATGCCGGTGCCGATGTGGACCCCGGACCGGACCGGGTCGGCGGTGATCTGGCCCGCCTGCTCGAGGGCCATGTCGGCCGCGGCGATGGCGAACTGGGTGAAGCGGTCGGTCCGGCGGGCCTCCTTGCGGTTCTCGAACCAGGGGGTGGGGTCCCACGGTTCGACGTGGCGCTCGCGGCCCTCGGGCGGAGCGGTGAGCAGGCCCTGCCAGTAGTCGTCGCGACCGATGCCGCACGGCGCGACGACGCCGACTCCGGTGACAGCGACGCGACGACGTTGCATCAGAGCTTGGCGACGATCAGGTCGTAGGCGGCGCCGACGGTCTCGATGCCTTCGAGCTCTTCCTCGTCGACGCTGACATCGAACTCTTCCTCGAGGCGCATGACCAGCTCGACCAGGTCGAGGCTGTCGGCGTCGAGGTCATCGGCGAAGCGTGCTTCACGGGTGACCTGGTCGGCTTCGACCGCCAGGACCTCGACTGCGCACTGCTTGAACTTCTCGAAGTTCTCGGCGTCGCTCACTGCTGCTCCGTTTCGTGATGTGGGTAGATGGTTGGAGACGATGGCCGAGCCAGGGGCCCGGCTCGGGGGTGAGTTTGGTTCCGGTCAGCTTCCCATGCCCAATCCACCGTCGACGGGGATCACCGCTCCGGTGATGTAGCCGGCGTCGTCGGAGGCGAGGAAGCGGATCGTCGCCGCGACCTCTGCTGGGGTGCCGAAGCGGGCCAAGGGGACGGCATCGGAGAGGGCCGAGCGCTGGTCGTCGGTGAGCGCGTCGGTCATGTCGGTGCTGATGGGGCCCGGGGCCACCACGTTGACCGTGATGTTGCGGGACGCGAACTCGCGGGCGAGCGAGCGGGCCAGCCCGACCAGTCCCGCCTTGGAGGCTGCGTAGTTGGCCTGTCCGGCCTGACCCGCGGTGCCCACGATCGACGACAGCATCACGATGCGTCCCCAGCGGTTCCGCATCATCGACTTGACCGCGCGGCGGGCGGCGCGGAACGCGCCGGTGAGGTTGTTGTCGAGGACTTCGGTGAAGTCGTCGTCGGACATCCGCAGGACCAGCCCGTCACGATTGAACCCGGCGTTGGCGACGAGGATCTCGACCGGGCCCAGCTCGGCCTCGACCTTGGCGAAGGCGTCGTCGACCTGCTGGGAGTCGGACACGTCGCAGGGGACGCAGAGCAGGCGGTCGTCGTCGGGTGGCGAGGACCGGTAGGTGATCGCCACGCGGTGGCCGGCGTCGGCGAACGCCTCGGCGGTGGCCAGACCGATGCCCCGGTTGCCGCCGGTGATCAGCACGACGCGCCCGTCGGGGCCGGTCATGGCTCCCACCGGATGATCGCCGAGGCCCAGGTCATGCCGGCACCGAACCCGACCAGCATCACCAGGTCGCCGGGGTGCAGACGATCCTGCTCTGCGGCGTCGGCCAGCGCGAGCGGGATGGACGCGGAGGACGTGTTGCCGGTGTGTTCGAGCACCGTGACCGCCCGCTCCATCGGGATGCCCAGCTTGGCGCAGGCCGACTCGATGATGCGGATGTTGGCCTGGTGGGGGACCACCAGCGCGATGTCGTCGGCGCCGACCCCGGCGCGGGCGAGCGCCTCGTTGCCGGACTGCACCATGACCCGCACCGCCCTGCGGAAGACCTCGCGCCCGTCCATCTCCAGGTAGCCGCCGATGTCGGCGTCGAGGATGTGGCGGGCCGAGCCGTCCGAACCCAGGTCCCACCCGAGCAGCTCGCCGGGCCCGTCGACGGCCTCGAGGGTGACCCCGCCGGCACCGTCGGCGAAGAGGATCGCGGTGCCCCGGTCGTCCCAGTCGGTGATGCGCGACAGCGTCTCGGCGCCGATGAGCAGGACGCGGGACATGCCCGCGTCGATGAACCCGTGGGCCGCCACCAGGCCGTAGACGAAGCCGGAGCAGGCGGCGTTGAGGTCGAACGCACCGCAGGAGAGCCCGAGCTCGTGCTGGACCGTGGATGCGGTCGCCGGCACCTGCTGGTCGGGGCTGGTGGTGGCGAGGATGAGCAGGTCGACGCTCTCGGGGTCCCAGCCCGCTCGATCGAGGGCGAGGCGACCGGCCTCGATGGCCAGCCCGCTGGTGGTCCCGCCGACGCGGCGCTCATGGATGCCGGTGCGGTCGACGATCCACTCGTCGCTGGTGTCGAGGGTGGCTTCGAGATCGTGGTTGGTGACGATCTTCGCGGGCAGCGCGGTGCCCCAGCTGCGGATCGTTGCGCCGCGCACTCAGGCCGTCCTCAACCAGGCGATGGGCTGGCTCGTGGCCACCCGTTCACCGTCGACCGCGAGCCATCCCATGAGCGAACCTCCAAATGCTGAGCGGACCTGTTCCGAGCCCACCTGGCCGAGCAGGTGGCCGGCGGCGATGGTCGTGCCGGCGTCGAGCCCGGGCTCGGGGGTGAAGACCCCGGCGGCAGGGCTGACCACCAGGCGTTCGGTGGCGAACAGGTGCTCGCCGTCGTGGTGTCCGGTGTCGGCTTGGGTGGCAGCAGGGGTGGCGGCCAGGGCCTCGAGCAGCGAGTCGAGGTCGTCGGGGGTGGCGACCGACACGGTGCGAGCGCCCTTGAGGGTGCGCTTGGCCATGCCGGTGAGCACCGAGCCGGGGCCGACCTCGACCACCGTGTTCACCCCGGCCTCGTCGAAGTGGTGGAGGATCTGGCGCCACCGGACCGGGCTGGTGAGCTGGGCCGCCAGCAGGTCTGGCCACTCGGCGGCAGCGGTGTGGGCGTCGGCGTCGACGTTGGCGTGGACCGGGATGGCGGGGGAGCGCCACTCGACGCTGGTGAGCGCCTTGGTCAGGCGGTCGCGGGCGGGTGCCATGAACGGGGTGTGGAACGCCCCACCGACCGGGAAGGCCATGACCCGCTTCGCTCCCAGCTCCTTGGCCGCAGCGCCAGCGGCGTCGATGGCGGCAGGGTCGCCGGCGATCACCACCTGGCCGGGGGCGTTGTAGTTGGCGACCCACACCTCGCCGTCGGTCGCCTCACAGGCGGCTTCGACCTTGTCGTCGTCGAGGCCGAGCACTGCGGCCATCGAGCCGGTGCGGTCCTCGGCGGCGGTGAGCATGGCCGCCCCCCGCTCGCTGACCAGGCGCACCCCGTCGTCGAAGGCCAGCGCCCCCGAGGCGACGAGGGCGGTGTACTCGCCGAGGCTGTGACCGGCGGCTCGGGCCGGTTCGACGCCGGTGCGCTCGATGGCGTCGAGGGTCACCAGGCTCAGCACGAAGGTGGCGAGCTGGGCGTTGCGGGTGGAGACGAGCTCGTCGTCGTCGGCGGTGAGCAGCAGCGCCTCGAGGTCGCTTCCGGCGTGCTCGCTGGCCTCGACGACCAGCTCCCACGACTCGTGGTCGACCCATGGCTGGCCCATGCCCGGTCGTTGCGAGCCTTGCCCTGGGAAGGTGAACGCGATCATCGGTGTGAGAAGATCCTGTCGGTGTGCGGGGGGAGATGCTGCGGGTCTCGGTGGAAGAGTCTGACCGTGGGGACGGCCATGAGGTTTCAGCCGGGCTGGTGGCGCTGGACCGCCCGGCGATCGTTGTGGCGTATCGCCCAGTCTCGCGCCGCCGACAGGCCCAGCACCACGGCACCCATCCAGCCTAGGAGACGAAGGCGCCGACGCAGTCGTGACGGGCCGGTCGTGGTCGGTTCGGGCACGGTGGCCAGGCTACGCTTCCGGTGACCACCAGAGGCCCGGGTGGCGGAATGGCAGACGCGGGGGACTCAAAATCCCCTGTCCGAAAGGGCGTGTGGGTTCAAGTCCCACCCCGGGCACCAC
>JBKGZW010000112.1:0-9889 GCA_046543225.1 Acidimicrobiales bacterium
TCATCTATGAACGCCTGCTGCGGTATCTCGACGACGCCACCGTCGCCATCGGGAGAGCCGACATCGCCGAGTCGCACGAGGCGCTCACCCACGCCCAGGACATCGTCGCCGAACTGCACGGCGCACTCGACTTCGACCGGTGGGATGCCGCTTCGGCGATGGCCGAGATCTACACCTGGCTCGCCGACCTGCTCGGCAAGGCCAACATGACCAAGAGCGCGCCGCTCGTCGCCGAGGCTCGTTCGCTGGTGCAGCCCCTCAGCGACACCTGGTCCGAGGCCTACCAGTCCCTGATCACCACTCCCGCCGCTGCCCCGGCCGTCTCGGGTGGCGGCCTGGACATCTCGGGATGAGCGACGGTTCCCCCGAGCTGCGGGTGTGGACCGCGGTCCTCGACCGCATCGAGGCGGCGCTGCGCCAGGTGGACCCCGAGGGCCTGCTCGACCTGGAGGCGGAGTTCGAGGCGATCGGCGGGTTCGATCCCCCCGAGGGGATGGGGGCGATGCCCGAGGCGCTGCACGAACGCGCCCGACAGCTGCTCGAGGCCGTCAACGCCACCGTCGAACGCGTCGCCGCTGCGAGAGATGCGATCGGCAGCGAGCTGGCGGGGCACCGGAGCGTCGCCCGCCGCCCCTCTGTCGTCGACGAGCCGCCGGCGCCGAGCATGGTCGACCACAACGCCTGAGCCTCCACCCCTCGCCTGCCCCCCACCCCTCGCCTGCCCCCCCACCTCCATACTCCTTGTCGCATTTGCCGCGCCCATGGGCGCGTGAACCGTCGTGTGAGCGCGGTTGGCGCGCCCATGGGCGCGTGGGATGCGCGTGCTGTTCGTCGTGGGCGAAGGGGGCCTTTCCCTAGGATCCCGTCTCGCCTACCGTCTGGGGAACCACCTCCCCCTTCTGTCACCCAAACGAAGGGGAATGATCAATGGCGGTCGCGTTGCGGCGGCGACTCGACACCTGGTTGAGCAGCCATCACGGTGTGGTCGACGCCAAGACCATGAGGGCGATGGGTCACACCTCTGCCCAGATCCGGTGGCTGGTGCGCTCCGGTGCAATGATCACCATGGCCCGAGGGCTGTACCGGTCCGCAGCCCATGCAGAGTCCGAGCTCCAGCTCATGGTGGGAGCGTGCCTGATCCAGCCCAAAGCAGCAGTGGCGCTCATCAGCGCTGGTCGCCTGCTCGGCTTCCGGGAGATGACCGACCCGGGGGTGCACATCCTGGTTCCGCACGGGGCCCGGCTCGACCTTCCCGGCGCCAGGGTCCACCGCTGCCGGCAGATCGATCCGGTCGACATCACCGGCCGCCGCTCGGACGGGATCCGCCTCACCAGCCCGCCGCGGACCCTGTTCGATTCGGCGGCCATCCTGGGGACCGACCGCACCGAGAGCGTGATCGAACAGGCGCTGGCCGAGCGCCGCTGCACGCTGAACACGCTGATGGCGACCGCCGCCAGGCTCTACCACGCGCGCCGCCCGGGAGCAGATGTCTTCGTCGGCGTGCTCGATGCCCGCCCGAGCTGGCGCCGCGCCGTACGATCCGAGCTCGAGCGCCGGGTCCGCCAGGCCATCGCGGCGAAGGGCTTGCCCGAGCCGGAGGTGAACATGCCCTACACGCTCCAGAACGGCCGGCGGATCGAGATCGACCTGGCCTGGCCCGAGTGGAGGACGGCGGTCGAGGTCGACCACCGGTTCTGGCACGACGTTCCGTTGCAGAGCGTTCGGGACAAGCGACGCGACCGCAAGCTCGCCCGCGAGGGCTGGCAGACCGTGCGCTTCCCCGAACGGGAGATCGCCGAATGCCTGGACGAGCTCGTCGAGGACCTGGCCGCCATCCTCGTTGAGCGAGGCTGGACCGCACCAGCCGCGCCCATGGGCGCGTGAACCGATGTGTGAGCGCGCTTCACGCACCCATGGGCGCGTGCAAAGGCGGCGAGCGGGTGCGATGAGCGTGAGGCGCGACGGGACAGGGTGGGCCTGGAAGCGGCAGGGTCGCTGAGGAACTGGGTCGATCGCCTCATTCGCTGACGAAGGCTCAGCGGGGGAGGGGTGATGCCGATCCCCCGCAGCGAGCAAGGAGCGCTCGGTCGATCGCCAAGGACTGGCGAGTCCGATTGATCGATTCGCGCGGGGTGTCTGTGATGCCAACGATGTGCTCCTGTCGCCGGGGCGTCTGCTGATGCAGATCGGTGACCCCACCTTCCAGGCGTTGCAGGCCTCGTTGCAGGGGCTGAGCCTGCGGCGCCAGGCTGCCGAGGACAACATCGCCAACGTCGAGACCCCTGGCTACCTCGCCAACCGGGTCGACTTCGAGGACTCGCTGCGTACCGCCATCGATCGGGGTGATCCCGCGGCGATGGACCCGACGATCGCCCGATCCACCGCCCCGACCCGGGTCAACGGGAACAACGTGGCGTTGGACCAAGAGGTCGTGGGGCTGACCGAGACCGCGCTCCGCCACCAACTCGTCGTCGAGGCGATGAACGGCAAGTTCCGCCTCCTTCGCTCCGCGATCACGGGGCAGTGACATGACCATGTTCGGCTCGCTCGGGATCGCCGCCTCGGGCATGAACCTGTTCAAGACCTGGATCGATGCCACCGCCGACAACGTCGCCAACGTCAACACCGTCCGATCGACCGACGATCCCGCCTACCAGGAGCGCCAGATCGTCGCCGAGACCGCACAGTTCGAGCAGGGTCAGGTCGGCTCCGGCGTGCGGGTCGCGGGAGCGCTCTTCGGCGATCCCGAGGGCCGCCTCAGCTACGACCCGGACCACCCGCTCGCTGACGAGGAGGGAATGGTGCGCATGCCCGACATGGACCTGAGCGACCAGATGACCGACCTCATCATGGCCCAGCGGGCGTACCAGGCCAACGTGACCGTCTTCGAGCGAGCCCGCGACGCGTACCTGCGCGGCCTCGAGATCGGACGCTGACCATGGCGATCCAACCACCTCCGGGCATCGGTGGCGCCGGCGGGATCGTCCCTGCCGGGTTCACGCCCTCGATCCGCCCGAACCAGCAGGTCGATCCCGCGGCCGAGGAGCGCGGCACGGAGTTCGGCTCGAAGGTCGTCTCCGCGCTCGAGGACCTCCAGGCCTCTCATGCCGAGACCGACCGCCTGGCCCAAGCCGCCGCCACCGGGGACCTGGCCGCCGTCGAGGACTACATGGTGCAGGCCACCCAGACCCAGCTCGCCACCCAGCTCACCGTTGCGGTGCGCAACCGGGCGGTTGAGTCGTTCAACGAGATCATGAGGATGCAGATCTGATGGCAGGGTTCGACCTCGTCAGCCTCAAGGACCGGGCCAGCGCCCTCAACGCCACCTACACCAAGGGGCAGAAGGCCCTGATGGCGGGTGCCGTGGTCGCGGTGTTCGCCGGGGTGTTCCTGTTCACCCGCCTGGCCGGCGAGGGCGAGTATGCGGCGTTGTACACCAACCTCGAACCAGGGGACGCGGCCGCGGTGACCGAGCAGCTGTCGGCCGAGGGGATCCCCTACCGCCTCGCCGATGCCGGGAGCACGGTCCAGGTGCCCCGTGGCGAGCTCTATGAGACCCGTATGCGCCTCTCGGCCGACGGAGTGCCCGGCGGAGGTTCCGAGGGCTGGTCGATCCTGGACGACCAGGGCATCACCGCATCCGAGTTCAGTCAGCGGGTCGGCTACCAACGGGCGCTCGAGGGTGAGCTGGCCCGCACCATCCGGTCCCTCGACGCCATCGAGGGAGCCACGGTGCACCTTGCGCTGCCCCGCGACACGGCGTTCGCACTCAACGACCGCGAGGCCAGCGCCTCGGTGCTGGTGAGCACCCGACCAGGCACCACCCTCGACGGTGGACAGGTGCAGGGGATCGTCAACCTGGTGGCCTCCAGCGTCGATCGCCTGGGACCCGGCGAGATCACCGTGGCCGACTCGACCGGGATGGTGCTCGCCGCGCCCGGCCAGCGTTCGGTCGACTACGCCGGCAACGACATGAACATGCGTCAGGTCAACGCCTTCGAGGAGTCGGTCGCCAGCGAGCTCCAGGCGATGCTCACCTCGGTCGTGGGGCCCGGCAAGGCGGTGGTCAACGTCAGCGCCGACCTTGACTTCGACGAGCAGACGCTGACTCGCGAGCTCTACGAGGACATCGCCGACGAGGACGGCGGTCGGGTGGCGCTCGAAGAGCAGGCCCGCAACGAGGAGTACACCGGACCGGGCCAGACGGCGACGGGTGTGCTCGGACCCGATGAGGAGGCCGTCGACGGGGAGGGTCCGCCCACCGAGTACACCCTCGACGAGTCGAACGTGGTGTTCGGGGTGAACCGCATCGTCGAAGCCACCAACCGGGCACCGGGGAAGGTGACCCGCATGTCGGTCGCGGTCCTGGTGGACGAGGACTCCGTCACCCCCGGGATGGTCGACCAGATCGAACAGGTGGTGACCGCTGGCGCCGACATCCGCCCCGACCGGGGCGACCTGCTGGCGGTGAGCGCCATGCCCTTCGACACCAGCGTCGCCGACCAGATGGCTGCCGATCTGGCCGAGGCCGACGACACCGCGGCGTCGGAGGCCCAGATGCAGCTGTACCAGACCATCGCACTGGTGGTCGTGGTGCTGATCGTCCTCGCGCTCGGCTACCGCACCATGCGCAAGGCCGCCAAGCGGCGGGCGGCGCTGGCCGATTCGATCGAGATGCGAGCGATCGAACGGGCCTCGCCCGAGTCGCTCACCCCGGCCCAGATGGCCAAGGTCAACGAGGCGGCCGACGCCCACACTGCTGCCGGCAACTCGCTCGACCTCGTGTCGCTCAACAACCTGATCGGCGGTGTCGGCACTCCCGCCGAGGAGAGCCAGGCGACGGTGGCGAACGAGGTGGCCGAGATGATCGACAACCAGCCCGACGAGGTGGCTCAGCTGTTGCGGGGCTGGCTCGGTGACCGACGGGGGGCCAGCCGATGAGCCTCGTCGAGTCACGTTCCGTCGACCGCATGACCGGGCCCCAGAAGGTTGCGGTGGTGCTCATGTCCATGGGCACCGAGCGTGCGGCCAAGGTCCTGAGGACTCTCCGGGAAGCCGAGGTCACCGAGATCATGTCCGAGGTCGCCCGGATGAACGACGTGAGCGAGGATGTCGTGGAGGCCGTGCTCAACGAGTTCGCGGTGACCGCGTCCGCCCGTCGCCACTTCGCGGTCGGTGGGGTCGACTATGCCAAGGAGCTGCTCGAGGCCAGCGTCGGCAAGGGCAAGTCCGAGGAGATCTTCTCCCGCCTGTCGATGAGCTTGGTGAGCGCACCGTTCGAGTTTCTCCGCAAGGCCGACCCCCGGCTCGTGCTGGGCTTCATCCGTGACGAGCACCCTCAGACCATCGCCCTGGTCCTGGCCTACATGCCGCCGGACTCGGCAGCGATGGTGCTCGGTGGACTGCCGGAGGAGCTCCAGCGCGACGTGTCGGTTCGGGTCGCGACCATGGACCGAACCTCGCCCGACATCGTGGCCGCGGTGGAGGGTTCGCTCGAGCGCCGGCTGTCATCGGTGCTCCAGCAGGGCGACCTGTCCTCGGTGGGTGGCGTCCAGACGCTGGTCGACCTGCTCAACCGATCTGACCGGGCCACCGAGCGGCTGATCTTCGAGGGGCTCGAGAACTTCGACGAGGTGCTCGCTGACGAGGTGCGCAGCCGCATGTTCGTCTTCGAGGACATCCTCACCCTCGACGACAAGTCGGTCCAGCAGGTGCTCCGCCAGGTCGACTCCAAGGACCTGGCGCTGGCGCTCAAGGGTGTTCGCGAGGAGGTGCGGCGAAAGATCCTCGACAACATCTCGTCGC
This sequence comes from Acidimicrobiales bacterium, assembly GCA_046543225.1. Lineage (GTDB taxonomy): Bacteria > Actinomycetota > Acidimicrobiia > Acidimicrobiales > SKKL01 > SKKL01. Next base: position 5,806 of record JBKGZW010000112.1, read on the forward strand.
GGGCGGCCGAGAACCTGCTCGAAGAGATCGAGATGCTCGGCCCGGTCCGGCTCAAGGCCGTGGAGGAGGCCCAGGGGGCGGTCGTGCGGATCATCCGGGCCCTCGAGGAGGCCGGTCAGATCGTGCTCACCCGATCCGGCGAGGAGTTCATCGACTGACATGGCCATGACCGAACCTGCCAGCGCACGAGTCATCCGAGGGATCGAGAACGCCGACGTCGGCGATCACCCCTTCGCCGCGGTGTCCGACCTGCCACGCCTGGTCGCCGGACGTCCCCGCCAGACCGGCAACCACGCCCTCGATGCCATCCGTGCGGCCGGGTGGGACGAGGGCTTCGACTCCGGTCGCGCACGAGGAGTCGAGGACGGCTACGCGGCCGGGTTCCAGCAGGGCCTGGCCGAAGGCCGCGCCACCGGGTACCGAGAGGGCCTCGAGACCGCACAGGACGAGGCGCGGCACCAGATCGAAGCCAGGGTCGCGACCGCACTCGACGCGCTCGAGGCCGGCGCCGCCGACCTCGCCGGCCGCGACGCGGTCACCTTCGCTGAGGTGGAGGCCACCGCAGTCGACTTGGCGATCGCCCTGGCCGAGTCGATCCTCGACCGTGAGGTGGCCACCGCCACCGATCCCGGTCGCGACGCGCTCCAGCGGGCCCTCGCACTCGCTCCCGACCACGACGAACTGGTGGCCCACCTGCATCCCGACGACCTGGCGGCGCTGGGCGAGGTGAGCGACCTCGCACCTGGCCGGGCCCTCACCCTCGTCTCCGATCCGTCGATCCATCGGGGCGGCTGCCTCGTCGCGGCCGGTGCCGCCCGGCTGGACGCCCGCATCGACTCCGCCCTCGAGCGGGCGCGGGAGGCCCTGGCGCCATGACCGCGTCCACCCTGTCCACGCGCACCCACACCGCGCTCGCCCTTGCCCGGCCCGTCCGGGTGGGCCAGGTGCGGCGCGTCATCGGTCTCACCTTCGAGGTCGATGGTGTCGACGTGGCCATCGGCGACGTCATCAAGGTCGGGCCCCCCGATCGGTCGATGCTCGGCGAAGTCGTCGCCATCGGACCGGACGGGATCGTGGCCATGCCCCTCGGCGACCTGCACGGGCTCCGTGCGGGCGACCCGGTGGAGGCGACCGGAGGCTCGCTGACGGTCCCGGTGGGCCACCAGTTGCTCGGCCGGGTGCTCGACGGTCTCGGTTCGCCGATCGACGAAGGCGCCAGCCTGGCCGACGCCCAACGGGTCGAGCTGGCGGGAGCCGCACCGCACCCCCTTCGGCGCCCCACCGTCGACACACCGCTACATCTCGGCGTGCGCGTGCTCGACACCCTCGTGCCCGTGGGCCGTGGACAGCGGATCGGGATCATGGCCGGGTCCGGGGTCGGCAAGTCGAGCCTGTTGTCGATGATCATGCGCGGCACCGACGCCGACGTCTCGGTCCTGGCCCTCATCGGCGAACGTGGACGGGAGGTCCGCGAGTTCATCGAGCGGGACCTGGGCCCCGAGGGCCTGGCCCGCTCGGTGGTGGTGGTCGCGACCTCGGATGCCCCGGCGCTGGTGCGTCTGCGGGCCGCCTTCGCTGCCACCCGGATCGCCGAGTGGTTTCGCGATCAGGGCGCCCACGTGAACCTGTTGATGGACAGCCTCACCCGCTTCTCGATGGCCCAGCGCGAGATCGGGTTGTCGGCCGGCGAGGTGCCTGCCACTCGGGGATACCCGCCGTCGGTGTTCGCGCTGATGCCCCGGCTGCTGGAACGGGCCGGCGCCTCCGAGCACGGCAGCATCACCGGCATCTACACCGTGCTGGTCGAGGGCGACGACCTCAACGATCCGATCGGCGACACGGCCCGGTCGATCCTCGACGGCCACATCGCCCTCTCCCGGCGCTTGGCCTCGGCCGGACACTTCCCGACCGTCGACGTGTTGGAGTCGGTGTCCCGGGTGGCGCCAGCGGTCACCACGGCCGAACAGCAGGCGCTGGTCGTGAAGCTCCGGCAGCTGCTCGCTGCCCATCGTGAGGCCAAGGACCTGATCGAGATCGGTGCCTATCAGCCCGGTAGCAACCCTCTGGTCGACGAGGCCATGGCCCGCTACGACGCCATCGAGGCGTTCCTCCGCCAGGACCTGAACGAGGTCTCGGCCCCGGGCGAGGCCTGGCACGCGCTCGCCGATGCCCTCGGGCTCGACCCCGGGAGGGGCGCATCATGAAGCGCTATCGCTTTCGGTTCGAGCACGTGGCCCGGGTCCGCCAGATCCAGGAGGAACAGGCCAGGGCCGATCTGCTGCTGGCCCGCCAGCGCCTCATCCAGGCCGGTGCCGATCTCGCCAGCCGTGCCAACCAGTACGAGGCGCGCAGGAGCCGCACCGAGCGGTCGTCGTCCTCGCAGTTCCGCAGCGACCACGACCGCGACGATCTGCTGTCGATGGCGGTCATCGCCGCCCGCAGCGCCGAGGCCAACGCCCAGCTGCTGTTCGGGCAACAGCTCGACGCATGGACCGAGGCGGCACGGAAGGTCTCGGCGATGGAACGTCTCGACGAGCGGATGCGCGAACAGCATGCGATCGAGGAAGCACGTGAGGAACAGGCCGAGATGGACGACCTGGTGTCGCCGCGGCAGGCCGCCCGGAAGCGGGAGGACCCATGACCGCCCCGAGCGGAGGCCTGGCCGCCATCGAAGCCCGCATGAACGACATCCGGGCCCGGTTCGATCCGCAGCCCCAGCAACGGTCCGGTGGCGCGGATGCGACGGGATCGGCCGGCGGGACCGACTTCGCCCGGGTTCTCGGACAACTGGAGTCGCGCGGGGCCGGTTCTCCGCCTGGGGTAGGCGGCCCGTCGGGGTCGTTCGCCCCGCGCAGCGTCGCCGCTCCGCTCGGCCGAGGCAGCGAGGTGGTCCAGCGTTCGATGGAGTACCTGGGCGTTCCCTATCTGTGGGGTGGCACCAACCCCGACCAGGGACTCGACTGCTCCGGATTCGTCCAGTTGGTGCACCGCGACCTCGGCATCGAGCTGCCCCGCGTCAGCCGGGACCAGGCCCGCGGTGGCCAGCCGGTCGCCGCCCTCGCCGACGCCCGCCCCGGTGACGTGTTGGCGTTCGGGCAGCCGGTCAACCACGTGGCCATCTACCTCGGCGACGGCCAGATGATCCACGCCCCCCGTCGTGGTGACGTGGTGAAGGTCGAACCGATCGATCGTCCCATCACTGCCATCCGCCGCTACAGCGCGGGGGCGCCGGGCGCGCCCACGGGGGGCGTGCAGGCGTTCGGCGGGGGGTTCGAGGCGGCCTCCGCCTCTGCCCGGCCCGTCTCGTCGGTCCCGTACTCGCAGTTGTTCAACGCCGCTGCGGTTCGCCACGGTGTCGACGCTCGATTGCTGGCCGCTGTCGCCCAGGTCGAGTCCGGCTTCGACCCCAACGCCGTCAGCTCTGCCGGGGCCGAGGGCCTGATGCAGTTCATGCCCGGGACCGCCGACGGGCTGGGGATCGACCCCCGTGACCCGGCCCAAGCCATCGACGGCGCCGCCCGGTACCTGCGGACCCAGCTCGACGCCTTCGGGGCCCCGGAGCTGGCGCTCGCCGCCTACAACGCGGGGCCCGGTGCCGTGCGACGACACGGTGGAGTTCCACCCTTCGCTGAGACCCAGGCCTATGTGCCCAAGGTGCTCGCCGCCATGAACGGAGTTCGTTGACATGCAGATCATGTCGCTCGTCGCGCCCACCCCACCGCCCGATGACGGTCGGCCCCGGTCCGAGACCGATGTGGCCTCCGAGACCGGCGAGTCGGACTTCATGGCCATCCTGGCCGGCGCGCTCGACGCCTTGGGGCAGCGCGACATCTCGGAGGCCGAAGAGGAGCCGGGACAGACCGCGGACGGCGAAGTGGCCGCGGTGCTCGTCGAAGGCGAGGGCGAGGGCGCGGGCGGGGAGGGCGGCCCCGCCGACGTGCCGGTCACCGAGGTCCCCACCGAGGTCCCCACCGAGCTCGCCGCCCAGGCGTCGGCCTCCGAGGGTGAGGTGGCCGGTGGCGAGTCGGTGGAGGTCGCCCCGGCTCCCGAGGGTGAGGTGGCCGGTGGCGAGTCGGTGGAGGTC
>JBKGZW010000113.1:0-9879 GCA_046543225.1 Acidimicrobiales bacterium
AGGGCCAGCACGGCCTCCGCACCACCCATCGCCTCATAGATCGTGGGCTCCACGACGACGATCGTAGGCGCACCAGGCGGTCGACCGCTCGGCCGGCAGACTCAGGGCACTAGCTGGAGAGCAGGTCGGCGAATCCTCGGATGATGCTGTGCCCCGGCGCTTCGGTGGCCCGCCCGGTCGGGCTGAACCAGGCGGTGCCGAACCCGAGGGAGTGGGCTGCCTCCAGCACCCGCAACCGGTCGTCGATCAACAGGCACGATGCCGGCTCGACCGAGGCCATGCGCCGCAACGCCTCGAAGATCGCCGGTTCGGGGGTGCGGGCACCGACGGTGCCGCTGACCACCCACGGGTCGATCAGCTCGCCGAGGACGAGACTGCGACGGAGGTGGTTGATCCATGCGGTCGGCCCGTCGCCCAGGTACGCCACGCGGTAGCCACGTTCGCGGGCCCGCACGACGAACTCGCGCAGGCCGGGGGCGAGCTGGTACTGGCCGAGCATCTCCTCGTCCAGCTCCGCGGGGTCGCCCTCGGCGCCGATGGCGACCCAGAGCTCGGCGCTGGACATCCGGCCCAGCTCGGCCTGGGCGTAGTGCTCGGCGATCCGGGGGTACTCGAGCATCGAACCGTGAGCCCGGGCGAAGGCCACCAGATCGTCGACGGGGTCACGAACACCGAAGGCCACGCCGGGACCCCCGACGACCACCAGCTCGAGGGGCGGGGGTGTGCTCGGCTCCGACCCGTCGCCGTCGGGCTCGGGCTCCTCGGCCCTGCTGGGCGGCACCGGGGTGTCGTCGGGGTCGCCCGAGCGGGCAGCTGCGGGCCCGGAGATGGGTCGTGGGGTGGACGCCGCCCGCCGGGCGTCCCGGCGCCTGCGGCGTCGCCGACGCCACGACACCAGCGCCCACCCGATGAGGATGAGCACGAACAGCACGGCGAACCCCACCGCCGCGGCGGCGAGCACGACCGACTGCACGCGCGAGGTCTCGGAGGTGGCGAGCACCGGCACCGGGTCGGAGGCGGCCAAGGTGGTCTCCCACCCCGACGACGCATCATCGGATTCGACCTGCTGGAGCTCGCCGGGCAGCTCGACCTCGAGTCCGAGGGCCACCAGCTCCCCGACCGGGGTCCCCAGCTCGGTCTCCAGCGCCGCCAGGTCGACCCCGAACGGTGAGCCGTCGATGGCGGCCGCCACCGCCGGATCGGCGAAGGCGTCGACGCCGACCGATCCGTCGAGCACCCCCTCGAAGCGGAACTCCGAGGCCGCGAACCTCCGGTCGACACGCAGGCCGAGCTGGCCGTAGGGGCCGTCGGGGCCGCTGACCTCCTCCAACACGTCGGCCAGCTCGCCGGGACTCCCGAACGGCTTCTCGCCGGTCAGGGTGGCGCTGCCGTCGTCTCCTTCGGCCACCTCGGCGATGGTCCAGCCGGCCTCCTCCAGGTCGTCGAGGCGCAGCTGCTCGAGCCCCTCCAACCGGTCGATCGCCTCACGGTCGAGCCACACCTCGACCTGCACGGTCCCGGTCCCGGGCTCGTCGTCGACCACCACGCTCACCGTCACCTCGGCCTGGCATCCCGCGGCCAGCACGACCACGAGCGCGAGCAGTGGGACGAGGAGGCGGCGGGCGAGAAGGCGCGGCGCGCGGAGGTGACGGGCCGAGGCGGGGGGCATGGTGCCGATGACCATAGAACAGGGCGGGGCTGGCTCCCGACCACGTCGCCGGACGCGATGGTGGCCCCACCGCAGCGGGGCCACCATCGGTCAGCGTCGGGTGACGGTCAGGAGTCGGTGGGACCGGCCTCGGCCAGCTCGGGCTTGGGCGGCTCGAACCCCTCGACCGCGTTGAACACGATCGTCTCGGGCTCGTCGGGGGTCTCGGGATCGACCCCGACGTCGACGATGATCGTCTCTCCTGCCCGGTACTGCTTCCACAGCAGCCGTTCGGAGAGCGGATCCTCGATGAGGCGCTGGATGGCCCGCCGCAACGGCCGTGCGCCGAGGGTGGCGTCATAGCCTCGCTCGGCCAGGTGCACCTTGGCCTCGTGGGTGAGCTCGAGGCCGATGCCCTGTGCCTCCAGCTGGCTGCGGAGGCGCCGGATCATGAGGTCGACGATCTGGGTGACCTCGACCCTGGTGAGCTCGTGGAACACGATCGTGTCGTCGATGCGGTTCAGGAACTCGGGCCGGAAGTGCTGCTTCAGCGCGTCGTTGACCTTTTCCTTCATGCGCTCGTAGGTGACGGCCTCGTCGTTCTTGGTGAAGCCGAGCGTGGACTTGCGCAGATCGGCGGTGCCCAGGTTGGAGGTCATGATCAGCACGGTGTTGCGGAAGTCGACCGACCGACCCTGGGAGTCGGTGAGGCGACCCTCCTCGAGGATCTGCAACAGGGTGTTGAACACGTCCTGGTGGGCCTTTTCGACCTCGTCGAAGAGCACGACCGAGAACGGCTTGCGCCGCACGGCCTCGGTGAGCTGGCCGCCCTCCTCGTAGCCGACATAGCCCGGGGGCGAGCCGACGAGCCGGCTGACGGTGTGCTTCTCCATGTACTCGGACATGTCGAGGGCGATGAGCGCATCCTCGTCGCCGAACAGGAACTCGGCGAGGGTCTTGGCCAGCTCGGTCTTGCCCACGCCCGACGGGCCCAGGAAGATGAACGAGCCCGAAGGGCGCTTGGGGTCCTTGAGCCCGGCCCGGGTGCGGCGGATGGCCTGGGAGACCGCCTTGATGGCGTCCTCCTGGCCGACGACCCGCTTGTGCAGCTCCTCCTCCATGCGCAGGAGCTTGGCGGTCTCTTCCTCGGTGAGCTTGTAGACCGGGATGCCGGTCCAGAGCGAGAGGACCTCGGCCACGGCCTCTTCGTCGACCTCGTCGAAGAGATCGACGCCGGACTCTTTGATCTCGGCCTCCTTGGCCTCCTTCTGGCCCAGCAGCTCCTTCTCCTGGTCGCGCAGGGTTCCGGCGGCCTCGAAGTCCTGGGACTCGACGGCCTCCTTCTTCTGGCGCACGACCTCGGCGAGCTGGTTCTCGAGATCCTTGTAGTCGGCCGGGGTCTCCATGCGCTTGATCCGCAGGCGCGAGCCGGCCTCGTCGATGAGGTCGATGGCCTTGTCGGGCAGATGGCGGTCGGAGATGTAGCGATCGGCGAGGTTGGCCGCGGCGACGAGTGCCTGGTCGGTGATGGTGACCCGGTGGTGGGACTCGTAGCGGTCGCGCAGACCCTTCAGGATCTCGATGGTGTGGGCCACGGTGGGCTCGTCGACCTTGATGGGCTGGAAGCGCCGCTCGAGCGCGGCGTCCTTCTCGAGGTGCTTGCGGTACTCGTCGAGGGTGGTGGCGCCGATGGTCTGCAGCTCACCCCGGGCCAGCATCGGCTTGAGGATGCTGGCGGCATCGATCGCGCCCTCGGCGGCGCCGGCACCCACCAGGGTGTGGAGCTCGTCGATGAAGAGGATGATGTCGCCTCGGGTCTTGATCTCCTTCAGGACCTTCTTGAGCCGCTCCTCGAAGTCGCCCCGGTAGCGGCTGCCCGCCACCAGCGCACCGAGATCGAGGGTGTAGAGCTGCTTGTTGTGCAGGGTCTCGGGGACGTCGTCGCGGGCGATGGACTGGGCGAGCCCCTCGACGATGGCGGTCTTGCCGACGCCGGGCTCGCCGATGAGCACGGGGTTGTTCTTGGTGCGGCGGGAGAGGACCTGCATGACCCGCTCGGCTTCGCGCGTGCGGCCGATGACCGGGTCGAGCTTCTTCTCGCGGGCCATCTGGGTGAGGTTGCGCCCGAACTGGTCGAGCACGAGCGAGCCGGACTGGCTCTGCTCGCCCCCACCGCCGGCGGTGGCGCCGGCCTTCTCCGGACCGCCCTGGGCGCCGGGGCCCGAGTAGCCCGACAGCAGCTGGATGACCTGCTGACGGACCCGCGACAGATCGGCGCCGAGCTTGACCAGCACCTGGGCGGCCACGCCCTCGCCCTCGCGGATCAGCCCGAGGAGGATGTGCTCGGTGCCGATGTAGTTGTGACCGAGCTGGAGCGCCTCGCGCAGCGAGAGCTCGAGGACCTTCTTGGCCCGTGGGGTGAAGGGGATGTGGCCCGACGGCGACGAGCCGCCCTGGCCGATGATCTCCTCGACCTGGCTGCGCACGGCCTCGAGGCTGATGCCGAGCGACTCGAGCGCCTTGGCGGCCACGCCCTCGCCCTCGTGGATCAGGCCCAGGAGGATGTGCTCGGTGCCGATGTAGTTGTGGTTCAGCAGGCGCGCTTCTTCCTGCGCCAGCACCACGACCCGGCGTGCACGGTCTGTGAATCTCTCGAACAAGGAACTGCCTCCCACGGAGCGGGGGATCGTTCTTCGAGTGTAACCCCCACCGGTGCATTCACACGTCGGCAGAGCCGTCGGTTCCCTGAGGGCCTGCGAGTTACGTCACAGAGGCGTTTTCCCCTAGCCTCCACGGCGTGCCGGCCGCTCCCTTGCACCGCCATCCCGTCCTCGAAGCCGACCTGACCAGGGTCGAGGAGACCCTGCGCGGCTCGGTCGTCACCGACGACGAGTTCCTCACCGCGGTCGCCAGCCACCTGATCGAGGCCGGGGGCAAGCGGGTGCGACCCCTGTTCTCGGTGGTCTGCTCGGCGGTCACCGCCGACACGCTGGCCAGGGCCACCGACGACGCCGTCCGCGGCGGGGTGTCGGTCGAGCTGGTGCACATCGGCTCGCTCTACCACGACGACGTCATGGACGACGCCACGACCCGTCGCACGGTGCAGAGCGTCAACGCCCGCTGGGGCAACCTGCGGGCCATCCTCGCCGGCGACTTCCTACTGGCCAGGGCATCGGAGATCGCCGCCTCGCTCGGCACCGAGGTGGCCGGCCTGCTGGCCAGCACCATCGCCCGGCTCTGCGAAGGCCAGGTCCGCGAGCTCCAGTCCATGTTCGACCCCACCCGTACCGAGGAGGCGTACCTGGCCTCCATCTCGGGCAAGACCGCCTCGCTGTTCGCTGCAGCCTGTCGGATCGGCGCCATCGTCGGCGAGCTCGAGCGTTCCCAGATCGAGTCGGTGACCACCTTCGGCCACCACTACGGGCTGGCGTTCCAGATGGTCGACGACGTGCTCGACGTCATCGCCACCGACGAGCAGCTCGGCAAGCCCGCCGGCAACGACCTGGTCGAGGGCGTGTACACGCTGCCGGTCATCCGGGCCCTCTCGCTCGACGGCGGCGGCGAGCTCGCCGAGCTGCTCAGCCGGCCCTTCGCTGCCCCCGGCGCCGCCGAGGCCCTGGCCCTCGCCGCCGCGGCCGGCGACCCCCCGCCGACCGCCGACCTCGACCTCACGCCCCTCGATCAGACCGCGGTCGACCGGGCACGCGACATCGCCAGCTCCAACGGCGGAACCGACTCCGCCCTCGACTCGGCTCGCGAGCAAGTGGGCGCGGCCATCGCCGCGCTGGCGCCGTTCAACGGCTCCGAGGCGGCCACCGCGCTGGCCGGCGCCGCCGAACACCTGCTCGCCTCGGTCGACGACATCGTCGCCGCCAACCACTGCTGAGGGCACCCGCTCAAGCATCTGCCGCGCCCATGGGCGCGCCAACCGCGCCCAGACGACAGTTCACGCGCCCATGGGCGCGTGAACCCTGTCGATCCAGCCTCAAGGGCATACAAGTAGTAGAATTGGCTGCCTCGCATTCGTCGGCACCATCGCTGCATCCCAGTCCTACGGGGGATCGTCAGGGTGGCCGCTGGCACATGGCTCGGCAGCGGACTCGGGTCCGCTCACACCAGGTGTCCGTCAACCTGGGGCAGGTCCACTGCTCCCGATTCGACCGCGAGGGGGTGACCGTTGTCGCCGAGGGTGTAGGAGTCGAACGCCGCGATCACTCCCGGTTGTGGACACCGATGCTGGCGAGGCTCATAGTTCAGCTCTCAGCCATGATCGTCGCGAATCCCAGAACAAGCAGCAGCTCGAGGGTCAGCATGGGCGTCATGGCCAAGCGCGGATGTGAGTCGATCCAGGCTCCGAGTCGGGTCGACAGCGCCTGCCTGTTGACAAGCTCCTCGCCGATCGCTATCCCGATTCGCGCTTGCAGGACCCCCATCACCCTGACATGCCAGTACAGGACGGCGAACAGACCCACACAAGCCATGACATAGAGCGGGGTATCGAGTCGACTCAGGAATGCCACCCAGAAACCCACCGTGGCAAAGCCCAACCACGCGTGGCCGGCGCACCGGATGTAGAACCAGGAGCCTTCGGCCTGATCGTTCCTGCTCATGGCGCCACGCCGTCGGTCGAACGCTTCGTGCCAGGCTCTGCGGAAGTGCTGCACTCAGCCATCTCCCATCGCTTGTCCCGGGGACGGGGCTCCGGCTCCACCTGGGGGGACCCCCCAACCACCCCCGACTCCACCGGCACACCCGATGATGAAGTCCAGGGTTGGGTCCGCCGCGCTCGTGGAGCCCCCCTGCGCGTCGCGAGTCGCCTGTCCTGACGCCACACCGATGGACCCACCTGCCGCACAGGCCCCAGCACTTCCAAGCATCGCCCACGCTTGCGCCACGACGATCATTCCCGCGATCCCGCTCATTGCGCCCATTCCAGCTGCCGGTAGCACCATGTTCAGCCAGCAGTCTAGGTTCGACGCCGGACTCCCACAGTTGGCAAAGGCGACCGGAGACGTCATCGCGCCCGAGGCCAATGCTCCTCGACCTGCCGCGGCACCGTACTCCGCGAGGGTCGTGTGCCCTGGAGGATCCGTCAAACTCGTCGGATTGGATCCGGTGTAGTTGTGGGTGTTGAAGCCCTGGGTTCCGTCCGCGTTGGGTTGGACCGCGTCGGCGGAGAGGAACCGTCCGAGGGCGGGGGCGTATCGGCGGGCTCGGAGGTGAACCAGGCCGGTGGGGTCCTGGTGTTGGCCGGTGTAGCCGACCGAGCCGTGTGGTCCGTCGAGGCCGCGGATCGACCCGTAGGCCGAGTAGGCGATGCTGGCGGCGGTGTCGCCGGTGGGATCGGTGGTGGCCCCCACCGACCCGAGCCGGTCGGTGAGGTTCCAGGTGGTGTCACCGCCGGTGGTGGCCGCCATCGCCCCAACGTAGCTGGTGGTGCCATCAACGATCAGGGTGGGCATCCCACCCGAGGGGTCCCAGAGCCAGTCGACGTCGTCGACGGCCACGCGCACGCCGCCGGCGTCGTAGGTGTAGGTCTGGGCTGACCGGCCCGACCTGGGCGCTGGCCATCATCTTGGTGCTGGTCCAGGTGTAGGAGTCACCAGCGGTGGTGGCGACCAGGTTCCCGTTGTCGTCCCAGCTGAACCCGACCGACCCGTCGGGGCCGGTCGCCTCGCTGAGTCGACCGGCGTCGTCGTAGCGGTAGGTGGTGACCTCGCCGTTGACGGTCGACTCGACGCGACCGCCGGCCTGGTTGTAGTCGAAGGCCTCGACGTCGCCGCCGGGGTAAGTGACCTCGACGAGCCGGTTGAGGTCGTCCAACACTCAGCTCGCGACACCCGCACTGGATTCGACCACGAGCGGGGCCGTTGTCGTCAACGAGACGGGCCCCGGGTGGAAACCACTGCTCACTTCGCTTGGTCGAGCGCTCGACGCAGCTGGGTCGCGCATCGATGCGCCGCCTGAGCAGCGTCGGGATCCGACTCGTCGACGAGTCGCACGATGCCCTCGAAGACCTCGGGACGGATCTCATCGCCCGGCACCGCGGTGGCCCGCCAGTTGCCGATCCAGGCCCACAGATGAAACGCCCGCCACCCGGCCGCCCCACCCAACACCACGACCAACAACCCACGAACCGGATGATCGATGAACCACACCACACCCAACGCCACGACCAGAGCAGCAGTCTGCACGCCAAGCCAGCGAACCCGGCCCGCGACCACCTCATGCACCACCTGCAAGTCGTCGCCGAACCCAGGGGTCGCCTCCAACACCGCCCCCACCGTTGCCCGCAACTCCTCCCGCCTCACCCCAGCAGCCCCCGTGCAACCACACAACAACGCGATCGCCCCAAGGCCCCAGAGGTATGACACCGATGTGAACGCCAAGCCCGCCACCCGTGCCGGCCCGCTCAACCCCACCACCTCTGCCCCGACCAGCCAGATCGCCACCGGAGCGATGATCCCGACGAGGATCGACGGCCACCAACTCGGTTCCTGGCCCTTCAGATGCTTGTCGTAGACCTTCCGCGGATCGGGGGCCTCCCAGATCACCGCGGCCATCCACGCCGCCCCCAACGCTCCGACCACCCGGGCATCGGTTGCCAGATCCAGCACAAGCGCGACGCCCCACCACATTGCCACCGCACAGGCGATCCCGACCCACAGCACCACGATCCGCGCCACCGACGAACCCGAACCCCGCTGGGACCGACCGCCGCTCATGCGATCACCCTAGGCTCACCAACAGAACCCACGCTCCGCGGTCTACTCACTTCCCCACCAGAACTGATCCCGGGGTCGAGGCGGCGGACTCGGGTTCGGCAGATACTTCACCTGAGCGAGCCAGTCCAGGGAGATTCACACCGCCAGGTTCACGGAGCCCTGGTACACGGCCAGGGTCCACACACCCCACAGCTCCGAAGTGCCCCGGAAAGAGGATTGCCTACACTGTCGACTGCTGGGGCACGAACTGTACGACCCCTACGCCGAGTGATCCCGAATCACGTCGAGTCAGCGCCATGTGCCGGACCGAATGCCCCGGCAACCGGAAGCAGCCCTGCCTCGATGAGTCGCTCACGGACTTCTCGTGCCTGGATTGGGGCCAGGACAGTGGAATCGCGACCCAGGGTGCACTCGAGGTGTCGTTCGTGGCGCGCTACCACAACCCAGTCGGGAAGGACCGAACCGTCGAAGGAGTCCGGATCGGCCCGAAAGAGGTTCCGCCACCCAATCGGAATGGCTCGACGATCGTCCTCGATGCCATCGTTGACTTCGAGCATGAACACCGGTCCGGGCGACAGGACGAGTTGATCGATCACCTCGTCGGAGCGATTCGCATACAGACGAGCCAGGCCGTCGAACGCTTCGGACATGGCCCCGAACGAGGCCTCGTCACCAGACTTGAGGGTGAACGTCCCATGGGTTTGGTGGTCATCCCAACCAGCGCCCAAGGTGGCGTTCAAGAACCGAGGTCGGACCCCGCCCACGATGCTCCATACGAACGGCGGTGGAGCGAGCTGGCCGGGTGCGAACTCAATCATCATGTCGGCCAACTCGTCGAGCGAGCGGAACGGATCCGACTCTTCCGCCCGCCAGCCAGGTTCCACTCCGACCCCTTCGACCACCCCCAACAGCTTACGGGCGATGGCGACAGCCTGGTCGAGCTCACGAACAGCGTCCCGATGGCTGACTTGGATGATGAGGCTCGCTTCGGTCATTGCCTGGCCCTCCTACGGCACATGCCGCGTGTAGACGGTGTCAGATACACCGACATCGCCTACGATCTCCCGATCGAACGCCGCCTTGTGAGCGGAGTCCTCGAAGAGCCAACCGACCGGCAACCCCTCCGGCCGCGCAGCAGCGAGCTGAAGCTACAGTTGACGCGAGTGCGGATTGCCGAACATGAAGCTCCCGTCCGGGTTGCATGGGGCGCCGGTGCCTGACCTTGCTTCGAGCAAGGTACGGGGACGACCGTAGCCAGGCCGGAGATACCCGTCGAAGTACACCCCGTCGAGCAGGTACTCACACCCGATCGGTGCCCCGGTGACCCGTGCCAGGTGCGCAGCACCGGCCTCCGAACGAAGCTTGAACACCCAAGTACCGGGACCTCCCGAGTAAGGGGGCGTGGAGTTCAGCTCGTCGCAGTCAGCCGGTCGGGCCCGTTGGTCGGTGTCGGGTTCTGAGCCTACTGCTGGGGGGACCGGCGTCGGCTCATCGACAGGATCGTCG
>JBKGZW010000114.1:0-9876 GCA_046543225.1 Acidimicrobiales bacterium
TCGACGAGTACCAGGACACCAACAAGGTCCAGAACGACCTGGTGCTCGCCCTCGCCTCGGACCATCGCAACGTCTGCGTGGTCGGCGACAGCGACCAGTGCCTGGTCCCGGGAACGCTCATCTCCACCCCTGCGGGAGACCGTCCCATCGAGGAGCTCGAAACCGGTGACACCGTTCTCGGAGTCGACGGTCGCGGAGCCCTGCGGCCGAGTGTCGTCTCAGCTGCACCCGCTCGCCACTATCAGGGGAGGGTCTATGAGGTGACCGCTGGTGGTCAGACCATCGTCGGGACCCCACACCATCTCGTCCCGCTCGACGCGTCGCTCGGTCCAGGTCGCTTCGTCGTGTACCTCATGTATCGGGCCGACCGCGGATTCCGGATCGGCCAGGCGATGAGTGAGCGACCGGCTCGCGCCGGACGGTCCGACCCTGGGGTGCGGGTCCGTGTGAACCAGGAGCATGCCGACAAGCTCTGGATCCTCCGGGTCTGCGACACCCGGGGCGAGGCCAGCTACTGGGAGTCATGGTTCGCAGCCGAGTACGGACTGCCGACGGTGTGCTTCCACGGCGTCGGTCGATCACTGGCGATGGACGACGCACAGATCGACCGTCTCTACCTCGAGCTCGACACGACGTCACGGGCCAAGGCACTCATCGACGATCTCGACCTGCATCCCGAATTCCCTCACCACCGCCCTCAGAACGGCGAACGACGTCAGTGCCTCAACCTCACGATGTACTCCGATCAGCGGAATCCCGTCGGTGGACATCGGGTGCAATGGTCCTCGAACCGGCTCGAGCTCGCCGATCGACTCGAGCGCGCAGGTATGCCGGTTCGTTCGGGCAAGTCCGTGAGCAGGCGCGTCGAGATCGTCCGAAACGATTACCGCGAGGCAGTGGGACTGGCACATGAGCTCGCTGCCGTCGGCGACATGGAGATCCGGCGCCGCATCGCGCTCGGGGGCACTGTCTATGACATCGCGCCGATCGCCAACCTCCGGCCTGGTATGGGGGTGCTCCTGCCCGACGCTGACGGATCCCTGCGCGACCACGCGGTCGAGTCGATCGAGTGCTTCGACTACGACGGCCCCGTCCACGACCTCGAGGTCGAGCCCACCCACACCTATGTGGCCGACGGAGTTCTGGTGCACAACAGCATCTACGCCTTTCGGGGGGCCGACATCCGCAACATCCTCGAGTTCGAGGACGCGTTCCCCGACACCACCGTGGTCCTGCTCGAGCAGAACTACCGGTCGACCCAGACCATCCTCGACGCCGCCAACGCGGTCATCGCCAACAACTTCGGCCGCAAACCCAAGGAGCTGTGGAGCGACCAGCACGGCGGCCCGAAGATCCGCCGGTACCACGCCGACGACGAAGCCGACGAGGGTCAGTGGGTCACCCACGAGATGTCCCGCCTGCACGACGAGGGCGAGATCCGGTGGGGCGACGTCGCGGTCTTCTACCGCACCAACGCCCAGAGCCGGGTGCTCGAGGAGCACCTCATGCGTTCGGGCATCCCCTACAAGGTCATCGGCGGTACCCGCTTCTACGACCGTCGCGAGGTGAAGGACGCCCTCGCCTACCTGCGGGCGGTGGTGAACCCCCAGGACGAGGTCAACATCAAGCGGATCCTCAACGTGCCCAAGCGGGGCATCGGCGACAGCTCGGTCGCCAAGCTCGACCTCTACGCCCAGGCCCGCGACCTGACCTTCATCGACGCGCTGCGCCGGGCCGACGACGCCGGCGTGAGCGGACGTGCCACCAAGGGCATCGAGTCGTTCCTCGAGATGCTCGACGAGCTCGACCTGGCCCGCCACGAAGGCCCCGACGTGGTGTTGCAGGCCATCCTCGACCGCACCGGCTACGTCGCCGAGCTCCAGGCCGAGCACTCGATCGAGGCCGACGGCCGACTGGAGAACCTGGCCGAGCTGGTCGGCAACGCCCAGGAGTTCGACACCGTCGAGGACTTCCTCGAACAGGTGAGCCTGGTGGCCGACACCGACGAGCTCGACGATGCCGACGACGCCTCCTCGGTGGTGCTGATGACCCTGCACGCGGCCAAGGGTCTCGAGTTCCCCGTCGTGTTCCTCATCGGACTGGAAGACGGCGTGTTCCCTCATCTGCGCTCCATCGGCGAGCCCGAGCAGATGGAGGAGGAGCGCCGCCTCGCCTATGTGGGCATCACCCGGGCCCAGAAGCGTCTCTACCTCACCCACGCCTGGTGCCGCACCCTGTTCGGGTCCACCCAGTACAACCCGCCGAGCCGGTTCCTCGACGAGATCCCCGACGAGCTGGTCGAGGCCGACGAACGTCCGAGCCGTCGGCGGGGGAGGGGCGACGGGTCGTCGGGCTGGTTCGGTGCCGATGGTGGGGCCCAGGATCGGGGGCGGATCGCGGCCAACCGCGAGCGGGTGGTCGACCAGGCCATGGCCCCGGCCGGGCCGAGCCTGCGGGGTGCAGACCGGCTCGGGCTGAAGGTGGGCGACGACGTGCGCCACAACTCGTGGGGCGAGGGGGTCATCCTCGACATCGAGGGTCAGGGAGACAAGGCCGAGGCCACGGTGCGGTTCCCGTCGGTGGGCGAGAAGCGCCTGCTGCTGGCGTGGGCACCCCTCGAGAAGGCCTGAGCCACAGCCCTACTCCTCCGGCTCCTCGTCTTCGTTCCCGGTGTCATCGGCGTCGTCCCGGAACTCGAAGTTGATGTCGATGACCAGGGTGTCGCCCTCGATCTCGACCGGGTAGCGCGTGAGCGCGGGGTCGTCACCGTCGGCCGGGTAGCGCTCGCCGTCACAGTCGACGAAGTCGCCGGCGCTGTCGTCCCAGTCGAGGACGCAGTCGCGACCCTTGCCGGCCGGCTGGGCCGAGAACGCGTGCCATCCCTCGTCGGACTCGTCGCCGAGGTGCTGGAGGATGAGGTCACGACTCCCACCCGCCACGTCGGGGAACAACACCGGTCCGTCCTCGGCGATCGACGCTGCCCGGCTGTCGGCACTGCCGGCCTGGAAGCGCTGGTCGCCGAGGTTGATCTCGAAGTTGTCGCCGCCCTCGCTCGCCAGGTTCACGATCAGGATCACCAGGCCCAGCCCGGCCACGACACCGGCGATGCCGACCAGCACCGCGGTGGTGGTCGCCGAGGACGAGCGGCGCTCGACGGGGCTCATCGGCTGGTCCTCCTACGGCCGCGGACGGGCTGGTGCGATTGGAGCCGGTGTGGGGGCATGCCCCTAGTATCCCCTGCAGCCGTGCAGCCCCTCGCGCGGCACACGGGCACCCCTGGAGGCAGGCACCGAGTGGATCTCTTCGAATACCAAGGCAAGCAGTTCTTCGCATCGTTCGACATCCCCGTCTCCGCGGGCGACGCGGTCACCACCGTCGACGATGCGGTCGCCGTCGCCGACCGCATCGGCTACCCCGTGGTGGTCAAGGCGCAGGTCCAGGTCGGCGGACGTGGCAAGGCCGGCGGCATCAAGCTGGCCGACAACGCCGACGAGGTGCGCACCCACGCCGGGAACATCCTCGGCATGGACATCAAGGGCCACACCGTCGAGATCCTGTGGATCGAGGTCGCCTCCGACATCGCCGAGGAGTACTACGCCAGCTTCACCCTCGACCGCTCGGCCAAGAAGCACCTCGGCATGCTCTCGGCCGAAGGTGGCGTCGAGATCGAGACGGTTGCCGAGGAGAATCCCGACGCCATCGCCAAGATCTGGGTCGACCCCGTCGACGGCCTCACCGAGGAGGCCGCCCGCGAGTGGGTCGCCGCCGCCAACCTCAACCCTGCCGCCACCGAGGGCGCGGTCGACATCCTCCAGAAGCTCTACGTCGCCTACACCGAGGGCGACGCTGACCTCGTCGAGATCAACCCGCTGATCCTCACCCCCGACGACCGGGTGCACGCCCTCGACGCCAAGGTCACCCTCGACGGCAACTCGGTGTTCCGCCACCCCGACTACGAGCAGTACGACTCGACCCAGGTTCGCGACGAGCGCGAGACCGAGGCACATGCCAAGGGTCTGCAGTACGTCGGCCTCGACGGCTTCGTGGGTGTGATCGCCAACGGTGCCGGCCTGGCGATGTCCACCGTCGACATCGTCAACCAGGTGGGCGGCAAGCCGGCCAACTTCCTCGACATCGGCGGGGGCGCCAACGCCGATGTCATGGCGGGGGCGCTCGAGGTCATCACCAACGACCCGAACGTCAAGGCCATCTTCATCAACATCTTCGGCGGCATCACCAAGGGCGAGGAGGTCGCCAACGGCATCGTCACCGCCATGGGGCGGGTCGACATCGACGTCCCCATCGTCGTTCGCCTCGACGGCACCAACGCGGACGAGGGCCGGGCGATCCTCGAGCCGCACCTGAGCGACGCCCTGATGATGGAACCGACCATGGTCGCCGCAGCCGAGAAGGCTGTCGGGCTGGCCGCGAGCTGAGAGGACGACCAATGAGCATCTTCGTCGACGAGCACACCAAGGTCGTCTACCAGGGCCTCACCGGGAGCCAGGGCCGGTTCTACGGCCTGCTCAACCGCGAGTACGGCACCCAGGTGGTGGCCGGGACCAACCCCAAGAAGGCCGGCACCGACGTGGACGGCATCCCGGTCTTCGCGACCGTGGCCGACGCGGTGGCCGAGACCGGCGCCACCGCGTCGTGCATCTTCATCCCCGCCCCGGGAGTGAAGGACGCGGTGATGGAGGCCGCCGAGGGTGGCATCGAGTTCATCGTGGCCATCACCGAAGGCGTGCCCGCCCACGACGAGGCGTGGTTCTACAACAAGCTCCGCCGCGACTTCCCCCAGGTCCGGGTGCTCGGTCCGAACTGCCCCGGCATCATCAGCCCCGGCAAGGCCAACATCGGCATCACCGCCGGCCACATCGCCAAGGTGCCCGAACCCGGCGAGCACGCCGTTGGCATCGTGAGCCGGTCCGGCACCCTCACCTACCAGGCGCTGTACGAGCTCAAGCTCAACGACATCGGGGTGTCGACCTGTGTCGGCATCGGCGGCGACCCGGTCCCCGGGGTGTCGTTCATCGACTGCCTCGAGGCCTTCGAAGCCGATCCGCAGACCAAGGCCGTGATGATGATCGGCGAGATCGGCGGTTCGGCCGAAGAGGAGGCCGCCGAGTTCATCAAGGAGAAGATGACCAAGCCGGTCGTCTCCTACGTCGCCGGGGTGACCGCCCCTGCCGGCAAGAAGATGGGCCACGCGGGCGCCATCGTGTCGGGCGGCAAGGGGACCGCGGCGGCCAAGATGGAGGCCCTGCGCGAGGCCGGCGCCAAGGTGGGCAACAACCCCACCGAGGCCGGCAACCTCATGGTCGAGGTCGTGCGCAGCCTCTGATCCACATCGCTCCGCGACGCCGATGCCCCACGGCTCGGTGCGGCATCGATCCGTTCAGCCGAGGTCGAGGCTGTCGAGAAACTCGACGATGGCCTGGTTCACCGGCTCGGGATGGGTGAGGTTCGAGGCGTGGGAGCCACCTTCGATGGGCACGAAGGTGGTCGGGCCTCCGAGCCCGTCGCGCAGCGCCTCGGCCTTCTCGATGGGGATGGCCGCATCGGCGGTGCCGTGGACGAGGAGGGTCGGGCAGGTGATCTCACCGATGCGATCGGTGATGTCGTCGCGGTCCATGAGGCATCGGTAGGTGTAGGCGAAGGACTCGCGAGGCAGCGCCGCCCACTTGGCGTACCAATCGTGCCACTCGCCTTCGCCGAGGATGATGCTGGCCACCGCCTCTTGCACCGGTTCGGGGCCCTGGCTCATCCACACGTCGTGGAGGGTGTCGTAGCTCTCCAGGTTCGCGGGGTCCTCGACTCCTGCCTGGCTGTCGATGAGCACCAGGGCCTGGACTCGCTCGGGAGCGGTGAGCGCAGCGCGCAGCGACAGGAACCCGCCTTGGGACATTCCACCGAGCACCGCTTGGTCGATGCCCAGCGCGTCGAGGATGCCGAGCGCGTCGGCAGCTGAGTCCCAGTAGGTGAAGGGGCCGGTGACCGGGGTGTCCCCGAACCCGCGCTGATCGAAGGTGATCACCCGGTAGCGGTCGCGAAGGGCCTCGACCTGGGGGTCGAACATGGTGTGGTCCATCAAGAAGCCGTGGGCGAGCAGCACCGGAGGCCCATCGCCGCCGTGGTCCTGAACGGCGAGCTGCTGTCCGTCGATCGTCATGGTGGTCATCGGGTGGACGGTAGCCCACAGGGCTGAGACGTGCCGGGGGTCACGCCGTTCGGTGTCCGCGCGACTGAACGAGGACGCGAAACGGCCCCCGCCGAAGCGGGGGCCGAGTGCGTGGCTACGTGACGATCCGCCGGGTTCAGATCAGAACGAGCTGGGCGGCGCCGAGGTGCTGCCGCTCTTCTCCTCCTGGAACTTGAGGAACCCGCCAGCCGCGAGGCCGATGGCAGCGACGGCGGCGAGGAAGATGCCGAACGAACGATCGAGGTTGAAACCACCCACCTCGGCGCCCATCAAGAGGCGAAGGAGCACGAGCACCGCAGATGCCGCTCCGGCGCCCAGGTGGATCTGGCCCCATGTGGCAGGAAGATCCGGGAGCTTGGTGTCCGGTGAGAATGCGGTGATCGCAACATGGGCGAGCATCACGATGCCGAGAAGGACCGGAAGGATTCCGGTGAGGAAGAAGTCCCAGCCGCTCTCGCTGTAGCTGGGGCCGAATCCTCCGGTATCGGCGCTGAACCAAGGGAAGAACGAGAAGATCAGCAGTGCGATTGCTGACCCCGAGATGACCTTGTCGCTTGTACTGAGTTTGCTGAGATCCACCCGTGCCTCCAGATGTACGGCGAAGTCGTAGTTCGTGGCCACGCTAGACCACCGAGCGTGTACGCGCAGCGATCCTCGTCGATCAGATGGTGACCAGCAGCCTGGACGCTACACCCCGTTGACGGTTACACGCTCGGACTGCGGTTGTGCACCCAGATGCTACGGTCCGTCGCTGTGCGCGTCGCGGTGCTGGCTTCAGGAAGCGGAACCCTGCTCGAGGCCATCCTCGCCGCCGGCATCGAGGTCGACCTGGTCGTCGCCGACCGTCCCTGCCGAGCCCTGCAGGTGGCCGAGGACGCCGGCGTTCCCGCGGTGCTGGTCGAGCGGACCGAGTGGGGCAAGGCGTTCGACCGGGATGCCTACACCGACCGGGTGATCGCCACACTGCGTGACCACGACATCGACCTGGTGGTCATGGCGGGCTTCGGCACGGTCATGCCCAAGGCTCCGGCCGCGTTCGCTGACCGGATGCTGAACACCCACCCCGCGCTGCTGCCCGCGTTCAAGGGATGGCACGCGGTCCGTGACGCGCTGGAGGCGGGCGTCAAGGTCACCGGTTGCACCGTGCACCTCGCCACCGCCGAGGTCGACGAGGGCCCGATCCTCGCCCAGGAGGCGGTCCCGGTCGAGCCCGACGACACCGAGGACACGCTCCACGAACGCATCAAGGCGGTCGAACGACGCCTCTACCCCGAGACCATCCGCCGAGTCATCGAAGGAACCTTGCCATGACCGCCCCGCGTGCCCTGCTGTCCGTCTACGACAAGACCGGAGTGGTCGACCTGGCCCGAGGGCTGACCGACCTGGGGTGGGAGCTGGTGTCGAGCGGGGGCACCGCCAAGGCCCTCACCGAGGCCGGGCTGGTGGTGACCCCGGTCGAGGAGGTCACCGGGTCGCCCGAAATGCTCTCGGACCGGGTCAAGACCTTGCACCCCAAGATCCACGGCGGCCTGCTGGCCGATCTCGACCTCCCCGAGCACCAGGCCGACCTCGAGGCCCAGGGCATCGCACCGTTCGGCCTGCTGGTCTCCAACCTCTATCCCTTCCGCTCCGACCCCTCGATCCAGCTGATCGACATCGGCGGGCCCGCCATGGTCCGGGCCGCGGCCAAGAACCACGCCCACGTGGGAGTCGTCACCGACCCGGCCGACTACCAGGTGGTGCTCGACGAGCTGCGCGAGCGAGGCCATCTCGGTGTCGGCACCCGTCGCCATCTGGCTCGTGCCGCGTTCGCCCACACCGCGGCCTACGACGCCGCCATCGTCGGCTGGTTCGACGAGACCGACGCCCGCCTCGCGGCCGATGCCGGCGATGCGCCGTCACTTCCGCCGACCGTGCATCTCGCCATCGAACGGGTCCAAGAGCTCCGCTACGGCGAGAACCCGCATCAGATCGGCGCCCGTTATCGCAGCGTCGGCACCACCAGCTGGTGGGACGACGTCGAACAGCACAGCGGTCTGCCCCTGTCCTATCTCAACCTCTACGACGCAGCCGCGGCCTGGAACCTGGTCCATGACCTCGGTTCACACCCGGCGGTGGCGATCATCAAGCACGCCAACCCCTGCGGTGTCGCGGTCGCCGACTCGCTGGCCACCGCCTACCAGCGTGCCTTCGAGTGCGACGAGCGGTCGGCGTTCGGTGGCATCGTCGCGCTCAACCAGGTCGTCGACACCGCCACCGTCGAGTCGATGGTGGCCGCGGCCCAGGCCGACGTGGTCATCGCCCCCGGCTACGACGACGGCGTGCTCGACGCCCTGCGCAAGAAGCGCAAGAACACCCGGCTGCTCACCGCTCCCGAGCCCACCGGCGACGCCCTCGAGCTGCGCCAGATCTCGGGCGGATGGCTCGTCCAGGACGCCCACCACTTCGCCCGCCACCGCGGCGATTGGCAGGTCGTCACCAAGGTCGAACCGACCGACGAGCAGTGGGCCGACGCCGAGCTGGCCTGGCGGCTGTGCGGCCACGTGAAGTCCAACGCCATCGTCCTGGTCAAGGACGGCGCGGCGTGGGGGATCGGAGCCGGCCAGCAGAACCGGGTCGAATCCGGCGAGATCGCAGCCAAGAAGGCCGATGGGCGGGCCGCCGGCGGCGCCTGCGCGAGCGACGCGTTCTACCCCTTCCCCGACGGGATCGACGCCGCGGCGTCGGCGGGGGTGGCGGTGGTGATCCAACCAGGTGGCGGGATGCGCGACGACCAGATCGTCGAACGGGCCGACGCGCTCGGACTGGCCATGGTGTTCACTGGGGAGCGGCACTTCCTGCACTGACCCGTGAAACCACGACGAGGTTCCGGCGTCATGGAACCCAGACACGTCCCCGCCAGCATCCGAAGGAGACCAACATGAGCGACGGGTGGCACGACGATCCGCTGGGTCGTTATCCCAAGCGCTACTACGACGGCACGCAGTGGACCCACCACGTGGCCGACGCCTCGGGGGCCACACAGGTCGACCCCTACGGCACCCAGCCCTCGCCGGGAGGGATGCCCAGCGCACCGCCGGTCAGCCAGATGCCGCCCCAACCGGGCGTCGCGGGGTTCAGTGCGCTCCCCGGCAACCCCATCCTGCGCTTCATCGCCCGCCTCATCGACGCGCTCATCATCGGGCTGCCCCTGGTCCTGCTCCTCGAGGCCGTCGGCATCGGTGGGTTCGAGTTCGACTTCAGCGAGGAGGCGGCCGCCGACTCCAACCAGTTCCCCGTCGCCGCGCTGATCATCCAGGTCGCCGTCTTCGCCGCCTACGAGATCTACATGATCGGCACCTTCGGGCGCACGATCGGAAAGATGGTGTGTGGCCTGACCGTGGTGCGCCGCAAGGACGCCGGGCTCCCCGGGTACGGAGTGGCGACGGTTCGCTACATCGCAGGGATCGTCTACGCCGTCCCGTTCATCGGCTGGATCCTCTTCATCGTCACCGTGGTGATGGGGTTCTCCGATGCGCTCCGCCAGACCATCCACGACAAGATCGCCACCACCGTGGTGGCCAAGAGCTCCAGCCTCAAGTCGTGACGACGGCCGCCGCTCGGGCCGCGATACTGGGCAGGTGACTGCACAGAAGCTCGACGGACAAGCGCTTGCCGACCAGATCCTCGACGAC
>JBKGZW010000115.1:0-9866 GCA_046543225.1 Acidimicrobiales bacterium
CGCACTCGTGGCCACACTACGGTGACCCCGGTGAGCTACAACCTGGCGGACCTGTTCGAGCGGGTTGCGCGACGTGTCCCCAGCCGCGAGGCGATCGTCTGCGGCGACCACCGATGCACCTACCGGCGCCTCGACGAGCGAGCCGATCGCGTCGCCGCCGCGCTGGCTGGCTCAGGCGTCGCACCCGGCGAGCGGGTGGCCATCGCGCTGCGCAACAGCATCGAGTACCTCGAGCTCATGCTCGGCGCCTTCAAGTCGGGGGCGGTGCCGATCAACGTCAACTACCGGTACCAGACCGGCGAGCTGGGCCACGTGCTCGACGACAGCGGTGCCCGGCTGCTGGTCCACGAGCCCGAGCTGAGCCCACGGGTCGATGCCCTGGACCGGCCGCTGCAGACCTTCGAACGGGGCGCGGCCTATGAGCAGTGGCTCGCCGATGCTCCTGGCGAGCCTCCCGCCGTGCCCCGGTCCGGCGACGACCACTACATCCTCTACACCGGTGGCACGACCGGTGCTCCGAAGGGCGTCGTGTGGCGCCACGAGGACATCTTCTTCGCCGCCATGGGTGGCGGTCGCCGCACCGGGAACCCGATCGAGGCGCCCGATGAGATCACCGACGTGATCGCCGACCCGCCCAACCGGGTCCTGCCCGCCTCGCCGCTCATGCACGGCACCGCGCACTGGTTCGCCTTCCTCACCTTGTTCGCGGGCAGTTGCGTGGTGCTCTCCCCCGCACCGACCTACGACCCGACCGGCCTGCTCGATCTCGTCGACGCCGAATCGGTGTCCTACCTGGTGGTGGTCGGAGATGCGTTCGCCGCCCCGCTCGCCGATGCCGTCGCCGCCGAGCCCGACCGCTGGGACCTCACGAGCCTCACCGTGGTGGTCTCCGGCGGTGCAGCGCTGTCGGCACCCGTGCGGCGGACGCTGCTGGACCTGCTGCCGTGGGTGATGGTGGTCGACAGCTACGGTACGTCCGAGACCGGGGGACAAGCTTCGCTCGTCCACTCGGCGGGAATGGCGCCGGTGGCCGGACCCCCGCGCTTCGAGGCCGGTGACCACACCGTGGTGCTCGACGACACCCTGTCGCCGGTCGAGCCCGGCAGCGGGACCGTCGGCCGGGTGGCCAGACGGGGACACATCCCGCTCGGATACCTGGGCGACCAGGAACGCACCGCAGCCACCTTCCCGACCGTCGACGGGGAGCGATGGGCGATCACCGGCGATCAGGCGATGGTCGACGACGACGGGCAGATCCTGCTGCTGGGACGGGGATCGGCCACGATCAACTCAGGCGGCGAGAAGATCCATCCCGAGGAGATCGAGGCGGTGCTGAGGGAGCACCCCGCGGTGTACGACGCGGTCGTGGTCGGCCTGCCCGACGACCGGTGGGGCGAGCGGGTCGCGGCGGTGGTCGCCGTGGGTGGGCGCCACGACGTGTCGGGCGGCACGCTCGCCGACCACTGCCGCATCAACCTCGCGAGCTACAAGACGCCACGGACCCTGGCCCTGGTCGACCGGATCCGGCGGACCGAGTCGGGGAAGCCGGACTACGCCTGGGCCCAGTCGCTGCTCGCCTCCACGGAGCCACCGTCATAGAGGCGGCTCTGGTCCCGGGCCGCCCGCGTGGCGAGCGGTCCGGGATCCAGAGCCGCGGTCCCGCGATCTGGTGAGGCCGGCTACAGCGGAAGGCTACCCGTCGCAGCGTTGACGCTGCCGGTGTCCTTGTACGCAGCCAGGGTGCGCTCGGCGATGCGCATCTGGTGGATCTCGTCGGCTCCGTCGGCGAAGCGGCTCCAGCGGGCCTGGGTCAACATGTTCGCCAGCGGTGTGTCGGTGGAGTAGCCGAGCGCACCGTGCACCTGGATGGAACGATCGATGATGTTCCACAGCGCATTGGCCACGTGGTGCTTGGCCATGGAGACCTCGGACTTGAAGTCGGCACCCCGGTCGATGAGGTAGGCCGCGTGCAGGACCATGAGCTTCGCCTGGTAGAGCTCCATGGTGGAGTCGGCGATCTTCCACTGGATGCCCTGCTTCTCGGCCAGCAGCGACCCGTGCGAGAAGCGGTTGAGCGCCCGGTCGCACATCATCTCCAACGCCGTCTCGGCCTGGCCGATCCACCGCATGCAGTGGGCGAGGCGGGCAGGGCCGAGGCGGGCCTGGCCGAGCAGATGCCCCTGGCCACGTCCGCCGAGCATCTTGGACTTGTGGACCCGGAGGTCCTCGATGGCGATCTCGCAATGGTTGTGGCTGCCCGACATCGTGGCGACGTCACGGACGATGGTCCAGCCCGGCAGGTCGGTGTCGACGATGAAGGCCGAGTTGGCTGCCTGGGGGAGGTCGGGGTCGTCCTCGGTGCGAGCGATGAGGATGGCGAACTTGGCGCCGCGCGCTCCGGAGATGAACCACTTGTGACCGTTGATCACCCACTCGTCGCCGTCCTGGTAGGCGTGGGTCCGGATGAGAGTGGGATCCGAGCCGGCGACCTCGGGCTCGGTCATGGCGAAGCAGGAGCGCGTGGTGCCGTCGCACAACGGTTTGAGGTACTGCTCCTTCTGCTCGTCGGTCGCCCAGTGCAACAGGGTGTGCATGTTGCCCTCGTCGGGGGCCTGGGCGTTGAGGGCGAAGGGCCCCATGGGGGTCTTGGCCGCCTCGGCGGAGACCGCGGCCATGGCGACGTGACCGAGTCCCATGCCACCCCACTCCTCGGGCATGTGGGGCAACCACAAGCCCCACTCCTTGGCGGCGGCGCGCATCTCGATGATCGCCTTGACCCAGTCGGAACGCTCCCAGTCCTCGGAGGCGGCACGCTCGTTGACCGGGGCGACGACGGTGGACATGAACTCCTTGACGCGGTCGAGGATCGCGACGTGGTCGGGGTCGAAGCTGAAGTCGATGGCCATGGCGACGAGTGTGCCATGCGGTCGACTGAACGATCCAGTGATGCGACTGTACGAGCCGGACGGCGTCCGCGTCCCCGGGTGGCCGACCCCGGCCTCAGCCGGGGCCGCACCACCCGGGCGCGCCGGCCCCTACTCCAGGGGGCCGCACACGGCGCCCGCGCCGTTGCAGCGCCCGAACCCTAGTGGGTGAAGGAGATCCGCGCCCGCCCGTGCCGGCGCACCGTCGCCCGGCATCTACCATCCGGGGTGTGATCGAGGACCGCGAGGAGCTGCCGACCGGAGGCACCAAGGTCGCGGCGGTCCGCTCGATGTTCGACACCATCGCCCCCCGCTACGACCTGGTCAACCGGATCATGACCTTCGGCCTCGACGTGCGGTGGCGCCGCCGAGCGGTGCGCGACCTCGACCTGGAACCGGCGAGCACCGTGCTCGACCTGGCCGCCGGCACCGGCGACTTCTGCCGGGACCTCCAGGCAGCCGGGATGTCGCCGATCGCCATCGACCTCTCGTTCGGGATGCTGTCCAACGCCCGGACCGGGGCTCCCCTCGTGCAGGCGGACATCCTCCGCCTCCCGGTTCCCGACCGATCCGCCGACGGGATCACCTGCGGGTTCGCGCTGCGGAACCTCGTCGAGCTGCGCCCGTTCTTCGACGAGCTGGCCCGCGTCGTCCGCCCGGGTGGACGCATCGCGCTGCTCGACGTGGGCGAACCGACCAACCCGCTCCTGCGGGCCGGACACGGCATCTACTTCGGCAAGGTCGTCCCGGTCATCGGCGGCCTCCTCTCCGATCCCGCCGCCTACCGGTACCTCCCCCGCTCGGTGCAGTACCTCCCCGATCCGGTCGAGCTGCTGAGGATGGTGCGCCGGGCCGGGTTCGCCGATGCCACCCACACACTGTTGCCCCCCGGCGCCGCCCAGCTGATCGTGGGGTCCCGCGATGGGTGAGCCCACCCACCAGGTCATCACCCGCCGCCTCGACGACGACGTCGACCTGTTGACCTTCGCCGGCGACCATGGACTGTTGGTCGAGCGCGACGGGGTCGGTGTGGCCGGACGCGGGGTGGCCACCGAGCTGGTCGTCGAGGGTTCGATCCCGGCCGAGGTCGCGACCGCCTTCGACCACGCCACCACGTCATTCGACATCGACGACGAGGTCGGACTCCCCGGATGCGGCCTGGTCGCCTTCGGTGCGCTGCCGTTCCTCCCCGGTCGGCCCCGCACCCTCACCGTGCCCGAGGTGCTGGTCGGTCGCGGCCCCGACGGGACCCGGTGGCTGACCCATGTCGTCGCGGTCGGGGACCGACCGGCGGCGGTCGACCTCCATCCCCCGACGCCCGCCGAGTCCGAGCTCGATCCGGGCGAGATCAGGATCCGGTCCGCTCGCGATCCCCGCGACTGGTGCGCTGCGCTCGTACAGGGGCGCGACACCCTGGGCGGCACCGACGGTCTGCGCAAGTTCGTCCTGGCCCGCGAGATCACCGTCGACACCGACCGACCGCTGTCGCGCGCGGCCGTCCTCGGCCGGCTCCGCCGCGCCTACCCCGGCTGCTATCTGACCTCGGTCGGCCCGATGGTCGGCGCCTCGCCCGAGCTGTTGCTGTCGCGGTCGGGCGACATCGTCCGGTCGCGCCCCATGGCGGGCACGGCGCCGCGCAGCGCCGACCCCACCGCCGACGCCCGCCTCGCGGCATCGCTGCTGGCATCGAGCAAGGACCGCGAAGAGCACCAGATCACCATCGACATGGTCCGCGACACGCTGCTGCCGTGGTGCTCGTACCTCGATGCCGAACCCGAACCGTCCATCGTGGCCATGGCCAACGTCCAGCACCTCGCCACCTATGTCGAGGGCAGGCTGTCGAGCCCCGCCGCCTCGGCGCTCGAGCTGGTCACCGCCGTCCACCCCACCCCTGCGGTGTGCGGCTCGCCCACCGCTGCCGCGCTCGAGCTGATCGGCCGGCTCGAAGACCTCGACCGGGGCGCCTATGCCGGTCCGGTGGGGTGGGTCGACCACCGGGGCAACGGCGAGTGGGCGGTCGGGATCCGCTCGGCCGAGCTCTCCGGCACCCGGGCACGGGTGTTCGCCGGAGTGGGCGTGGTGGCCGACTCGGACGCCGACGCCGAGCTGGCCGAGACGAGGGCGAAGCTCCAGGCGATCCTGTCGGCGCTGCTCCGCCCCTAGCCGAGCGCGTCGGCCACCGCGGCGTGCAGCTCGTCGTGGAGGGCGACGTTGGCGTGTCGCTCGGTGCGGGCGACGACGAGGTGGACTCCCCCCGCCGCCTGGGCGTCCACAACCGCACGGGTCACCTCTCCCGGCCCTTCGGCGACGGTGGTGGGGATGTCGTGGACCGCGGCGAGGGCGGCGAGGTCGATCCCGTGGGGGGTTCCGAAGAGCTGCTCGAACCGGTCGCTGTCGAGCAGTTCGGCCTGGGGCAGGAACGAGAAGATGCCCCCGCCGTCGTTGTCGACCACCACGAGGACGAGGTCGACCCCTCGCCCCATCAGCCCGAGCAGACCGTTCGAGTCGTGCAGCACGGCCACGTCGCCGATCAGCAGCGCGGTCGGTGACCCGGCCAGCGCCACCCCCACGGCGGTGGAGACGACCCCGTCGATCCCGTTGGCCCCACGGTTGGCCAGCACCCGGACACCCGACCGGGCGGCGCCGTACCACTCGAGGTCGCGAACGGGCATCGACGACGACACGATCAGGCTGCTGCCAGCGCTGAGCGCGGCGAGGAGGTCGCGGGCGATGCCCGGCTCGGACACCGACGGGTGCAACGCCAGGGTCGAGGCGATGCTCGTGCTGGCCGCGGCGTCGGCCTCGGCCCACCCGTCGAGCCACCCGGGGTCGATGCCGCCGCCGGCGACCGCCACCGCCAGCTCCGCGGCCAGATGTGACGGGTCGGCGGCCACGATGAGCGCCGAGCGCCGGTCGGGGTCGGCCCAGGTGCCGTCGGGATCGATCACCAGGTGCTCGGACGCGGTGGTCAGCCACTGGGCCAGCACCTTCGAGGCTGGAGGCTCTCCCAGCTGGAGCACCACGTCGGGGCGGTGCCGCTCGGCGAAGGGTGCGTGGCGCAGCAGAGCATCCGCGTGCGACACCGTGGTGCCCACGTCGGTTCGACAGCCCGAACGGGGGTCGGCGAGCACGGGCCAGCCGAGGCTGCGAGCCAGGGCGTGCACGGGGATCGGATCGAGTGCCCTGCCACCCCCGGCGCCACCGGCGACGATCACCCCGCGCCGTCCGGCGACCGTGGCGGCGAGCTCGGCGACCACCCGCGGTGCCGCGTGTGGTGCCTCGACGTCGCGGCGGTGCCACGGAGCGCCCTCGGGGCGCCCGGGCGGAAGCTCGCCGGGACGGGCGACGAGCGGATCGCGGAATCCCAGATTGAGGTGCACGGGACCTGCCGGTGGCCCGAGCGCCTCGGCGACCGCCCGTGCCCCCAAGGACCGCCAGGCGGATTCGGGCATGGCATCGACTGGTCCCGGATCGGCGAACCAGCGGGAGGCGACGCCGTAGAGACGGGTCTGGTCGATGGTCTGTGGAGCCCGCACCTGCTGGAGCTCGGGGGGCCTGTCGGCAGTGACGCACACCATCGGGACCCGGCCGTGATGGGCCTCGACCACCGCGGGGTGCAGCTCGACGGTGGCGGTGCCGCTGGTGGTCAGCACCGGTGCCGGCGATCCGGTGGCCTGGGCGAGCCCGAGGGCGAGAAATCCGGCCGACCGCTCGTCGTGGTGGACGTGGACCCGCAACCGGTCGTCGGCGACCAGGGCGATGGCCAGTGGCGTGGAGCGGGACCCGGGAGCCACCACGGCATCGGTGATGCCGCATCTGACCCACTCGTCGACCACGGTCGCGCAGAAGGTGGCTTGGGCGGTGATCGGCGCGTCGGGCATCGGCGCGCAGCATAGGTTGTCGGCGTGGACCGACCGAGCGTGCTCCCCGGTGAGGCGTCGCTGTACGCCGAGCGTCGCGGCAGCGGTCCTCCGCTGGCGCTGGTGCACGGGTTCACCCAGAATCGCCGGTGCTGGGGGCCCGTCGCCGAGGATCTCGCCCGCGATCACGAGTTGGTGCTGATCGACGCGCCCGGACACGGGCAGTCGTGCGAGGTCGTCGCCGACCTGGTCGGAGGCGGACACCTCATCGCCGAGGCTGCGGGCCCGGCCACCTACCTCGGGTACTCGATGGGTGG
Organism: Acidimicrobiales bacterium; assembly: GCA_046543225.1. Lineage (GTDB taxonomy): Bacteria > Actinomycetota > Acidimicrobiia > Acidimicrobiales > SKKL01 > SKKL01. Next base: position 7,102 of record JBKGZW010000115.1, read on the forward strand.
GCGCTTCGCGCTCCACACCGCGCTGGAACGGCCCGACGTCGTCGACGGCCTGATCCTGGTCGGCGCCACCGCGGGCATCGAGGACCCCGGCGAGCGCGCCGCCCGGCTCGCCGACGACGAGGCCAGGGCCCGTCGCATCGAGGAGATCGGGGTCGAGGCGTTCGTCGGCGAGTGGTTGTCGTTGCCGATCTTCTCGGGCCTGGGAGCCGACGTCGCCTGCCGGGACGAACGCGTCGAGAACACCGCGGCGGGTCTGGCCTCGTCGCTGCGAATGGCCGGCACCGGCAGTCAGGTGCCGACCTGGGACCGCCTGGACGAGCTGACCATGCCGGTGCTGGTGGTGGCGGGGGCCGACGACGCCAAGTTCGTCGCCCTCGGCGAGCGCCTCGCGGCCTCGATCGGCGCGTCGGCGACCTTCGAGACGATCGCGGGAGCCGGCCACACCGCCCACCTCGAACGACCCGAGCGCTTCCTCGTCACCGTGCGCAGGTGGCTGGAGCGACACCGACGGTGATCAGGCGCTGTACCAGAGCCCTGCGGACAGCGCGGCCCCGACGATGAGCTGGACCCGTCCCGTCGCCCCCAGCACGGGGATCAGCGCCTGCCCGGTCGCTCCCTCGAGGACCGACAGCACCGGTCGGCGGCCGAAGGGGATCCCCACCAGCGCGGCGACGGCACCGATGCGGCCGAAGGCGGCGATGGGCGGCACCATCACGAACGGTGCCGCCATCAACAGGGTGTAGAGCACACGTGTGCGCCCGTCGCCGAGGCGGACCGCCAGCGTGCGCTTGCCCGATGCCGTGTCACCGGGGATGTCGCGCAGGTTGTTGACGACCAGCAAGGCCGTCGACAGGAGCCCGACCGGCACCGCGACCGCCACCGACAGCCCGGTGACGCTACCGGTGTGCACGTAGGTGGAGCCGACGGTGGCGACCAACCCGAAGAACACGAACACGAACAGCTCGCCGAACCCGGCGTAGCCGTAGGGACGAGGGCCACCGGTGTAGAGCCAGGCGGCGGCGATCGCCAGCGCCCCCACCGCCAGCAGCTCCCAGCCGACGGCCACGGCCAACCCCAGCCCGGCCAGGGCGGCCACCCCGAGGCTCGCCAGCGCGGCCCGCTTGACCGCCGAGGCCGGCTTCAGCCCCGAGCCCACCAGGCGCATCGGGCCCACCCTGGCGCCGTCGGCGTCGGTGCCCCGCGCGCCGTCGCTGTAGTCGTTGGCGTAGTTCACGCCCACTTGCAGGGCCAGCGCCACGACCAGCGCGGCGCCGGCCCGCCAGGCCACGACGGGCGCCTCACCGACGGCGGCGGCGGTGCCGACCGCGACCGGGACGACCGCAGCGGGCAGGGTTCTGGGGCGGGCCCCGAGGATCCAGGGGTTCATCGGCGCGGCGTCAGGGGGCAGATGGCGGTCTCGGGCACGCCGTGAAGTGTCGTCCAGCAGAAGATGCGGGACCAACCTCTACGCTGCGTTCGTGCACGAGCTCGTGGCGTTGATCGGACCGGCCGGGCCGGTGTGGGTCGACCGGCTGCGACGGGCGTGGGACGACGGCGATGCCGTGCTTCCGGTCGATCCCCGCCTGCCGGGGCCCGCCCGCGACCGGCTGCTCGACGCGATGGCCCCAACGGTGGTCGACACCCCCGACGGTGGCCGCACCCGCACGACCGACGGAAGGCCGGTGCAGGAGGGCGACGCTCTGGTGGTGGCCACCAGCGGCACGACCGGCGCCCAGAAGGGGGTGGTCCTGACCCATGACGCAGTCGCCGCGTCAGCGAGAGCGACCACCGCGCGCCTCGGTGTGGACCCGGACCGGCACCGGTGGCTGGCCTGTCTGCCCCTGTCCCATGTCGGTGGGCTGTCAGTGGTGACCCGGGCGCTGCTCACCGGCACCCCGCTCGAGGTGCACCCGGGCTTCGACGCCGAGGCGGTGACGGCGGCCGCCGAGCGCGGCGCCACCCACGTGTCGCTGGTGGCCACCGCGCTGGCGCGGATCGACCCGTCGCGCTTCGCCTGCATCGTCCTGGGCGGCTCGGCACCCCCGGCCGACCGTCCCCCCAACACGGTGGCCACCTACGGCATGACCGAGACCGGCAGCGGCGTGGTCTACGACGGCCATCCGCTCGACGGCGTCGAGGTGCGGATCGTCGACGGTGAGATCCACCTGCGGGGACCGATGTTGCTGCGGGCCTACCGCGACGGCACGGTACCGACCGACTCCGAGGGCTGGCTGGCCACCGGCGACCGGGGAGAGATCGATCCCGACACCGGCGAGCTGACCGTGCACGGGCGGGCCGGCGACCTCATCATCACCGGCGGTGAGAACGTGTGGCCGACCACCGTCGAGGCGGTGCTCGCCGGCCATCCTCTCGTCGCCGAGGTCGCGGTCATCGGCCGGGCCGATCCCGAGTGGGGCCAGCGGGTGGTGGCCGTCGTGGTCCCCGCCGATCGTCACCGCCCTCCGACGCTCGACCAGCTGCGCTCGACGGTGAAGGACCAGCTGCCCGCCTTCGCTGCCCCGCAGGCGCTCGAGCTGGTGGAGCGGTTGCCCACCACCGCGCTGGGCAAGGTGGTGCGCACCCAGCTGTGAGCGCTCAGTCCGGTGCCGGCGCGGGACGCCACCGCTCCGGCAGCGCATCGACCGGCACCAGGAACAGCCCTTCGTAGCCACCCGAGGTCTGGGTCCGATCCGACACCCGCACCGACTCGGGGCTGTCGGTGGCGTCGGGACCGCGCCACCGCACCGCCTGCACCGACGGCTGCA
>JBKGZW010000116.1:0-9684 GCA_046543225.1 Acidimicrobiales bacterium
CCGTTGCGGGCGGCGACGTCGGGGGCGTCGGAGCGGCTGTCGGGGTTGGTGAGCGAGGTGACGCTGGGCCGGGTCCAGGTCCGCTTGGGTGCGTGTGTCATCGACATCACTGAACGATGGTGCCGTTGGTGGGCTCGCCCGAGATGCCGTTGCGGGCGGCGACGTCGGGGGCGTCGGAGCGGCTGTCGGGGTTGGTGAGCGGGGTGATGCTGGGCCGGACCCAGGTCCGCTTCGTGGCGTTCGGCATCGAGTGGCACTCCTTCGTCAGGATGATCGGCGCTCACACTACCCTCATCCGTGCCGCCTGTCACGGTCTTGTTCGAGCCACACCCGAGGAGCGCCATGGCCCACCCACGCCGATACGTCGAGCTCGCCGCCGCCACGGCTCGGGATCTGCGCGGCTGGCACCGAGGACGTCCCTCGACCGGCGAGACCTACATCGCCATGCGGCGCGCCCACCGGCTCACCGCCGGCTGGTCGAGTGTCGCCGCCCGACGGCTCCTGGCGAAGGCTCCCGGCTCCCCCGACCGCCTCTCGCCGCTCGATCGGCCGCGCCTCGACGAGGCCGGCGCCCGCTCGCTGACCGACCTGCGGCGCGACGGTGTGGCGATGCTCGAACCGGTCCTGGCGCCCGACGAGGTGGCGAGCCTGGTCGACTTCGCCGAGCGGGCCCCGGCCCGTGGCCGGCTCGCCTCCGGCGCGATGCAGCCGGGCACCTATCGAGACCTGGCCGGCGACGCCAGCGCCGTGTTCTTGGACGGCACCTTCGCCTGGGCGCGTCCCGAGGTGCAGCGGATCCTGGCCGACGACCGGCTCTGGGACCTGGCCCGGGCCTACTTCGGGCTCGTCCCGGTCGTCCAGCCACCCCAGATCTACTGGTCGTGCGCCGCGGCGCCCGAGGACGAGACCCTCGCCCCGAACCTCGCCCGCAACTTCCACTGGGACTACGACGGCGTCGGCGGGCTGCGCCTGCACCTCTACCTCACCGACGTCGACGCCAGCGCCGCGCCGATGCAGTACGTGGTCGGCAGCCACCGTCCCGGCGCCCTGCGCACCCACGAGCTGCGCCACGCCGACGACGGCACCGCGTCCGAGTCGGCGCTCGACGCGCTGGGTCTGGTCGAGCGACGATCCATCACCGGTCCTGCCGGCACCACCTTCATCAGCGACTCGACCGGACTGCACCGCGCCACCCGCCCGACCGGTCGCGACCGGCTGTTCCTGGTGTTCTCGCTCCGAGCCGGCTCCTTCGCCGGCTACTACCACCGTCGCCGCCGAGTGCCGGCACGCGACCCCCGCTTCGCCGCCGCCCTCGCCGCCGGTCGTCCGGAGCTGTCGCTGTTCGCGGCCGCCGATCCCGACGAGAAGGTGGTGACCCTCGACGAGGAGGCCACCCTCGCGGCCGCTACTGCGGGGTGACCGCGCCGATGTCGGTGAGCTGGGCGAGGCAGGCCTCGACCTCGCTGCGGCAGGTGTCCTGGTCCACCTCGAACTGCTCGAGCAGCGCGGTCACCACCTGATCGGTGGTCTTGGGCTCGGCCAACGCGTCCCAGATCGCGGCGGCGGTGACGTTCAGCGAGTGGTAGCGCATGTCCGACGGCGACAGCACCACGGTCTCACCGTCGACCTCGGCACTGGCCGCGCTCGGCGCCCGCTGGTAGGTGGGTTCGGCGTCTGACACGGCGTGGAGCCTATCCGACCGCTCCGGTGTGGCCGGCGGTGACCAGGTCGCACACCTCGTCGAGGGTGTCGGCACCACCCAGGCGGGCGATCTCCATCGTGGGAAGCGCCGATGCCACCGAGGTCGACCACTGGAAGAACGCACCCGATCGGGGACCGAACGACGAGAGCCCGGAGTTGTTGGCCAACCGGACCACCCATCGGAGCCGCTCGCCGCCGGTGATGTCGCGGACGACGACGGGCGACTCGGCGGTGGGGGCCACCTCGGGGACGATCGGGTTCGGCCACTCGTCGCTCGGGTGCGGGTCGTGGCAGATCAGGGTCACGAGCCGGTCGATGGGCACCGGGCCGCCCGCTTCGGCCAGGTCGACCGCGAACTTGCTGAGCGGACCCTCGCCCAGCTGTTCGCCCGGGTCGTCGATGCCGAGCCGGGCCACCGCCTCGTGGCTGAGGTGAACCGGCCGGGGAAAGGGGCGGGCCGTGGGACGGCCGTCGACCAGGTCGACGTGGACGACGTCGTCGATGAGCAGGGTCGCGCCCCGCTCATGGGCGAGGGTGGCCACCGTGGTGCTCTTGCCGGCGCCGCTGTGGCCACCGATCACGACGTGCTCGTCGCCGATCCGAACCAGCGATCCGTGCAGGTTGAAGGTGCCGGCGTGCAGCATCAGGATCCTCGTCGCCCAGCCGTAGAGGAGCGGCGCGACCAGCGAGCGATCCGCGCCGTCGGGGATCTCGACGACGACCTCGTGGGTGCCGCGGATCATCACCCGCAGGTCGAGCAGCTCGGCCCAGACCGTGTCGGGGGACGCCCACGCCTGGGATCCGATGGCGACGGCGTCGGGTGAAGGCGGGTCGATCGGTGCGTACCGGATCGTGGCGCCCAACACCTCGTCGGGGAGCTCCGGTGACGAGGTCGTCATGGTGCGTTGCCGGCTTCGGAGCCGGTCTCGGGGGCCGTGGTCGGGATCAGCACTCCGAGATGATGCCCTACGCTTCGGCCCGATGCCGACCACCGGGCAGAGACCATGAGGGGCACGGGCTCGCAGAAGTGGCCCTCGCCGTTGAGCGCCGAGACCCGTCACCTGCTCGACGCGCTCCGCGTCGGCCTCGGTCTCGACCCGTCCGGATCCCAGCAGCCGGTGTCGCTCGGGGTCGTCCGGCGCGCGGCGCGCCAGGGGGTCGCCGCTCCGGTGTTGGCCGCTGCTCGCGTGCTCGGGTCCGCCGACGAGGAGACCGCCGGGGTGGTCGCCGACCTGGCGCGCTACGAGACCCTGGGTGGCCTTCGCGCCGTGGTCACCACCAGGCAACTGGTCGAGCTGTTCGACCGGGCCGGGATCCCGGTCCTGGTGGTCAAGGGGGTCGCCTTGGGGGCCCAGACCGGCCGTGAGCCGGCGGAGCGCCACGGTGTCGACGTCGACCTGCTGGTGCGACCGGCCGACCTGCTGGCAGCCGACCAGGTCCTGGCCACCGCTGGCTACCGGGCGAACGCGCGCACCTGCCCGCCGCTCGGCGACGATCAGCGCAGCCGCTTTCTCCGCTGGAGCGCCTACGAGCGCAGCTACTCCCGGCAGGGCACCCACGCCGATCTGCACTGGCGGCTCACCCCCGGCCACCTGCCCGGCCTGTCGGCCGACGCCGTCACGGGCGACGCGGCGACCGTGGATGTCGGGGGAACGACCGTCGCCACCCTCGATCCAGACGCGGCGCTGGCCCACACGGCGCTGCACGGCGCCAAGGACTACTGGCTCAGCCTGCGATCCACCGTCGACGCCCACCTGCTCGTCATCGTGGCGGGGGCGAGCTGGGAGCGTGCCCGGGAGCTGGCGGCGGACAGTCCCGCGATCGCCGAGGCCCGCTTCGGCGTCGAGGTGCTGTGCGGAGGGACCGAGCCCGTGGCGGGCCGCGCGAGTCGGCCACGTCGGCCCGTGGCGCCACCGACGCCCGAACGACGATGGCTGGACGGGATCGAGGGCCGGGCCGAGCTCCCCGTCGGGGGAGGGCCTCCACCCGACGGCTGGATCCGCTACCTCCGCCGCCGCTGCTCGCTGACGCCCGGTGTCGGCTCCGCGGCCGCCATCGCGGCGAACCTGTTGATCACCCCCGACTCACTCGCCAGGTCGCAGGCGAGGCCCTCGCTGTGGTGGGCCGACGCGTTGGCGCAGCGGCCACGGCGGATCCTCACCCGCTCCCGGCGGCGTGGCGAGCGTGCCTGAGACGGTCAGCGTTCAGTCGGTCGGCGAGGTCGTTGCCGGCTGCTCGTCGCCGACCTCGGCCTGGTCACGCCGGCGCCACCAGAGGTAGATCCCCGCGGGGATGGCAGCGATCACCACGAACGGGGCAGCGGCACCGGCGACGACGAGCACCACGCCGAACACCTGCTGCAGCGCGGTCAGCCCGTAGCCGAGCGAGTCGCCCAGTCCGGGGAGCGAGTCGTCCTCGGCGACCTCGAGGGTGAGTGGCTCGTCGTGGACCATCGTGGACTGGCGGATCGGTTCCCCGTCACCGTCGACAGGCACCGTGGTGACATCGGGTCGGGGGTCGTCGCCGGGCGATGCGTCGAAGCGGGCCCAGGCGATCACGGTCTCCTCAGGTGCGAGCACGTCGCCGTCGCCGAAGTCGATCAGGGCGAAGTCCTCGCGACGCAGATCCAGGCCCAGGTCGCGGACCTCGATGTCGGCGAGGTCGACGTTGCCGGTGTTGTCGATGGCGACGCACACGATCACCGACTCGTCCTCCTCGGTCTCGAGCCGCGGCTCGCCGGGGCAGCGGTCGCCCTGGTCGTCGCCGGCGTAGGCGGTGGTGGCGACGTCGATCTCGGGCTGGGCGCCCTCTTCGGTGATCGTCACCGTGATGGTCGCCAGGCTCACCTGGGACTGCACGGTGCGCAGCTGCCCGCGCAGCTGCTCGAGGTTGGTCTCGCGCTCGAGCAGCTGGGACTCGATCGAGGCGACCGCTTCGATGGTCTCGGCCTGTTCGAGCAGGCTGCGGAGGCGTTCGACGCTCACCTCGGCGGTGCGGATCCGGCTCTCGAGGTCGACGACCCGGTCGGTGACGTCGTCGGCGCTGATGTCCTGGTTCACCATGGTGCCGATGCCCTCGAGCCGCTCCATCGCGTCGTCGAAGCTCTCCGGGGGCACCTTGAACACCAGGGTCGTGCGTGGCCGGGGGTCGCTGGTGGTGTTCTGGGAGAACACCAGACCACCCGCTGCAGCCACCGCTTGCTGGGCCTGGCGGCTGGCGCCGCTGACGTCGTCGACCTCGATGTCGACGTTGGCGGTGTAGATGATCGAACGCCCGAGCTCGGTCGATGGGAGCACCACCGGTGCCGCCGCGGTGGCGGGATCGGAGGCGTCCCCGCCACCCTGCTGCTCGTCGCGGTCGGCGTCGTCGGCCGGGGCTTCGGCGCCGTCATCGCCGCCCGCCTTGCCCGGCGCCTCGCCCGTCGGTTCCTGTTCGCCGGCGCCGTCGTCGGCGGTGGGGGCATCTGCGGAGTCCATCGAGTCGTCATCGCCGGTGGTGCATCCGGCGACGAGGAGCGCCAGGGCGAAGAGCGCTGCTGTCACTCTCGTGGCCCGTCCTGTCGATCGGGTTGGCTGGTCCTGCCGAGCGTTCATCGAGCGCACGAGCCCGCCTCCTTGGTCGAGTTGGTGCAGTTGGGACGACGGTCACCGCTGTCTGGTTCCCGGACCGGCGCGCCGTGGCCGGACTGTGCCAGGCTCGGGGCATGAAGATCGGGATGGGGGTCAGCTACACGGGGGATCCGAAGGCGGCGGGCGATCGTGCTGCCGACCTGGAGCGGGCAGGGGTCGACATGCTGTGGGCCGCCGAGCTCTACAGCTTCGACCTGGTCAGCATCCTCGGCTACCTGGCCGCCAAGACCGAGACGGTCGAGCTGGCGTCGGGCATCATGCCGCTCTACTCGCGCAGTCCGACCCTCATCGGCATGACCGCGGCCGGGCTCGACGCCGTGTCGGGCGGTCGGTTCGTGCTGGGACTCGGGGCGTCGGGCCCCCAGGTCATCGAGGGCTGGCACGGGGTGCCCTACACCAAGCCCCTCGCCGCCACCCGGGATGTGATCGAGATCTGCCGCAAGGTGTGGCGTCGCGAGGTGGTCGAGCACCACGGCGAGGTCTACGAGCTGCCGTTGCCACCCGACCAGGGCACCGGTCTCGGCAAGCCGCTCAAGCTCATCAACCACCCGGTGCGCGACTCGATCCCCATCTACCTCGCCAGCCTTGGCCCGAAGAACGTGGCCATGACCGCCGAGATCGCCGACGGGTGGCTCCCGACCATCTACCACCCCGACAAGGCACGCGAGGTGTGGGGTCCCCACATCGACGCAGGGTTGGCCAGGCGCGATCGGTCACTGCCGCCGCTCGAGGTCGCGGTGGGTGGCACCGTGGCGATCTGTGACGAGGACACCGCCCAGAAGCTGCGCGACCGGGCACGGCCGGGTCTGGCGCTCTACATCGGCGGGATGGGTTCTCGCGACCGCAACTTCTACAACAACACCTTCCGCCAGTACGGCTATGAGGCCGAGGCCGCCGAGATCCAGGACCTGTTCCTGTCGGGCAAGAAGGACGAGGCTGCGGCCGCCATCCCCGAGGAGTACCTCAAGGCCACCGTCATGGCCGGCGACGAGGGGTTCGTGCGCGACCGGGTGCAGGCCTACGTCGACTCGGGGGTCACCCAGCTTCGCGTGCAGCCGGCGGGCGACGACCCACTCGGGCTGATCGAGAAGATCAAGGCCTGGACGGAGTAGCGGCCAGGTCAGACCTCGTCGTCGGGCTTGACGGTCACCCGCAGCTCGCCGGTGTCGACGTCGTAGATGCAGCCCCACACCGTCATCGGGTCGGGGAAGTAGGGGCAGTTCCTCACCCGCGCCACATCCTCGCGCACCGACGCCGCTTCGTCGTCGAAGGGGAGGAAGTCGATGTCGACCGGGTCATGTCCCGAAGACTGCCGGACCCGCTCGCGCAGCGCCTCGTTGGTCACCCCGTGCATGCCACAGCGGGTGTGGTGGATGATCACCACCTCGCGGGTGCCGAGCACCTCGGCCGACACGATCATCGACCGGAGGGCGTCGTCGCTCGCTCGCCCGCCGGCGTTGCGGAGGATGTGGGAGTGGCCGATCTCGAGCCCGAGGAACCGGAACAGGTCGAGGCGGGCATCCATGCAGGCGAGCACGACGAGTTGGCGCGTGGGAACCGCATCGAGATGTTGAGCCTCGAACTGCTCCTGCCACTTCTCGGCGGAGCGCAGGATCTGTCCATACATCGGCATGGCCAGGATTCTTGCAGGAAGCCGTGACACACTCGACCCATGCGGTTCGTCATGTACGGGGCAGGTGCGGTGGGCGGGGTCGTCGGTGGTCGTTTGGCCGAGCACGGCCACGAGGTGGCCCTCATCGCCCGAGGCGCACACCTCGATGCCGTCAAGGCGAACGGCCTGCGGATCGACTCGCCCGGAGGCCCGGTCACCGTCGAGGTCCCAGCGGTGGGTTCGCCGGCCGAGGTCGACTGGCGTGGCGACGAGGTCGTGATGTTGGGGATGAAGAGCCAGGACACCGTGCCCGCCCTGCGCGAGCTGCGCGACGCGGCGCCGCCGTCGATCGCGGTCGTCTGCCTGCAGAACGGGGTGGTGAACGAGCGTGAGGCGTTGCGGTTCTTCGAGCACGTCTACGGGGTGACGGTGATGGCGCCGACCGGGCATCTGGAGCCCGGGGTGGTCCAGGCGTGGGCCCATCCGGTGGCGGCCATCCTCGATCTGGGCCGCTACCCCTCCGGTGTCGATGACACGGCCAGGTGGGTGGCCGACGCGATCTCGTCGTCGGCCATGGTCTCGGAGTCTCGCGGCGACATCATGGCGTGGAAGCACCGGAAGCTGATCATGAACCTGGGGAACTCGGTGCAGGCGCTGTTCGGTCGCGACGAGGAGGCGGCGCCCATCGGGTCGACGGCGCGACGCGAAGCCCGCACCGTGTTCGAGGCGGCAGGCATCGAGGTGGTGTCGGGCGAGCAGGATCGCGAGCGCCGCGGTGACATCCTCCAGATCGGCGCCATCGGCGATGTCGAGTCCCGCCCCGGTGGTTCGACCTGGCAGAGCCTGGCCCGAGGGCAGGGGAGTGTGGAGACCGACTACCTCAACGGTGAGATCGTGCTCCTCGGCCGTCTCCACGGCGTGGCGACCCCGTGCAACGCGTTGCTCCAGCGCTGGATGGCCCGGGCGGTCGCCACCGGTGCCGAGGTGGCCAGCCACGATCCCCGCAAGTTCCTCGCCGAGCTCGAGGGTGCCTAGAGCCGCCGGTGGCGCTCACCGCTGCGTTCGGCGAGCGGTCGACGTTTGATTGCAGCCGCTCGGTGGGTAGGAGCCCAAGATGGATCAACGAGCCATCAGTGGCATGACCACCGGAGCGTTCCTCGCCACCGTGGGGGCGATCCTGTACTTCGCCGTCACCGCCACCGTGAGCGGGATCGACCTCAAGGCGGCTGGGGCGATCTTCATGATCGTCGGAATCACCGTTGCCTTGGGGGCCCTGCTCTGGGCGCTCACCACGGGTAGCGGCTCGAACCGCACCCACGTCGTCGAGCGAACCCGGGTCGAACAGCCGACCCAGCCTCGGAGCGCCGAGGCGCCCCAGCGGGTGGTGTCCGAGTCCCGGGGCGCTGCCGACCATCCGCCCCGCCGGCCCCCGCCCGATTCCGCTCCTCGCTGAGCTGGCACCGCCTGTCTGCCTCGGTGGCGGTCAGCGTCGCTGGATCGTGAGGATCGCCGCCGCGGTCGGAGGTGGCGGACGAAACGCTCTGCGAGGCAGTGTCGGCCCGACGCTGAGCCGGTAGTGGTGGATCCACCGCCCGACGCCGGGCGCCTGCCCGGCGGCCCAGCGCAGTGCGGCGTCGCGGGCGATCACGAGGTCGGCCCGAACCAGGTTGCTCCCGGGCGACAGCAGCCGTCGCAGGATCGGCGTGGTGATCGCCCAGGGTGGGTTGGCCACGACCGTGAACGGCCGCCTCGGTAGGCGCAGGTCGGCCGCGTCGGCCCGCACGATCCGCGTCGAATCGACGTCGAATCGACGCCGAAGGGTTGCGATGCGGTCGGGATGAAGCTCGATGGCCACGACCCGCGCGCCAGTCGCCACCAAGGGCGCGGTGATCGCACCGGTGCCTGCACCGATGTCGAGGACCAGATCACCGGGCTGCACCCCGGCGGATTCGACCAGGCGGCGGGCCCAGTGGTCAGTGAGCTGGTGGAACCCCCACCGGCGCGGACCGCCGGCGGGCACGACGCACCATCAGAAACGACGCCATGTCGAACATGGTCACCCTCGCGTTGGGGCTTCGCCAGCGAATTCGGGCATGATGCGAGTGGGGACAACCACCGAGACGCGAAGGGGACCACATGCCCGCGAACCCGTTGAACACCGACGACTTCGGCGGCGAGCTCTACAACCTGGCCATGTCCGAGCAGGCCCGGCCGCTGCTCGACGCGGTCAAGACCTTCATCGCCGAAGAGGTCGAACCGATCACCGAGGAGTACCACCGGCTCGGCGCCGACCGTGAGGATCGCTGGAGCTACGCGCCCGGACAGCTCGAGCTGCTCGACGGGGTGAAGGCCAAGGCCAAGGCCAACGGCCTGTGGAACTTCTTCCTCCCCGACGCCGAGACCGGCCAGGGTCTCAAGAACCTCGACTACGCCTACATCGCCGTCGAGCTGGGCAAGAACCCGCTGGCGTCGGAATGCCTCAACTGCTCGGCCCCCGATACCGGCAACATGGAGGTGCTCGAGCGGGTCGGCACCCCTGAGCAGAAGAAGCAGTGGCTCGAGCCGCTGCTCAACGGCGAGATCCGCTCGGCGTTCGCCATGACCGAGCCCGACCAGGCGTCCTCCGATGCCCGCAACGTTGCCACCTCGGCGGTCCTCGACGGCGACGAGTGGGTCATCAACGGCGAGAAGTACTACATCTCCGGCGCCGGCGATCCTCGCTGCAAGATCATGATCGTGATG
>JBKGZW010000117.1:0-9659 GCA_046543225.1 Acidimicrobiales bacterium
GCACCAGGGGCTGGTCGGGTGCGATGAGCACCGCCAGCACGAGCCCCATGATGGCGAGCTGGCCGAGGGCCCGGGCCGAGGCGACGATCAGCGGGACGGTCAGTCCCAGTCGCCGCCAGATCGACACGGCGACCGCGACCGCGACGAGCAGCGCGGCGAGGGCGACGCCGAGGTTGGAGATGTCGCCGTTCACGAGCCGTCCTCGGGGCTGGTGTCGAGCGTGCCGTCGCGCAACGACAAGCAGTGGTCGGCGAGGCGGCGGGCCTGGGCATCGTCGTGGGTGATCCACATGATGGGCACGCCATCGTCGGCGAGGTCGCGGGCGAGGTGCTCGATCCGGCGGGTGGTGGTGTGGTCGACCGCGGACGTGGGTTCGTCGGCGACCAGCACCTCGGGGTCGAGCAGCAGGGCCCGCACCACACAGACCCGTTGCGCCTCCCCGCCCGAGAGGCTGGCGGCGTCCTGGTCGAGGACCGTGTCGGGGTCGAGGTCGACCTGGTCGAGCAGTTCCCGCCAGCGGTCGCGATCCTCGACGTCGGTGGCGGCGAGGTTGTCGGCCACGGTGCCGGGGAAGGTGGTGGCTCGCTGGAAGACGAACCCGACCCGGCGCCGAAGGTCGAGGACGTCGAGATCGGGCAGGGGCACGCCTCGGAACCGGACCCGTCCGGCGGTGGGGTCGATGAGGCGGTTGCAGAGACGGGCGAAGGTGGACTTGCCCGAACCCGAGGGTCCCGTGACGACGGTGATGCCCGTGCCGGCGATCTCGGTGTCGATGCCGGCGAGGACGGTCCGGTCATCGATCACCACCTCGACGCCCTCGAAGGCAAAAGCTGGTTCGGCGGTCACGCGACGGCGGCGCCGTCGACCTCGACGGTGACGTGGTCACCACTGGCGAAGCAGCGGTGACCATCGACGCGGGCGGCGTCGTCGAGCGGATGGTGGTAGGCCCAGGCCACGTCGTGCACCTCCGTCGGCCCGTCGGCGAAGGACCAGTACGAGGCCTCACCCTTGTAGGGGCAGCGGGTGACCGTCGGCGACGGGCGCAGCAGGTCGGTGCGCACGTCGGCGGGCGGGAGGTAGTAGCGGTTGGGCAGACCGGTCTCGCTCAACAGCATGGGGCGGGATGACTCGGCCACGACCGTCTCGTTCACCCGCACCACCACCCGGCGGCTGCTGCGCCGCACGTCGACGCGGTGGAACGGGTCACGCAGATGCGCCTCGACTCGCTCGTCCTCGTCGAACCAGGCATCGAGGCCGCCCCAGTAGAAGGCGAGGAGCCCGGCGAGCCACTCGGCATCCTCCAGGGGGTGGGGGTAGGCCCAGGCGGCGTTCTCCGACACCTGGTCACCGACGCGGATGCTCCAGTAGGACGCGTCGCCCTTGAACGGGCAGTGGGTGGTGTGGTCGGTGGGTTCGAGCAGATCGACGCGCACGTCGGCGTCGGGGACGTAGAGCACCGGCAACAGATTGCTCTCGTGCAGGAGCTGTCCCCGGGTGGTGTCGAGGACGGTCGCGCCGGCGAAGGTGGCCCGGACCCGGCGCGGGAACTCGTCGAGGAGGAGCCGATGGGCGGGGCCGGAGATCTCGTAGTTGGTCGTCATCGGACCCGAGGTGGCGAGTGGGCCCTTGGCGAGGGTGAGCGACATGGTGGCCTCCAACGGGTGGTGTGGCTCGGCCCCGATCACGCTACCGAGGCGGTCGCGACCTCGGACCGACGGTGCCTGAACCGTCGCTCACAGGGTCCGGTGTGCATCCAGCATCGCCCCGGCCGATCGTTCGATGTCGGAGGCCGTCGTCGCCCAGTTGGCGACCGACACCCGCATGACCTCCTGGCCGTTCCAGGTCGCGCCTCCGGCCCAGAAGGTGCCTTCGCGCTGGATCGCGGCGATGACCGCCTTGGTGTGCTCGTCGTCATCGTGGAAGCGGAGCACGACCTGGTTGAACACCACGTCGTTGAGCACCTCGATCCCGGCCTCCTGTGACGCCAGTTCCGCGAAGAGGCGGGCGTTGGTGCAGCAGCGGTCGATGAGCTCGCCGACACCGCTGCGGCCCAGCGACCGCAGCGCAGCGTAGGTCGACACGCCACGGGCCCTCCGAGACGCGTCGAGCACCCAGCTCATCCCGTCGCGGGGCTGGTCCTCGCCGTCGAGCACGTAGTAGGAGGCCGTGCTCGAACAGGTCGCCCGATGCGACTCGGGATGGGCGGTGACCGCGTACCCGCAGTCGTAGGGGACGTTGAGCATCTTGTGGCCGTCCACTGCCCACGAGTCGGCGCCGTCCATCCCCGCCGTGAGGTGCTCATACGGCGGCGAGGCGGCCGCCCACCCACCGAAGGCGCCGTCCACGTGCACCCAGGCGCCCAGCTCGCGGGCGATGGGGACGATCTCCTCGATGGGGTCGAACGCCCCGGTCACCACGTTGCCGGCCTGGACGCAGATGATCGCCGGCCCGTCGATCGACCCGGCGACCCGCGCCAGCTCGTCGGGGTGCATCCGCCCCTGGTCGTCTGCCTCGATGACGATCGTCGGTGCACCGAACCCGTTCACCCGCAGGGCCTGGTCGATGGTCGCATGGCGCTGGCGGCCGACGATGACGGTGACCTCGGGGGCGTTGTGCAACCCCTGTTGTTCGACGTCCCACCCGTGCTCGGCCAGGACGTGGTGGCGAGCGACCGCCAGGCAGGTGGTGTTGGCCGACTGTCCGCCGGTGACGAACCCGATCGCCGAGCTGGCCGGCAGCCCGAGCAGCTCGATGATCCACCGGCCCGCCACCTCCTCGGCCACCGACGCCAACGGGCTCATCACCGCCATCGCCGCGTTCTGGTCCCAGGCGACGCTGAGCAGCTCGGCGCCGAGCGCCGCGGGGAGCGTGCCCCCGATGACGAACCCGAAGTTGCGGGGTCCGGCCGACGCCGTCGTCGCCACCTCGCCCAGCGTCGCCAGCTCGCGGACGATGTCGGCGGCGTCGACTCCCACCTCGGCCAGGGGTGCGTCGAGGCGGTCGCGCACCTCGGCCACGGTGAGCTCGGCGGGGACCGGACGGGTGTCGAGGTCGGCGAGGTAGGCGGCCGAGGAGTCGGCGACGGTGTGCAACAGGTGGGAGACCTCGGTGGAGTCCATGCGGGGTAGCCTCCCAGGATTGGCACTCGATGAGAAGTGCCAATCCGAGCGAGATTGGACCGTTCGCCGAGATGACCCCCGAGGAGATCGCCGCCCGGCTGCGCTGGTGGGAACCCACCGAGGGACCGCTCTACCGGCGCATCGCCGACGGCCTCAGCCGCCTGGTCGAACACGGCCACCTGCCCGGCGGAAGCGTGCTCCCACCCGAACGCCGCCTGGCCGAGGCGTTGGCGGTGAGCCGCAACACCGTCACCGCCGCCTACACCCAGCTGCGCGCCGAAGGCCTCCTCGACGCCCGCCAGGGCTCGGCCACCCGGGTCACCGCCAGATCGGCGTCGGCCGCCGGCGCCCACCGAGCCGACAACGCCACCGCGAGCCTGCTGCGCAACCTCGGGTCCTCGACCATCGACCTCACCATCACCGCCCCGACCGCGGCACCGATCGTCGCCCGTGGGTTCGCCGACCCCGCCTCGATCGGCATCGACCCGGCCGAGCTGACCGCGGGGCACGGCTATCACGCCGCCGGTCACCCCGAGCTGCGTCATGCCATCGCCGAGACCGTGACCCGGCGAGGGCTGCCCACCAGCACCGAGCAGATCCTCGTCACCAACGGCGCCCAGCAGGCCCACTCGCTGATCGCCGCCGCCCTGGTCCGCACCGGAACGGCCATGGCGGTCGAGGAGCTCGCATACCCCGGGCTGATCGACATCGCCCTGCGGTCGGTAGCCCGGGTGCACCCGCTGTCGATGGACCACCACGGGGCCGAGCCCGCCGCGCTCGTCGCCGCCGCCCGGGTCGACCGGATCGCCGCCGCGTTCCTGGTGCCGACCTTCCACAACCCCACCGGTGTGGTCATGCCCCTCGATCGCCGCCGGGCGATCCTCGAGGTGGCCGAGGCGGCCGACCTGACCCTGGTCGACGACTGCGCCCTGGTCGACCTCGACCACGGCGGCCCGGCCCCACCCCCGCTGGCCGGTCTCGACGGTGGTGCTCGGGTCGTGACCGTCGGGTCGCTCTCCAAGCTCTACTGGGGTGGCATGCGGATCGGCTGGATCCGTGCCGAGCCCGCCTTCATCGACCGGCTCGTCGACCGCCGGGTGATGCACGACCTCGGGAGCGCGGCCCCCACCCAAGTCGTCGCCGCCCACCTCCTCGGCCACCACGACGAGGTCCGCGCCGTGCGCAACGACGAGCTCCGGGCCTCGCTGGATGCGGCCGCTGCCGCACTGACCGAGATGATCCCCACCGCCGAATGGGTGCCACCCCAGGGCGGGCCGAACCTGTGGGTCCGGCTTCCCGGTGTCGACGCCACCGAGGCGAGCCACGCAGCGCTCCGCGACGGGGTTGCGGTCATCCCCGGCCCCCTGGTGGCCGCGGTGCCGAACCTGGCCACCGACCGCCTGCGTCTGTCGCTCTACGCCTCGCCCGCCGATCTGCGTTGCGCCATCGAGCGTCTCGCCACCACCCTGGCGACCCTGCCACGACGGAGTGCCCGCTCGTGAGGAGCAACGGTTAAGGTGCGGGGATGCCTCTCTCGACCGACGACGTCCACCGCCGCCGCGATCGAGCAGGTGTTGCTCGATGAGCAGCGACTTCGACGAGCGGGCCGCGACCTGGGACGACGATCCGGCCAAGGTCGAGCGGGCGCGGGTCGTGGCCGACGCCATCCGGGCCGCGGTGCCCCTCGACCCGTCGATGCGGATGCTCGAGTACGGAGCCGGCACCGGTCTGGTGACCGAGGCTCTGCAGGACTCGGTCGGGCCGGTGACCCTCGCCGACACCTCGGCAGGGATGCGCGAGCAGATGGAGCGGAAGGTCGACGCCGGTCTGCTTCGCGACGCCCGGGTGGTCGAGCTCGACCTGTCGGGGGGTGCGCCGCCCGGCGAGCGCTTCGATCTCATCGTCACGGTGATGGTGCTGCACCACATCACCCCGCTCGAACCGGTGCTCGACGCCTTCGCCACCTTGCTCGCCGAAGGTGGGTACCTGTGCGTGGTCGACCTCGAGGAGGAGGACGGTTCGTTCCATGGCGAGGGGTTCCACGGCCACCACGGCTTTGCGCCGGCCGACTTGACCGCGTGGCTCGAGCGGGCGGGTTTCTCGGAGGTGAGCGTGTCCCGGTGCTACGAGATCGAGCGGGGCGACGGGACCTATCCCCTGATCCTGGCCACGGCCCACGTCTGACCGCGTCGGAGGCACTGCGTGTGCCTGCAGCCGCTGTGTCCCGTTCTCCTACATCGTGGTGGTCCACCCGCCCGAGAACGGGATGACCTGGCCGACGATGAAGTCGCTGCGGTCCGAGGCGAGGAACAGGGCCAGCTCGGCGGATTCCCAGCTCTCGGCCAACCGGCCGGCGGGCACGGCGCGCTCCATGCGTGCGACCAGGTCGGTGTCGGCGAGCATCTCCTCGGAGTAGTACACGTTGTTCTTCACGTAGTTCTGCGCCACGGCGTTGACCTGCACACCGTGGCGGGCCACCTCGAGGCCGACGCTGCGCACGAAGGCGTTCTGGGCGCCACGGGCCGCGGTGTAGGCGCTCGCCCCCGGGATCCCGCGCAGTGGTGCGGCGCTGGTGATGGCGACGATCTTGCCCGACCCGCGCTCGATCATGGGCGGGAGCACGGCTCGGATCAAGCGCATGAGGGGATGGACGAGCTGGTCGAACAGGGCGCTCCAGTCGTCGTCGGCGATGTCGGTGGCTGGTGACGGTCGCGGTGGGGTCGCGAGGTTGGCGACCAGGACGTCGATGTCTCCTGCCGAGCCCACGGCCTCGGCGGCAGCGGCGGGAGGGGTGAGGTCGGTGGTGTCGGCGGTGACGTGGGCCCCTTCCTGTTCGAAGAGCTCGACGATGGCGGGGCCCATGTAGGTGTCGGCGGAGGTGACGAGTGCGCGTGTTCCGGCGAGGCGATCGGCCATCGCTCCATGCTGCCACCTGTCCCGTGGGCTCGCCGGGGGAGCGGCGAGGTCACAGCTCCCAGGTGAGCCTCGCGACCGGGTCGGACCGGTAGGAGCAGTACGTGCCGGTGCGGACCCGCTGTTCGAGGTGGTCGGCGGCATCGGGGTGGTGCTCGGCCAGCTGTCTCAGCGAGTACCGGATCGTGCGCGCCACGCTGGTGCGGGCACGTTCGGCGTCGCCTCCGACCGTGCGGGCCCGCCCGCCGAGCCCGACGGCGGCGGCCAGCTCGGCGACGAGGAACTCCCGGTCGCGTTCGGCGAGCGCGATCCGGCCGGTGTCGTTGAGACGCCGCGCCTCGTCGATGTCCTCATCGACCTCGGCGAGTCGTCGCCGGTAGGCCTCCCTCGCCTCGTCGTCGATCACGGGGAGCCCGGCGCCGGTGCTCGGTCGCAGGTCGTCGTCATCGGACGGCTGTGACGCGGTCGAGGTGCCCTGTTCTGCCGCGACCAGGTCGAGGACGTGGAACTCGCGGTCGGGCTCGGCGAGCATCCGCGCCAGATACCGGAACCCCTTGAGATCGCGAACGAGGGTGGTCCGGCCGCCGAAGGTGACGGTCCGCATGTCGCCGTCGAGCCGGAACGTCGCCCCGGCTGCATCGGCGCCGTCGGTCTGGGTCGGCGGTCGTTCGGCGGTGAGGAGGTCGTCGAGTCGGTCGACGCGCCTGGCTGCACCGAACGACTCGAACGCTGCCCTGGCGGTGCGGCGGTGCATGGTGGCCGACTCGACGTTTCCGGACCGCTGGCACGCGTCGGCCAACACGGTGCGCGCCACGGCGGCGTCGAACGGCGCTCCGAGCTCGGTCCAGGTCGCGACCGCCTCCGATGCCCGGTGGACCGCGTCGTCGAGGTCGTCGCCGACGAGTGCGGCCCGGGCCGCGGCCAGCGAGGCCGACGCGGCCAGGCCGCGGCTCGCGTACGAGTCGGCGGTCCGCTGGAGCGCGGCGGCTGCCTGGCGCGCGGTGTCGACGTCGCCGGCCGCGGCCGCGATCTCGACCTGGGCGTCGAGGAGCGGTGCCAGCTGGAGGTCGCCGAAGGGGGGTCGCTCCTTCCACGGGATGTCGACCGGATGGGCGATCGCTTCGGCGATCAGTGCTGATGCGGTGGTGATCTCACCCTGTTCGAGGCGGAGCAGGGCCAGGCCGGGCTGTGGTGACCACGCCCGGTCGTGGGCGGCGAGGAACGCCTCCTCGGCGCCGTCGAGGTCGCCCTTGCGCAGCCGGATGTTGCCGAGCTCGACGAGTGGCCAGCCGTACTCCCGTCGCATCCACGGGCGCAGCTCCTCGCAGGCGCCGAGCGCCTCGGCCTCGGCGGCGTCGCACGGTCCCGACATGCGGAGCAGTTCGGCTCGATGCACCCGGCACCGGCCGTTGATCCCGCCGAAGGCGGCGCCGTGGCGCCAGCGCTCCATGACGTCGGTCCACTCGGTGGCGCGGTCGAGCAGGCCGAGCCCCTGGGCGGCACAGATCAGCTCGCAGTACATCATCCCGGTCGTGAGCGCATCGACCTCGCCCGACATCAGGTGCGCGCAGACCTCGTCGAGCAGCTCGAGGCCCTCGTCGACCTGGCGGTCGAAGATCCGGACGCGGGCCATCGCGACCCGACCGATCACCACCGCGGGCACGACACCCAAGCGCTCGCCGAGCTCGATCGCGAGGGCCGCCTGTTCCTCGGCTGCTGCCATGTCGCCGCACATGAACCGCTCGTAGGTCCTCGTCATGGCGATGAACGCGTGCGCCGGCACCTCGTCGTGGCCTTCGAGCAGGCGTTCGGCACGGCGGAGCCAGCCGCGCACCGGCGCCATGAGGCCGGTGTCCATCATCAGGTACATGGCGAGCATGGCGGCTGACCGAGCCGCCTCGGCGCGGTCGCCGGCCGCTTCGTGGAGGCCGTGCAACGCCTCCCACGCCCGGATG
Source organism: Acidimicrobiales bacterium (assembly GCA_046543225.1). GTDB lineage: Bacteria > Actinomycetota > Acidimicrobiia > Acidimicrobiales > SKKL01 > SKKL01. Next base: position 7,988 of record JBKGZW010000117.1, read on the forward strand.
CAGGCGTCGAAGTCGCCGGCACCGTAGGCGGCCGTGGCTCGCAGCTCGATGGCCTCCGGTGACGCGGCTGAGTCACCGCCGGCGTCGAGCAGGCGCAATGCCTCGAGCCACTCGCCGCGGTCGACGGCGGCTCGGGCGTCGGCGACCGGGCCCGTCTCGTTCACCGGGCGGGCCGGGGCGACCGGCCGCCGCTCCGCAGACAGTTCCGGACTCGACCTGGGCCCATTGTCGCATTGTGACACGCGTTGTCGCGCCTTCCTTCCGACAGCAGACGACGAGAAGGAGGGGGCTCATGGAGCCGACCGCTCAACTGGAGGAGATCCTGCCAAGGGTCATCACGACCGTCGAAGGGATTCGTCCCGACCAGCTCGGCGACCCCACACCCTGCACCGAGTTCACGGTGAGCGAGGTGATCGACCACATGGTCGTGCTCGGTAGCCAGTTCGCCTACATGTTCCGGGGCGAGGAGCCTCCGGCGATCGACGCTCCAGCAGCGACGACCGAGGTGCCGGTCGCTGAGTTCCGCAAGGCGATGGACGACCTGTTCGACGCCGTGAGGAGTCCTGGCGCCATGGACCGCACGATCAGCGCACCGGTCGGCGAGATGCCAGGGGAGACCTTTGCCCGCCTCGTGGCCTTCGACGGCCTCGTGCACGGCTGGGACCTGGCCACCGCCACCGGCCAGGACTACGACCCGCCGACCGAGGTGGTCGAGGCCGTCGCCTCCTTCGCCGGGGGCGCCATCACCCCCGAGCTGCGGGAGAACGGCATGTTCGCCAATCCGACCACGGTGCCGTCCGGTGCCACACCGCTCGAGCGCCTCGTGGCCTTCAGCGGGCGCACGCTCTGACTCGAACCCCATCCAGTAGATCGACGACAACAGGAGGAACACGTCCATGCACCTGTCCAAGAACGACATCCCGGTCCGGGTCGACGCCCCCGGGGCCATCGCCCGTCAGCTGCCCGACTTCGGGACGGCGTCGGGCGCCATCGGCGCCGAGTACTTCACCATGGCTGCCGGCACCGACCTCGCACCCCTCTTGCAGGGGCTCGACGGCGATCTGTGCCAGTCGCCCCACTGGGGCTATGTCATCGCCGGCGACGTGGTGGTCACCTACACCGACGGCACCGAGGAACACGCCGTCGGCGGCGAGGTGTTCCACTGGCCCGCTGGTCACTCCGTGCGGGTCGAGGAGGATGCCGAGATCATCCTCTTCAGCCCCCAGGACCTGCACCGCCCGGTGATCGACCACATCGGCGCCCAGGTGGCCAACGCCTGAGCGTGCGGTGGTTCGCGCGACTGACCCGGTTCAGGCAGGGCCGGTGACGAGAGCCAGCAGGCTGATGAGGGTGCCGAGAAAGCCGACGGTGACCAGCAGGTTGATCCGCAGCGATCGGTGCAGTTCGGTGCGAAGGTCGGCGAGGCCCGTGCGCAGTTCGGTGCGGAGGTCGGCCAGTCCGATCCCCATGTCGGTCCGGAGGTCGGCCAGTCCGGCGTTGGTGTCGCCGCGCAAGGTGTGGATCTCACCGCGGAGGCGAGACTCAGCGGTCTCGACGCGGAGATCGACGAGCTTGGTGAACCGCTGGTCCATCTGGTCGAACCGAGCGTCGATCTGCTCGAACCGGGGGTCGATCTGGTCGAACCGCTGGTCCATCTGGTCGAACCGAGCGT
>JBKGZW010000118.1:0-9525 GCA_046543225.1 Acidimicrobiales bacterium
CCTGACGGTGACGGGCAACCCGTCCATCGCTTCGAGCACCTCGACGAAGTCGGCTCGCTGGACCTCGAGCAGCTCGTCGAGCGCGTGCTGCTCGGTCTCGGGGGTCGAGGCCAGGATCATGCGCTGCACCACCGGCAGCCGGTCGCCGAGGAACATGTGCTCGGTGCGGCACAGCCCGATCCCCTCGGCGCCGTAGGCACGGGCCTGGGCGGCGTCGGGAGCGGTGTCGGCGTTGGCGCGGACCGTCATCTGCGAACCACGGATCGCGTCGGCCCACCCGAGGACGGTGGTGAGCTCGTCGGGGACCACCGACGCCGTCAGCGGGACCGCCCCCACCGCCACCTCACCGGTGGTGCCGTCGATGGAGATCACGTCGCCCTGGTTCACGGTGGTGGAACCCACGGTGAAGGACCCGTCGCCGACCTTGATCGCATCGGCGCCGACCACCGCCGGTTTGCCCCATCCCCGAGCGACCACCGCGGCGTGGCTGACGAGACCACCGCGGGAGGTGAGGATGCCTTCGGCGGCCTGCATGCCATGGACGTCGTCGGGCGAGGTCTCGACCCGGACGAGGATGACCTCCTCGTCGCGCTCGCGGGCGGCGACGGCGTCGTCGGCGGTGAAGTACACCTTGCCGACCGCTGCTCCCGGCGACGCGCCCATCCCGGTGACGAGCACCTCGTGGGCGTGCGACTTGTCGAACTGGGGGTGCAGCACCTGGTCGAGGTGGTCGGCGGTGATGCGTTGCACCGCCTCTTCGCGGGTGAGGGCGATGACGGGGTCGTCGGTCATCGCGACGGCCAGGCGCAGCGCTGCTGCCCCGGTGCGCTTGCCCACCCGCGTCTGCAGGATCCACAACTTGCCCTGATCGATGGTGAACTCGATGTCGAGCATGTCGCGGTAGTGAGCCTCGAGGCGCGAGAAGATGGCGACGAGCTCGCCGTGGATCTCGGGGAACACGTCGCCCATCTCGGCCAGGGGTTGGGTGCGGTGACTGCCGGCTACGACGTCCTCGCCCTGGGCCTGGAGGAGGAAGTCGCCGTAGAGCCCGCTGGCTCCGGTGGCAGGGTCGCGGGTGAACCCCACACCGGTGGCCGATCGCTCGTCGCGGTTGCCGAAGACCATCATCTGGACGTTGACGGCGGTGCCGAGATCGTGGTCGATGTGCTCGCGGTTGCGGTAGGCGCGGGCCCGCGGCGAGTTCCACGACTCGAACACCGCGTCGATCGCCAGGTGGAGCTGGTCGCGGGGGTCCTGGGGGAAGGAGTCACCGGTGTGGTCGACGATGGCCTGACGAAGCTGGTCGATCACCTGTTGCAGCTGTTCGACCGGGATGACGGCGTCGTGTTCGACCCCTGCTGCGACACGGGCCCGTTCCATGGGCTCGTCGAGCGCGGCCGATGCGACGCCGAGCACGACCTTGCCGAACATCTGGATGAACCGCCGGTAGGAGTCGAGCGCGAACCGGTGGTCTCCGGTGACCCGGGCCAGCCCTTGGACCGATCGGTCGTTGAGCCCGAGGTCGAGCACGGTGTCCATCATCCCCGGCATCGAGAACTTGGACCCCGACCGGACCGAGACCAGCAGCGGGTCGTCGGGATCGCCGAGACGGCGGCCGGCCTCGGCTTCGAGCTGGGTGATGGCATCGTCGACCTCGCCGGCCAGCTCGTCGGGCCAGGATTGGGCCCTGAGATAGTGGCGGCAGGCGTCGGTGCTGATGGTGAACCCGGTCGGAACTGGAAGGGACAGGACCGACACCATCTCGGCGAGGTTGGCGCCCTTGCCGCCGAGCAGGTCCTTGAGCTCCATCGGCGGCCGCACGTGCTCGTGGTCGAAGGAGTAGACGTAGCGCAACGGGTTCCTCGCTTTCGGAGTGATGACCGGAGGCTACCGACTGGGCCAACCGCTCCACAGATCGGTATACAGGAGCACGAGGCGTCGCGAGGAGGTGCGTCACCATGGAACGCAGCGTGGGCGAGGTCACCATCGAGGTGGTCGAAGGGGACATCGCCGACCAGGTCGGCTTCGACGGGGTCGTCAACGCGGCCAACGCCGAGCTGCTGCCCGGCGGGGGCGTTGCCGGTGCGATCCACCGAGCCGCTGGCCCGGAGCTGGCCGAGGAGTGCCGTCCCCTGGCCCCGATCCGGCCGGGCGAGTGCGTGATCACCGGAGGTCACGGGCTCCCGAACCCGCACGTGCTGCACTGCCTCGGCCCGGTCTACGGGATCGACGAGCCTGCCGACGAGCTGCTGAGGTCCTGTTACCGCCAGGCGCTCCAGCTCGCCGACGACTACGGACTCGTGTCGGTGGCGTTCCCCGCGATCTCCACCGGCGCGTTCGGCTACCCCATGCGCGACGCGGCCGAGGTGGCGGCACGCACGGTGATCGAGGCTGCGCCTGGCCTGAACTCGGTGCGCCGCATCCGATTCGCGCTGTTGGGATCCGAGGCGGTCGACGCCCACGTCGAGGCGCTCACCAGCAACGCCCCGGAGTGACCCAAGGCACGTCCGACGACATTCCTCCTACGCTGGCACGAGCGCACGTGGGGAGAACATGACATGGCCGAGCTGACACGCACCGCTGCCGAGGAGCGACCCGACGAGGTCGCCATGGTCGACGAGTTCAACCGCCGCACCTGCGCCGAGGTGAACGAGCGCACCAACCGGCTCGTCCACGCGGTGCGAGACGCAGGGATGAAGGTGGGTGACGTCGCCGGGGTGCTCACCAACAACCGGATCGAGTTCTTCGAGATCACCGGCGCGCTGTCCCACACCGGCGTCACCTTCGTGCCCATCAACTGGCACTTCACCGCCGACGAGGTCGCCTACATCCTCGACGACTCGGGGGCCACCGCGCTCTTCGCCGATCATGAGAACGCCGACCTGGCGGTCGAGGCGGCCGGGCGCGTGCCGGCAGTGACGACCAAGGTGGTCTTCGGTGGTCCCGCCCCCGAGGGGTTCGCGGACTACGAGGACATGCTCGCCGCCGCCAGTGCCGACGAGCCGGCCGACCAGACGGCAGGGTTCGTCATGTTCTACACCTCGGGCACCACGGGACGGCCCAAGGGTGTCAAGTCGTCGATGGTCGAGATCGGCGGCCCGCTCGACGCCATCAGCTTCGCCATCGAGGGGTTCGCCGGGCTGTTGCAGATGCCCCGCGACGGCGCGGCCCTGGTCAACTCACCCGTGTACCACGCCGGTCCGTACCTGTTGTCGGTGGTGCCGGCCAACGTCGGCAACAAGCTGGTGATCCGCCGAAGGTTCGACCCCGCCGAGACGCTGCAGCTCATCGACGAGGAGTCGATCTCGATCGGCTACGCGGTGCCCACCCAGTTCGTGCGACTGCTGCGGCTGCCCGAGGAGACCAAGGACGCCTTCGACGGATCCAGTCTCCAATACGTGTTCCACACCGCGGCACCGTGCCCACCGGAGGTCAAGCGCCAGATGATCGAGTGGTGGGGGCCGGTGATCTTCGAGTACTACGGCGCCAGCGAGGGAGCGGGCAACGGCACCGCCATCACCTCCGAGGAGTGGCTGGAGCGTCCGGGCAGCGTGGGCAGGCCGCTGCCCACCTGCGAGCTGCTCATCCTCGACGACGAGGGCAACCGGCTCGGCCCCAACGAGGTGGGCCAGATCTACTTCAAGAGCCTCATGGGCACCGACTTCGAGTATCACAACGCCCCGGAGAAGACCGCCGAGTCTCATCTCGAACCTGGGGTGTTCACCTTCGGCGACATCGGCTACGTCGACGAGGACGGCTACCTGTTCCTGTCGGATCGCAAGATCGACATGATCATCTCGGGCGGTGTCAACATCTATCCCGCCGAGATCGAGGCCGAGCTGTTGAACCACCCCAAGGTGCGCGACGTCGGCGTGTTCGGGGTGCCGAACGAGGAGTTCGGCGAAGAGGTCAAGGCGGTGGTGCAGCCGGCTGAGGGCGTGGCGGGCTCCGGCGAGCTGGCGGCCGAGCTGATGGCCCACTGCCGCGAGCACCTGGCGGGCTACAAGTGCCCCCGTTCGATCGACTTCGTCGACGACTTCCCCCGGACCGAGACCGGCAAGCTCCAGAAGCGGGACCTGCGGGATCCCTATTGGGACGCCGCCGATCGCGCCATCTGACCGCTACCTCGGACCACGCGGGGCGGGCCACAGGGCCACCAGGACCACCGGTGCGACGCACGAATTGAGTGAGTGCTCACTCAATCATCTAGTGTTCGCCCGATGTCGCCGACCCGCACCACCGGGCGGGGGGCCTCCCGGGCGCGACCCGGTCGGGCCACCCCACTGTCACCACCCGAACGGCGGGCCGCGATCATCGCGGCCACCATCCCGCTGCTTCGCCATCACGGCCCCGCGGTCACGAGCCGACAGATCGCCGAGGCCGCGGGCGTGGCCGAGGGCACCGTGTTCAGCGTCTTCGACGACAAGGACTCCCTCATCGCCGCCGCGGTCGAAGCGGCGCTCGACCCTGAACCCGCCATCGAGCGCCTCGCCGCCATCGACCCGGACCTCGGTCTCGAGGACCGGCTGATCGAGGCGGTCCGGATCCTTCAGGACCACATCGCCCACATCTGGCAGCTGCTGGTCGCCGTCGGCCCGGCCGGCCATCCCACCCGCCCCCGGCAGGCCAGCAACCACGCCGCCGCCCGTCAGGTCCGCGCGCTCGAGCCGCTGTTCACTCCGGTGGCCGCCGAGCTGCGCCAATCGACCGACGACGCCGCCCGTGCCCTGCTGGCGCTCACCTTGGGCTGCTCGCACCCGGCGGTGGTCGAGCACCCGATGCCACCGGCACAGATCGTCGACCTGCTCCTCGACGGGGTCCGGGGTGCCCGCCCATGATCGAGCTGCTCCGCACCTTCGTCCCCCGCGTCCGTCACCTGCTGGTGGGGGTGCTGCTGTTCCAGACCGGACAGGCGGTGTTCAACCTCTACCTGCCCCGCATCACCGCCCGGATCATCGACGAAGGCGTCGTCACCGGCGATCGCCGCGCCATCTGGTCGATCGGGGCGATCATGCTCGGCGCCACCCTGGCCCAGGCGGCCTGCATGGTGTCGGGCATCTACTTCGCATCCCGCACGTCGATGGGCGTCGGCCGCGAGATCCGCTCCGATCTGTTCCACCAGGTCACCGGCTTCTCCGCCCAGGAGGTCGGCCGGTTCGGTCCACCGACCCTCATCACCCGGATCACCAACGACGTGCAACAGGTCCAGGTCATGGTCCAGATGGCGTGCATGATGGCCGTCGTCGCCCCCATCACCATGGTGTTCGGCACGTTCATGGCCGTGCGCGAAGACATCGGTCTGTCGGTGGTGCTCGTCGTGGCGATCCCCGTCCTGGCCCTGATCGTCGGGCTGCTCATGAGCAAGCTCCATCCGGTGTTCACCGCGATGCAGGACCGCATCGACGACGTGAACACCGTGCTGCGGGAACAGATCACCGGCATCCGGGTCGTGCGGGCCTTCGTACGTGAACCGGCCGAGCGTGAGCGGTTCGCACGGGCCAACGAGGGCCTCACCGCCACCGCGCTGCGCAGCGGTCGACTGATGGCGGTCATGTTCCCGCTCGTGCTGCTCGTGCAGAACGGCACCAGCGTCTCGGTGATCTGGTACGGCGCGTCGAGGATCGATGCCGGCCAGACCAGCGTGGGCTCGTTGGTCGCCTTCCTCGGCTACATCGTGCTCATCCTCATGTCGGTGATGATGGCCAGCTTCATGTTCGTGATGTTGCCCCGCGCTGCGGTGTCGGGTCGGCGGATCATGGAGGCGCTCGGCACCGAGTCATCGGTGGTGGCGCCCGCCCGACCCGTCACCGGCCTGGCCCGCACCGGCACCCTCGAGCTGCGCGACGTGACCTTTCGCTACCCCGGTGCCGAGGATCCGGTGATCACCAACGTCTCACTCACCGCCGGTCCGGGTCAGACGACCGCCATCATCGGCAGCACCGGCTCGGGCAAGACCACCTTGTTGAACCTCGTTCCCCGCCTCTACGACGTGACCGGAGGCTCGGTGCTGGTCGACGGGGTCGACGTGCGCGAGCTGGCACTGGCCGACCTGTGGTCGCGGATCGGTCTGGTGCCCCAGAAGCCGTTCCTCTTCTCGGGCACCATCGCCGACAACCTGCGATACGGCAAGGAGGACGCCACCGAGGACGAGATGTGGGAGGCCCTCACCGTCGCCCAAGCCTCCGACTTCGTCGCCGCCAAGCCCGAGGGGCTCGACGCCGAGATCTCCCAGGGCGGCAGCAACGTCTCCGGTGGTCAGCGCCAGCGGTTGGCGATCGCCAGGGCTCTCATCCGCCGACCCGAGATCTACCTGTTCGACGACTCGTTCTCGGCGCTCGACCTGGCCACCGATGCCCGTCTGCGGGCGGCGCTCGTGCCCTACACGTCCGGATCCACCTTCGTCATCGTCGCCCAGCGGGTGTCGACCATCATCGATGCCGACCAGATCATGGTGCTCGAAGGCGGTGAGGTGGTCGGCCTCGGCATCCACGACGAGTTGCTCGACACCTGCCCCACCTACCTCGAGATCGTCGAGTCCCAGCGCAGCGTCGAGGAGGTGCTGTGACCACGACCGCACCGCAGCCATCGTCCGGCGAGCGCGTCTCCACCCGGGACCAGGCCCTCACCCGCAGCCCCTTCACCGCCAGTGCCCCGCCGATGGTGACCCCCGAGGACCCCCGCGGTGCGGCCAGGCGCCTGTTCGCGCTGCTGCGTCCCGAGCGGTCGAAGGTGATCGTCGTGCTGGTGGGGGTCACGATCAGCGTGTCGTTCACGGTGCTCGGCCCCCGCCTGCTCGGCCAGGCCACCGACGTCATCGTCGAGGGCATGTTCGCGGGCGACGGCATCGACTTCGCCGACCTGCGCAGGGTGCTCGGCGTGGCGATCGGCGTCTATGTCACCGGCGCGCTGTTCTCGTGGTTGGTGGCCTACCTCATGGCCGGTGTCGTGCACCGCACGATGTCGAGGTTGCGCAGCGCCGTGGAGGAGAAGGTCAACCGGCTCCCGCTCAGCTACATCGACAAGACACCACGAGGCGACCTGTTGAGCCGGGTCACCAACGACATCGACAACGTCGCCCAGGGTCTGCAGATGACGGTCAGCCAGGCGCTCAACCAGATCCTGATGGTGATCGGCGTCGTGGCGATGATGGTGTGGATCTCGCCGCTGCTCGCCATCTTCGCCGTGGTGCTGATCCCCACCTCCATCCGGCTGGTCAAGTTCATCGCCGGAAGGGCACGGGTGCGGTTCATGGCCCAGTGGCGCCACACCGGTGAGCTCAACGCCATCGTCGAGGAGGCCTTCACCGGGCACTCGCTGGTGAAGGTCTTCGGCCGCCAGCAGGAGGTCGAACGACGGTTCTCCGAGGTGAACGACGCGACCTACGAGGCCAGCTACAAGGCCCAGTTCGTGGTGGGGGTCACCCAACCGACGATGATGTTCCTCGGCAACCTCAACTATCTGGTCGTCGCCGTGCTGGGCAGCCTCCGGATCACCGCCGGGGCCATGAGCATCGGCGAGCTCCAGGCGTTCATCCAGTACTCGCGGCTCTTCACCCAGCCGCTCAGCGCCCTGGCGGGGATGATGAACATGTTCCAGTCGGGTCTGGCATCGGCCGAGCGGGTCTTCGAGCTGCTCGACGCCGACGAGGAGAGCGAGGAACCCACCGATCCCCCGGCGCTGGAGACCACACGGGGCCGGATCGCCTTCGAGGCGATCTCGTTCTCCTACGACCCCGAACAGCCACTGATCGAGGACCTGTCGCTGGTGGCCGAGCCCGGCCAGACGATCGCCATCGTCGGTCCCACCGGTGCCGGCAAGACCACCCTGGTCAACCTCATCATGCGGTTCTATGAGATCGACGGTGGGGCGATCACCCTCGACGGCATCGACATCCGGGCGCTCCGGCGCGATCAGCTGCGCGAGAAGATCGGCATGGTGCTGCAGGACACCTGGCTGTTCGAGGGCACCATCTGGGACAACATCCGCTACGGCAATCTCGACGCCACCGACGAGCAGGTGATCGCAGCAGCGACCGCGGCCTACGTCGACCGGTTCGTGCACACGCTGCCCGCCGGCTACCAGACCGTGGTGGACGAGGACGGTGGCAACCTCAGCGCCGGCGAGAAGCAGCTCCTCACGATCTCGAGGGCGTTCCTCAACGACCCGTCGATCCTGATCCTCGACGAGGCGACCAGCTCGGTCGACACCCGCACCGAGATGCTCATCCAAGAAGCCATGGCGGCGCTGCGCTCACAACGGACGAGCTTCGTCATCGCCCACCGACTCTCCACGATCCGCGACGCCGACATCATCTTGATGATGGAGGACGGCCGCATCGTCGAACAGGGCTCCCACGACGAGCTGGTCGCGGCCCACGGTGCCTACTTCCGGCTCTACGACTCACAGTTCCGAGCACCTGCGGTCGAGGTCGACGAGAACGGCCAGCCCGCCAAACCGGCGACGACTCCTCGGCCGCCCGCCCGTCCTCCCATGTCGTTCTAGCTCACCTCGCGGATCGCTCGCACTACGATCGAGCCGAACCGGCTCGACAATGGAGCCGCTGGCGGAAGGGAACACGATGACTCGCCTCGCTCGCGTCGACGCCCGTCGATTCCTCGTACTGCTCATCGCGCTGGCGCTCACCGTGACCGCCTGCGGCGACGACGGCGGCGACGACGCCGTCGGCGGTGGGGACGGAGATGGCATCGACACCGAACAGGTCGATGCCGACACCGACTCCGACGATGCCGAACAGGTCGACGCCGGCGCCGGAGCGGGTGAGTGCGCGGGGAACTCGGCATCCGGCGAGGCACCTCACGGGGACTTCGCCACCACCCACGCCGTGGCGATCTCCCTGCAAGACGGTCGGGCCTACACCGTCTATCTCAGCGACTTCGAGCTGAAGCCCGACGACGTCTCACAGTTCTCCGGTCCCGAGATCCCCGACGACGGCAGACTGTTCACGGTGGCGGTCACCGTGTTCAACGCCGAGGATCCCGAGGCCCTCGAACCCCTCACCGCCGGAGAGGAGGTCGGCATCGCCGAGGAGTTCGGCGAGCTCACCTTCGTCGTCACCGCCCAAGACGCCGAGGGGCAGTACGGCAACAACATGGAGGCCGAGGGCACCGTCACCATCACCTCGGTGGGCGATCGGTTCTGCGGCGAGATCACCTATGCCGACACCGAGAAGTCGCTGTCGGGGACCTTCGACGCTCCGGTCAAGGCGGGCTGAGGACGCCGCACCGGTCAGTAGTTGAACACCAGCGCCCCGCCGGCGGTGAACTCGTAGACCGCGGGCGCGCCCTTGACCTCTGCGTTGTCGACCAGGGCGGCGTCCTCGAGGCCGCGCAGCTTCACACAGACCGGACAGGCGTAGAACCTCCCGCCCAGCTGCACGTACTCGTCGTGCAGGTCGGTGATCGAGGGGGCTCCTGGCACCCCGATCTTGTCGAGGTGTCCCTTCGTCGCGATCGCCACCGCGTCCTTGGTCAGCCAGAACAGCGCCTCCTTGCCGGCCCGGACGGC
>JBKGZW010000119.1:0-9365 GCA_046543225.1 Acidimicrobiales bacterium
GACCACTACGGGAGACCCACGGCTGGTCCAACGCGGTGGTCTCGGGCGCCACCGGGCTGTACTTCAGCGTCGGCGGCGTCACCGGGGCCTTGGTCGGTGCCCACATCGACCGCCACGGGCCGCTCCGGCTCCAGCTGGTGGGGGTCCTGATGCTCGCCGGCTCGGTGGCGCTGGTGGGCTCGGTCACCGAGCCCTGGCAGCTCTTCCTGCTCTACACCGTCTTGGCGGTGGGGTTCGGCATGTCGTCGAACGTCGCCGTCAACGCCATCGTCAGTCGGTGGTTCATCGTCCGGCGGGCCAAGGCCATGAGCATCGCCGCAACGGGGATCTCCGTCGGCGGGGTGGTCCTGGTCCCGATCGGCACGGCGCTGGTCGAGTCGGGCGGGCTGCAACGGGCCGGCCCGGTGCTCGCGCTGGTGGTGCTGGCTCTGGCGCTGCCCATGGTGCTGCTGGTGCTGGTCTGGGATCCAGCGCAGATGGGGTTGCGCCCCGACGACGGCGCAGCACCAGTAGGCGGCGGGGCATCGCTGAGTGACACGGTCCAACTGCGCCCGTGGACGCGGCGCCAGGCCGCCCGCACCGTCGCCTTCTGGGCGATCCTGGTGGGGTTCGGCCTGGTGCTCATGGCCCAGACCGGGTTCGTCATCCACCAGATCTCGTTCCTCACCGAGCGGTTCGACTCGGCCAACGCCGCAGCCGCCGCGCTGTCGGTGACCGCGCTGGGCAGCATCGTCGCCCGGCTGATCGTCGGCCACTTCGCCGACGCCTGGGACAAGCGCCTGTTGGCCGTGTCGCTGCTGGTCATCCAGGCCTCGGCGGTCACCACCGTCGTCTTCGTCGATCACCCCGTGGTGACCTACGCCATGGTGCTGGTGGTGGGCTTCACCATCGGCAACATCTACATGATGCAGTCGCTGCTGGTGGGTGACACCTTCGGCCTGGTGTCGTTCGGAACGATCTTCGGGTTGGTCGGGGTCGTGACCCAGACCGCGAGCGGGGTGGGGCCCTTGGCCGTCGGCTGGCTCGAGGACCTGGCGGGCGGCTATCACACACCGTTCCTGGTGACCGCTGCGGTCACCTATGCCGCGGCGGCGATCCTCACCCTGGCCCGGCCGCCAGCAGCTGAGCCCACCCGGTGACCGGTCATCGCTGCACCGACCCCGTCACCACGGGGACCTCGACCACCTTGTGCTCGCGGATCTCGGCCTCGATCGACGCGCACCGGTCGGCCCGCTGATCCAGCACGAGGGGGGTGACGCCGCGGCCCGCCAGATCGGCTCGGAACGTGGCCAGGTTCCGCCATCGCTGGAACGGGCTGGCCGAGATCCGGGTGCTCTGCACGCGGGGGATCACCACCACGACGGTCCGGCGCAGCAGCGACCCCCAGCGGGTGACCAGCAGATCACCGTCGAGTCGGTGCCCGAGGTTGCGGTACGCGTCCAGTCCCATCACCACCGACAGCGCCACCACCGCGACTCCCACCATCACCACCGTGGCCGGCGAGGGGCCGAGGGCCGCCACGACGACGATGAGCAGTGCGGCGACCGCCAGGCGCCGCACGATCCGGCGACTGCGTGCGGCTCGGGGTGCGGCCGCCAGATGATCCCGGTCCACGGTGCGACCGATCCCCACCGCCAGCAACCGGTCGATCTCGCTGCGATCGGCCAGCGGCACCGAGAGCTGAGCCTCCGCTCCCGCGCCGGTTCCCGCGCTGCGGATCTGGATCGATGCGTACCCCAAGAGCCGGTGCAGGGGGTTCTGGCGGATGGCCACCGCCTGGACCCGAGCCAGGGGAACCACCGCGTCGCGTCGTTCGAACAGACCCCGACGCAGCCGTAGCTCATCACCTGCTCGCACCACCGTCAGGTCGTGGTGGGTGGCCAGGGAGCTGAGTGCCGCGGCCACCACGGCGACCACCACCAGCGCCAGGGCACCGGCCAGGAAGCCGAGCGAGACCAGCAGCGTTCCCGCTTCCTCCTCGACCGACTCCGCCATGTTGCGAGGCAGCCGGCTGAGGGTGTCGGCCAGCGTTCCCATGAGCGCGAACACCACCAGCAGGTTCGACCCCGTGACCCCCGCCAGCATCACCTTCCACACCGACAGGCGCAGGACCTCGACCTCCGGTGGTGGAGGTGATGTCTCCGCCTCGGCCCGGCGGCCGACGGGCTCCTCGCCGCCCTGGCCTTCAGCGCCGACGTCGGGCGGGCGGGCCCCCTCGGCCAGTGCCCGGGCACGTGCGGCCACCACGTGCCGTTGGAGGGCCACGGCCTCGGCCTTGCCGAGCGCATCGAGTCGCACCTCGGCGCTGCCTGCACCGCCCGCGGTCTCGATGCGCACCACCGCGAACCCCACCATGCGGTGCAGCAGCGGCTCGCTGACCTCGACGTGTTGGACCCTGGTCACCGGGATCCGCCGGTAGGTGCGCGAGATCACACCGTCGTCGAGAGTGATCGTCTGACCGTCGAAGCTCCAGGTGCGCCGGGACCAGACGAGCAGCGATGCCGCGACGCTGTAGGCGACCGCCAGCGCCAGCAGCAGCAACTGGCCCAGCGCGATCGCGACCAGGATCAGGCCGAGGCCACCCCGCCCGAACGAGAACAGGTCGAGCCATGGGCTGATGGGATGCGTGCGTCGCGGCCGACCCCAGTCGCCGGTGCCGCTCACCGACCGTGAGGGCGGCGGCGGTGGCGGCCCCGGAGGGCGCGGGTCAGACGGCGGCGGCGGTGGCAGATCAGACGGCGTCATCGCGTCCGGCGCGCTCGAGCACCAGCTGACGGAACGCCTCCGCATCCCCGGGTGCGAGGCCGGGCACCGAGCCGTCGCTGGTGGCCGCGGCGGTGGTCAGGTCGGCGCTCACCAGCCCCAGAAGTCGGTCGATGGGCCCCTTCGACAGATCGACCTGCTGGACCCGGCGGTACGGGACGGCCGAACGGCGCTGCACGATGACCCCGCGGCGGATCTCGAGCGCATCGTCGGCGAGCCGGTACGACCAGTGGCGGTAGACGATGGGAGGCCACACCAGCCCGGCCACGACTGCCAGGGCCAGGACGGCCGCCGGTGCCACCAGCAACGGCCACCCATCCAGCCAGCCGGCGTTGCGGGCGATGAGCTCGGCCACCGCCAGCGGCGCGGCGACGAACAGCCCGTTGCCCACCGTGTCGATGCGCCAGCGGGTGACGACCCGCGGGTGCAGCGAGCACCACCGTCCTGTCTCGAGTTCGTCACCGGACGCCGAGGGGTCGTGGTTCTGCACCGACACCACCGCTTCAGATGACGATGGTGGCCACCGCCGAGAAGTGGAACACCGCCGCGACGATCGTGAAGGTGTGCCAGACCTCGTGGTAGCCGAAGGTGCGCGGCCAGGGATCGGGCCACCTGGTGATCAGCACCGGGAACCCGACGGTGTACATCACCCCGCCGGCGACGATGAGGGCGAGCTGGATCGGGCTGAGGTGATGGACCAGCACCGGGGCGGCCGCCAGGGCGCTCCACCCGAGGATCGGGTACAGCGCGAACCCGAGCCAGCGGATCCGGTGGAACGCCACCAGCTTCAACACGATCCCGAGCAGAGCGACGAGACCGACGGCGGTCAACATGGGGATGCCCCACTCCGGGGGCATCGCCAACAGGCAGATGGGAACGTAGGTGCCGGTGATGAGCAGGAAGATCATCGAGTGGTCGAGCCGTTGCATCACCTGCCGGGCACGGGGGGTGCGGGCCAACCGGTGGTAGGCGGCCGAGGTGCCGAAGCCGGCGAGCAGGGTCGCGGCGTAGATGGCCGCTGCGACCCGGGCCGTGGCGCCGTTGGCGAGCACGACGAGGACCAGACCGGCGGGGATGGCGGCGAAGAACGTGATCGCGTGGGCGCGGCCTCTCCAGAGGGGGAGGTCGAGCGCCTCGCTCACGATGTTCACACCGGCAACCCTACTTGACGAGTGCCCGGGAGCGGCCGCACTGGTCGTGAGCGTCGCCTCCGGTCGTGCGACTCGCGACGACGGCACTCCATACTGAACGACATGGCGAATCCTCCCGAGTCCGGTCCGAGCTTCGTTGTCGTTGCCAACCGTCTGCCCGTGCGCTGGGTCGACGACGACGACAGCGGGGGTGGCGGCGACGGGCACTGGGAGACCAGCCCCGGAGGTCTGGTGTCGGCGGTTCGTCCGGCGATCGTCGACTACGGCGAAGCGGCCTGGATCGGCTGGACCGGGTCGGCATCGGACGAGGACCCGTTCGTCGACGACGGATTGCACCTGCACCCGCTCGCCATGAACCAGGACGAAAAGGAGCTGTTCTACGACGGCATGTCGAACGGCACCTTGTGGCCGCTCTACCACGACAAGGCGGTGCCGGCGGAGTTCCACCGGCACTGGTGGGACGGCTACCGACGCATCAACCGTCGCTACAGCGAGGTGGCCGCCGAGGTGGCCGGTCCCGGTGCCACGGTGTGGGTGCACGACTACCAGCTCCAGCTCGTGCCCGGTCTGCTGCGCGACATGCGCCCCGACCTGCGCATCGGGTTCTTCCTGCACATCCCGTTCCCTCCACCCGAGCTCTTCGTCGGCCTCCCCTGGCGCAACACGATCGCCAACGGGGTCCTCGGCGCCGACCTCATCGGGTTCCAGACCCCCGACGCGGCCGACAACTTCCACCGGCTCGCCCAGCGACTCGGGCTCGCCACCGATGCCGGCGACGGTCGCCTCGACCTCGGCGACCGAACCGTGCAGACCAAGGCCTTCCCCATCGGGATCGACGTCGCCCGCTACGACGAGGCCGCACGAACCGACAAGACCTCCGACCACGCCCGCGACCTTCGCGCCCGTCTCGGTGCGCCCCACACCGTGCTGCTGGGGGTCGACCGACTCGACTACACCAAGGGCATCGACGTGCGCCTGCGTGCGCTCAAGGAGCTGCTCGACGACGGCGACGTCAATCCGAGCCAGGTCACCATGGTGCAGGTGGCCCAGCCCAGCCGCGACGACGTCGAGGCCTACATCGCCCTGCGCGAGGAGGTCGACCGCCTGGTCGGGGAGATCAACGGCGACCACGGGCGGGTCGGGTTCCCCGT
This sequence comes from Acidimicrobiales bacterium, assembly GCA_046543225.1. Lineage (GTDB taxonomy): Bacteria > Actinomycetota > Acidimicrobiia > Acidimicrobiales > SKKL01 > SKKL01. The sequence continues at coordinate 5,066 of JBKGZW010000119.1, forward strand.
GGTGCACTACATCCACCAGAACGTCGACTTCCCCGAGCTCATCGCCATGTACCGCGCCGCTGACGTGATGTTGGTGACCCCGTTCCGGGACGGCATGAACCTTGTGGCGAAGGAGTACGTGGCCTCGCGATATGACCTGACCGGCGTGCTGGTGCTGTCGGAGTTCGCGGGGGCGGCGACCGAGCTCCGCGACGCGCTGTTGGTCAACCCCTACGACATCGACGGGCTCAAGACCGCCATCGCCCAGGCGGTGGCCATGGAGCCGACCGAGGCCCGCGCTCGGCTCGAGCCGATGCGGGCTGCGGTCCTGGCCAACGATGCGGTGGACTGGGCCCGTCGGTTCCTGGCCGACCTGGCCTCGCATCAGCGCTGAGAGCCGCGGCGGCGAGCTTCGAGCTGCTAGTTTCCTGGCGATGAGCGACAGGATTCGGGCCGCACGGGACCAGCGGGGGTGGAGCCAGCAGGAGCTGGCCCGACGGGCGGGCGTGACCCGCCAGCTCGTCAGCTCGATCGAGGCCGGGCGCCACTCCCCCAACGTCGCCGCCGCGCTCGGGCTGGCGATGGCGCTGGGCGCCAGCGTGGAGTCGTTGTTCGGCTCGGGTCCGACCCGTGAAGAGGTGACCAGCATCGACGGCGGCCGGCCCGTCAACGGCCCGGTTCGCGCCGCGGTGGTCGGCGACCGGGTGGTCACCGCCGGTCTGGCCCACGCCGGCGACGATCTCGAGCGCTGGGATCTGGCCAACGCCGTCGTCGCCGACGACAGGATCGAATGGCTGCACCCCGGCGTCGACCAGGCGGTGATGGTCGCCGGGTGCGACCCGATGGTCGGCTTGCTGGCCGCCGTGGTCGAGCACGAGAGTCCGCACCGCGTCATCGTCGTCCACCGTTCCACGGGACGTGCCCTCGAGGCGCTGGCGGAGGGACAGGTCCACGCCGTGGTCGTCCACGGGCCAGCCGGCACCTTGCCGGAACCACCCGTCGCCGTCCAGCGGATCCACCTCGCCCGATGGCAGGTGGGCCTTGCGGGCCGACACGCCCCACCGTCGCTCGAGGTGATCGCTGCCGGGGGCACCGACGTGATCCAGCGCGAGACCTCGGCCGGTACCCAGCAGGCGCTGATGCGTGCCCTCACCGCCCTCGGCAGCGACCTCACACCACCGGGACCGGTGGCGTCGGGTCACCTCGACGTCGCCCGCCGGCTGCGGCGGGTCCCGGACGGCGCCACGGTGGGGATCACGATGGAAGCGGCGGCCCGCGCCTTCGACCTGGCCTTCGAGCCCATCGAGGTGCACACCGCCGAGCTGTGGATCGATCGACGCTTCACCGGAGCCGCCGCACTGTCCACCATGGTCGAACTGCTGGGAAGCACCACGGTCTCACGGCAGGTGGCCGCCCTCGGCGGCTACGACCTGGCCGGGACCGGGACCGCGCTGGCGACGTGACCCGACGCCACGCGCCATCTCGCGCCAGCGGACCGGTGCTCGGGCTCCTGGTCGCCATACTGACCTCGTGCGGGACGGCCCAGCAGACCGATGCCCAGCCCGACACCACGATCACCGTGGCCGCCGCGAGCGATCTGCGGTTCGCCTTCGAGGACCTCGGCGCCTCGTTCACCGACGAGACCGGCATCGAGGTCACCTTCTCGTTCGGATCGTCGGGCCTGTTGCGTGAACAGATCATCAACGGCGCCCCCTTCGACCTGTTCGCCTCGGCCAACGTCGAGTTCGTCGACGCCGTCATCGACGCGGGTCGGGGCCAGGCCGACACCAAGGCGACCTATGCCTACGGGCGCCTGGCCCTCTGGACCCCGCCGGGGACCCCGCTTCCCGAGACCATCGAGGATCTCACCGATCCCCGGTACTCCCGCATCGCCATCGCCAACCCCGACCACGCACCCTACGGGCTCGCCGCCGAGGATGCCCTGGCCTCGGCGGGCATCCTCGACGAGCTCCGCGACCGGTTGGTCTATGGCGAGAACATCTCCGACACGTTCCGCGTCGCCCAGAGCGGCAACGCCAACGTCGGCATCATCGCCCTCTCGCTGGTGATCGCCGACGGGACCGACCACACCCTCGTCCCCGACGACCTCCACGACCCGCTCCGCCAAGCCCTGGTCGTCACCTCGACCGGGGAGCAGGGCGACGCCGCCCGGGCCTTTGCCGCACACCTCGACACGTCGGAGGGACGCGAGACCATGGCCTCCTATGGCTTCGTGGCGCCCGACACGGCCGAACCCGAACGGTGATGGCGGACTGGTTCCCCCTCTGGCTGTCGCTGCGGGTGGCGACCGCCGCCACCCTGCTGGCCTCCGTGATCGGTGTCGCGCTCGCCTATGTCCTGGCCAAGGGCCGGTTCCGGGGCCGGGGCCTGCTCGAAGCCGTCGTCACCATCCCCATCGTGCTGCCCCCGACCGTGCTCGGCTACTACCTGCTCACCACCCTCGGGGTGAACAGCCCGGTCGGTCGGGGCTGGGAGCAGGTGTTCGGCTCACCACTGGTGTTCACCCAGGCCGCGGCGATCGTGGCGGCAACGGTGTCCGCGCTGCCCTTCGTCGTTCGCACCTCCCGAGCCGCTATCGAAGACGTCGACCCCCGGCTCGAGGCGGCAGCGAGGGTCGCCGGACACCCCGAGTGGAAGGTGGCCACCCTGGTGACGCTGCCGGTCGCCCGGCGAGGGTTGACCGCGGGCATCGCGCTCGGCTTCGCCCGGGCCCTGGGCGACTTCGGTGCCACGATCATGGTTGCGGGCAACATTCCGCAGCGGACCCAGACCCTCCCCATCGCCGTGTACGACGCCGTCCAAGTGGGCGACCAGACCACGGCCCGGACCGGATCGCTGGTGCTGGCGGCGATCGCCATCGTCGTGCTGCTGGCCATCTCCCAGTACTCCACGAGGCCGGCATGACCGCCGTCGCCGTCGACTGCACGACCACGGTCGGGCCCATCACCGTGCACGCCCGCTTCACCGCCGACGCCGGGATCACCGCCCTGTTCGGCCCGTCGGGCGCGGGCAAGAGCGTGACCCTGGCGACGATCGCCGGGCTGCTGCGCCCGGCCGCGGGCACCCTGGCCCTCCAAGGGACCACGGTGGCCGATCCCGCGAAGCGGATCCACGTCCCCACCCAGGACCGGCACCTGGGGATGGTCTTCCAGCAGGCCGCGCTGCTCCCCCACCGCAGCCCGCTCGACAACGTCGCCCTCGCGGTGTCCGGCGACGACACCCGTGCCGCACGCAGGGAGCGGGCCCGACGATGGCTCGACCGGGTGCACGCCTCTCACCTCGCCACCGTGTCGACCAGCGGGCTCTCCGGTGGTGAGCAACAGCGCATCGCCCTCGCCCGTGCACTGGCTGGCGAACCCAGGACCCTCTTGCTCGACGAGCCCTTCACCGCCCTCGACCAACCTACACGGGAGTCGTTGCGCGAGCTGGTCTCGAACCTGGTGAGCGAGACCGGCATCACCGCACTGGTGGTCACCCACGACATCGCCGACATCGCGGCACTCGCCGACAGGGTCGTCGTCTTCGAGCCCGGACGCACCATCGCGACCCACGACCTGCACCGCCACCGGCCCGACCACCACCGGGAGCTGGTCGAGCTGCTCGGGCTCGGACCCTGAGCCACCACCCCTTCCCCACCGCTGCCTCGGGTGCGAGACTGATCCCATGTCCGATGCTGCAGCCATCCCACCGGCAACCCTCGACCAGCGCACCGCCGACCAGGTCCGAGCGCGGCGAGAACGGTTGCGATCGGCCGAGGAGCACCTGGCATCGGCTGCCGCTGCCCCGTTCCCTGGCCGGCTCGACCTGTGGTGGGCGGGGGTGACCAATGCCGCCACCGAGCTCGCGTCGATGTTCGAGCACCACATCGACGACACCGAAGGCGCCGAAGGCCTGTTCTCCGAGATCGAGGCGGCGGCGCCCCGCCTGGCCAACGACGTGTCCAAGCTCCGCTCCGATCACCGCGAGATCGAGCGGGCGCTCGAGAGGTTGACCGCGTCGACCCCGCCGCGGACCCCCGATGAGGTCTCCGACGCTCGCGAGGCGATCCTGCAGGTGCTGTCCCGGTTGGCCCGCCACCGCTTCGCCGGCTCCGATCTGCTCTACCAGGCCTACCAGGTCGACATCGGCGCCATGGACTGATCTCGTCGCACCGGCCACCGGTGCCTCGCACGGGGAGCGATCCATCCCGCGGCCGCTACGCTGCGGCCCGAGGCCCCGGCCACCGGCCGCAGGCCGTCCGTGTCCGCTCTGCTTCGGAGGAACCCCACAGCCATGGCCACCACCCGCAACGCATCCACCC
>JBKGZW010000010.1:0-32943 GCA_046543225.1 Acidimicrobiales bacterium
GGACGAGGGTCGGCTGACCAGCTCGGGGAGGAGGGCGGGAGGATGCATGGTGGTTCTCCATCTGGGTCGAGGGGGGTGGCCCAGGAGTTCTGTATCGGTACAGAACCCAGGATAGAGGCGAGGTAGGGCCGATCGGACCCATCACGGCTGTGATCTCTGGCACCAGGTCTCCGGCGACCAGGAGGGGACCGAAGCGGTGGCGTCGATACGCTCCAGAGCAGACCCGCAGCCACCGGCCCGGGATCGATCAGGGAGGCGCCATGAGCACCGTCGATGAGATGAACGACTGGAACGCCAAGGTCATCGCCGAGTTCCGCGAGAACGGCGGCAAGGTCGGCGGCCCCTTCGAGGGTGCACCCATGGTGCTGGTGCACCACCGAGGCGCCAAGACCGGCACCGAACGGATCAACCCGTTGATGTGCCAGGTCGAGGGCGACCGCATCTACATCTTCGCCTCCAAGGCCGGAGCACCCGACAACCCCGACTGGTACCACAACCTGCTGGCGAACCCCGAGACCACCATCGAGATCGGCGACGAGACCGACGTGGCGGTGCGGGTCACCGAGCTGACCGGCGCCGAGCGCGACCGGGTGTGGGAGAAGCAGAAGGCGGACTTCCCCCAGTTCGCCGAGTACGAGCAGAACACCGACCGCACCATCCCCGTCCTCGCCCTCGATCGCGTCTGATCGGGGTCACCCGCGAGGCGAACCGGCGGCGACGCTCTCCGCGGCCCGGGCCCGCTGGTCGGCCAGGGCTCGGCGACGTCCCGGGAGGAGCACCGCCGCCACCACCGTGGCCACGACCGAGAACCAGAAGGCGATGAGGAACACCCGGTTGTAGGCAGCCTGGGTCTCGGCGGGAGGAAGCCCTTCGGGGGCCACCTCGCCCACCGAGGCCACGACGACCGCGCTCAGCACCGCCACCCCGATCGCCCCGCCGAGCTGGCGGATGAGGTTGTTCACCGCGCTGGCCTGGGCCACGAACCGCGACGGCAGCGAGTTCATCGCCGCCAGGGTGCTCGGCATGAACCCCAGACCGAGCCCCACGCCCATCACCAGCAGGATCTCGACCACCTGACGATCGCTCCCATCGGGCTCGAGGTGGCCGAGCCTCCACATGCTGGCCGCCATGATCGTCAGGCCCAGGGTGACCGGCACCTTCGAGCCGATGCGGTCGGCCAGCCACCCGCCGATCGGCATGACCGCCGCCACCCCGACCGCCGCCGGGGCGAGCAGCAGCCCCACCCGCTGGGCGTCGAGGCCCCGGACCACCTGGAGCTCGACGGGGAGGAAGGTGAGCTGGGCGAACTGGGCGATGGCCATCAGCGCCACCACCAGCATCGCCGAGGCGAAGGTCGGCACCCCGAACATGGCCAGGTCGAGGATCGGGTCGCGGCGCCGCATCGACCACCAGATGACGGCGACGATGCTCGCCAGCGCCAGCACCCCCACGGTCCAGGTCACCGGTGAGCCCCAGCCCCACCCCGAGGCCTCGCGCGAACCGACCACCAGCAGCACCACCCCGACCGCCATCAGCAACCAGCCGACCGGGTCGAGACGCCGCCGCTCGCGATGGCCGATCTCGGGCAGCCACCGCGTCGCCAGCGCCGCTGCCAGCAGGGCGACCCCGACGAACACCGCGAAGATCCACCGCCAGCCGAAGGCGGTCACCATCCAGCCACCCAGCGGCGGACCAGCGGCCGGGGCCGCCATGATCCCGACACCCCAGATGCCCATGGCGGTCCCCCGCCGGTGGGGCGGGAACAGGTCATAGACCATGGCCATGCCCACCGGCATGAGCGCGCCACCCCCCAGGCCCTGCACCAGCCGACCGAGCACCAGCACGAACATGTTGGGTGCCACCGCACACACCAGGGCCCCGACACCGAAGCTGACCAGGCTGAGGACATACATCATCCGCCGGCCCAGCAGGTCGGCCAGCCAGCCGGTGAGGGGCAGGATCAGCACCACACCGGTGAGGAAGCTGGTGACCACCCAGTCGACCGACAAGGTCGCATCCGCTCCTCCGAACGACGACGCGATGTCGGGCAGGGCGACGCCCACCACGGTGATGTTGAGCACCGCGGCGTAGCTGCCGACCAGGATCACCAGGACCGCGATCCACGGTGAGGCCGGCCGTTGCTGCTGGTCCTCCTCGTTGCTCACCCAGCTTCGACCCCGGGACCCCCGTGGACGAACGCGACAGACATCACTGCACCTCCTGAGTAGGTGGGCGAGGGGGGATTCGAACCCCCACGGGCTCGAGAGCCCTGCCGGGTTTAAGCCAGCTGCGTCTACCGATTCCGCCACTCGCCCGGCGGTCGGGCCACGCTACCCGCTGCCGGGTTGGGACCATTGCGCACGGACCAGCCGTCCAGTACCGTCTTTCATAAGTAATGACTTATCTTAGGGAGGGCGAGATGATCACCGACCCCGCAGCAACGATCGGCCTGGTGACCCGCGAGGTCCGATCGGGCACCCGCGGCGGTGAACCCACCAAGATCGTCGTGGGCCGCCGCACCTACCCGACCGACCAGGCCGACCTGTGGGATGCGCTCACCAATGCCGAGCGCATCCCTCGGTGGTTCATGCCGATCAGCGGCGACCTCCGGGTGGGCGGCCGCTACCAGCTCGAGGGCAACGCCGGCGGCATCATCGAACGCTGCGACGCGCCCGAGCACCTCGCGGTCACCTGGGAGTACGGACCGATGGTGTCGTGGCTCGACATCACCCTGGCGCCATCTGCCGACGGCACCGTGCTCGACCTCACCCACGAGGCGCCCGTCGATCCCGACATGTGGGACCAGTTCGGTCCCGGTGCGGTCGGTGTCGGTTGGGACCTCGCGTTCATGGGCCTCGGCCTCCACCTCGACAGCGGAGCCCGGGTCGATCCGGACGAGGCCGCGACGTTCACCTTCTCGCCCGCCGGGATCGAGTTCGTGCGCCTCGCGGCGACCGACTGGGCCGACGCCGCCGCCCGCGACGGTGACGAGCCGGGCCCGGCCCACGAAGCGGCGGCCCGCACGCTCGCCTTCTACACCACAGCACCCGAGCCCGGGCCCGAGGACTAGACGGCGTGGTCTTCGACGCGCTCGGCGAACCGGTCCGGCGACGACTCCTCGAGCTGCTCGCCGGCGGCGAGCAGACCGTCGGCACGCTGGTCGACGCGCTCCAGGCCGAGGCGCCGATCTCACAACCTGCGGTCTCCCAGCACCTCAAGGTGCTGCGCGACGCAGGGCTCGTCACCGCTCGCGCCGAGGGAACGCGCCGGTACTACGCCATCGACCACGGCGGGCTCGACGCTGCCAACGCATGGCTGGCCCAGCTCGCCGAGCCGCTCGGATCGCTCGCCCAGCCCCTCGATGCGCTGGCCACCGAGGTCGCTCGCGGCAAGCGGGCCCGTCGGGGGGACCACCCTGCAGAGACCGCAGCCGACGATCGGTCCAAGAAGCTCGCCTGACCCCGATAGCAACAGCAGTTGGGGGCAGCACGATCGTCAGGCAGCGTCGGCCTCGTGGTCGTCGTCGAGCGCGGCCCACAGGGCGGTGCGCACCCGCATGGCGTCGGCGCCGTCGAGCCCGTTGGCCACCACCACACCCTCGACCATGTCGGCCAGCACCGCCGGCCACGGCCGGTCCTTGAGGTGGATGGCGATGGTGGCGCCGCCGTCGCGGCGACGACGGATGGTGCGGTCGACCCCGCCGAGGCGGGGCGGGCTGCGAAACGCCGGCACCGTGAGCGCCCTGGCCCTCGCCGCCTCGCCGAGGGCACGGGCCGCGGCCGCGAAGCGCACCGCGGTGCCGGCGGAGCCAGCCTGGCCAGAACGTGAGGTCGTGTCCTTCATCCCGACCATCTTCCCCACCCCGTGTGACACCGAAGCGTCCGGCGGTCCGCCGTCGGCGAGGGCCGGTACCGTGGGGCCGTGTCGACCGACGGGCTCGCCCCACCAGCGCTCAACCCCGCCCAGCAGCAGGTCCTCGACCTGTTGGGCGCCACCGCCGACGAGCGACCCACCTTCGACCCCACCCTCCGCGACGAGCTGCGGGCCGAGCTCGAATCCCAGCTCGCCCCCCTCGCCGGCGACCTCGACCCCGACGACCCCTTCTTCGTGTCCAAGCACAAGCTGGGATCGGTGCACGGCTGCGAGGTCCGGATGCTGGCCGAGGACGATGCCGGGTTCGAGTGGTCGGTCCCCACCGCCCGCGGCACCGTCGCCCACAAGGCCATCGAGCTGTCGGTCCACTGGCGGGGCCAGCCCACCCCCACCGAGCTGGTCGACGAGTCGATGGCCCGCCTCACCAACGACGGCGGCACCCTGGCCGAGTTCCTCCAGCGAGCCGGCGAGGTCGACCTGGCCGAGCTGCGAGGCGAGGCCCTCGACCGGGTCACCAAGTTCCTCGAGAGCTTCCCTCCCCTACAGCCCCGGTGGCGTCCCGTCACCGAGTCCCGCGCCCGGGTCGACCTCCTCGATGGCCGTCTGGCGCTCTCGGGAAAGGTCGACCTCAGCCTCGGCCAGGCCCGGGGCACCACCGCCGGCAAGGTCCTCATCGACCTCAAGACCGGCGGGTTCGCCCCCGTGCACCTCGACGACCTGCGGTTCTACGCCCTCCTCGAGACGATCCGCCTCGGCGTGCCGCCCCGCCTCGTCGCCACCTACTACCTCGACTCCGGCACACCCCGCACCGAGGCGATCACCACCGGCCTCCTCGACGCCACCGTGGCCCGCGTCGCCGACGGCGTCGAGCGGTTGGTCAACCTCGCCCACGGCACCGTCGAGCCCCAGCTGCGGCCCGGCCCCGCGTGCCGGTGGTGCCTCGTGCTCGCCGACTGCGACGCCGGTCGCGCCCACCTCGACCTCGACGACCTCGCCTGAGGGTGCCGGACCGCACCCGGTACCATCGCGGGATGGTCCCCCGTCCCGAGACCGCCACCGGCGAGCCCAGCACCGCCCTCGTCCAGCTCCCGCCGCTGGCCGACGAGGACCCGCGCCCCGACGCCGACCCCGACCGCCTCGGCGATGTCGACGAGTGGGGCCGCTCCGAGCACTGGCGCGAGCTGGCCCGCCGCGTCTACGACCCGGTCTACCGCAAGTGGTTCCGGGTCGAGTGGGAGGGGCTCGAGAACATCCCCACCTCCGGCGGCGCCCTGCTGGTGGCCAACCACGCCGGCGCGATCCCCTCCGACGCCCCGGTCATCATGCACGGCATCGAATCCGAGCTCGGTCGACCCGTCTACGGCCTGGCCGACCACATGTTCCGCAACCTCCCCGTCGTCGGCACGCTGTGGTCCCGCCTCGGTGGCGTGGTCGCCCACCCCGACAACGCCTACCGGCTGCTGCGCGAGCAGAACCAGCTCGTGCTGGTGTTCCCCGAAGGCGAGAAGGGCCCGGCCAAGACCTACCGCACCCGCTACCGCCTCCGGCGCTTCGGTCGCGGCGGGTTCGTCGAGATCGCCATGCGCGCCGGGGTCCCGATCGTGCCCATCGCGGTGGTGGGCGCCGAGGAGTCGATGCCGATCGTGGCCCGCTCCACCTCCCTCGGCCGGGCCCTGGGCCTGCCCTACCTGCCCGTCACCGCCAACCACCTGGTGCTGGGCCCGGTGCTCGGCACCATCGGCTACTTCCCCGCCAAGTTCCGGCTCCGGGTCCTCGAGCCGATCTCCTTCGACGTGGCCCCCGACCAGGACCGCTACTCGCGCAGCCGGGTCCTCGAGGAGTCCGAGGCCATCCGCCAACAGATCCAGTCAGCGCTCTACGACATGTTGAGCACCCGCCAGTCGATCTGGTTCGGGTGAGGGGCACCCGCTGATGGGACGCCGCGTCCTCATCACCGGCATCGGCACGTTCTGGGGTGCCCGGGTGGCCCAGGCCCTCGAACGCGACCCCGACGTGGAGCTCATCGTCGGGCTCGGCGTCGATCCTCCCAAGGTCCCCCTCGAACGCACCGAGTACGTGCGGGCCGACGCCAGCTACTCGATCCTGTCGAGGCTGGTGCGCGCCACCCAGGTCGACACCATCGTCCACACCCACCTCGTGGTCGACGCCAGCCAGCTCCCCCAGCGCGAGATCCACGAGATCAACGTCATCGGCACCATGAACCTCATGGCCGCCGCCTCCGCACCCGCGTCCACCGTGCGGAACCTGGTGGTGAAGTCCTCCACCATGGTCTACGGCGCCTCGTCGTCGGACCCCACCTGGTTCCGCGAGGACACACCCCCGCACGGCCCGCCCTCCACCCCCATCCAGCAGTCGCTCGACGAGGTCGAGGGCTACGTCCGCGACTTCGCCGCCGACAACCCCCACGTCGACCTCGCCCTCCTGCGGTTCTGCAAGGTGCTGGGCGACGAGCTGGTCACCCCCATCAGCCGGGCCCTGCAACTTCCGCTGGTGCCCAAGATCGCCGGGTTCGACCCGCGCGTTCAGTTCGTGCACGAACACGACGTCATCCGGGCACTCGTGTTCGCCCTCCGCCACCACCTCAGCGGCGTGTACAACGTCGCCGGCGACGGCGTCATGCCCTGGAGCGAGGTGGTCGCGCTGTGCGGCAAGCGCACCGTGCCCATCAGCCCGTGGGGCACCGGCCTCGTGGCTCGGGCCCTGCGACCGGTCGGCATCGACCTGCCCGACGAGCTGCTGTCGCTGCTGCGCTATGGCCGCGGCGTCGACAACCAGCGGCTCAAGGACCTGGGCTTCGAGTACGAGTACACCACCGCCGGCACGGTCAAGGCCTTCGCCGAGAGCATGCGGCTGCACGACACGGTCGGCCCCCGCTCCGAGTTCCGCTACGAGCGCGACGTCGAGACGTTCTTCCGCCACTCCCCCGCCGTGGTCCGCGAACCCGAGCCGACCTCACCCGATCAGGACTGAGCGGCGACCACCGTCAGTCGAGCCAGTCGCGGGCGAGGGACTCGCCCCGCTCCTGCCACTCCTCGGCGGTGATGGCATAGCGGAGGTGGTCCTCCCACACCCCGTTGATCTCCAGGTAGCGCTGGGCGAGACCCTCGCACCGCAGGTCGAGCTTCTCGACGACGCGACGGCTGGCCACGTTGCGGGGGATGATCGAGATCTGGAGGCGGTGCAGCTTCAGGTCCTCGAACGCGTACCGCATGATCGCCACCACCGCCTCGGGCATGTAGCCGTGCCCGGCGTGACGCTCGTCGATCCAGTAGCCCACATAGGCGCTCTGGAACGGGCCCCGCTGCACCGACGACACGTTGATCTCGCCGGCGAAGGCCCCGTCGACGAAGATGGCGAACCCATACGCGGTGCCGAGCTGGCGCTCGCGCTGGCGGGCGCTGCAGCGCACGGCGAAGGCGTCGCGGTCCTCGATCGGGTCGGGGTGACCGGGCACGCGCTGGGGTTCCCACTTGGTGAGCCACTCGTGGTTGTGGCGCCGCACCTCGCGCCACTGCTCGAAGTCGCCGAGGGTGAGCGGACGCAGCAGGATGCGCCTGCCGAACAGGGCGCTCATCGACCCAGGATCTCGTCCAGGGCCGCGAGCAGCAGGGTGACGTTGCGGGGCCGGGCGGTGTGGCCCATGAGACCGATCCGCCACACCCGTCCCGCGAACTCGCCGATCCCGCCGCCGATCTCGATCCCGTGACGGTCAAGCAGCCGGCGGCGGATCTCGGCCTCGTCGAGGCCCGCCGGCAGGTCGTCGGGGACCCACACGGTGGTGAGCTCGGGCAACCGGTGACCGTCGGCCGCGAACAGCGACAGGCCCATGGCCTCGAGCCCGTCCTGGAGCGCCTGGCCGCACTCGGCGTGGCGGGCCCACGACGCCTCGAGCCCCTCGTCGAGCAGGCACCCCAACCCGGCGTGGAGGGCATAGATCATCGAGATCGGTGCGGTGTGGTGGTAGGCCCTGGCCCCCTCGCCGGCCACGTAGCGGGCGATCATGTTGAGGTCGAGGTACCACGACCGGGGACGCTCGACCACCCGGTCGATGCCGGCGGGCGACACGGTGAGCGGGGCCAGCCCAGGGGGCACGCCCAGGCACTTCTGGGTGCCGGCGTAGGCGAGATCGGCCCGCCACCGGTCGATCTCGACGGGGATGCCGCCGAGCGAGGTCACGCAGTCGACCACCAGCAGCGTGTCCTCGGGCCGCTCGGCCAGCGGGGCCACGTCGTTGCGGACCCCGGTGGAGGTCTCGGCGTGGACCACGGCGATGATCGCCGGCGCCGGGTGGGCCTCGAGCAGGGCCGCAGGGTCGATCGGCTGTCCCCACGGAGCCTCGACCCGGATCACCTCGGCGCCGCAGCGGGCGGCCACGTCGCACAGCCGCTCGCCGAACACCCCGTTGACCCCCACCACGACCGGGTCGCCGTCGCGGACCACGTTCACCAACGCCGCCTCCATGCCCGCCGACCCCGTGCCACTCACCGGGAAGGTGAGCGGGTTGGAGGTGCGCCACACCTGCCGCAGCCGCTCGTTGGTCTCGTCCAGCAGGGCGAGGAACTCGGGGTCGAGGTGGCCGAGCACCGGCCGGACCATCGCCTCGACGACTTCGGGGTAGGGATTGCCGGGCCCGGGGCCCATGAGGACTCGATCGCTATGGGGCATCGGATCCGACATTACCGACCAGCAGGCCCGCCGCGAGCCCGTCGAGCAGGTCGCGCTCGGACACCACCAGCGGATCGATGCCGAAGTAGCGCATGATGGCCACCACGATCGCACTGCCGCCGACGATCACCTCGGCCCGTTCGCGCGGCAACCCGGGGTTGTGGACCCGGTCGTCGAACGCCTCGGTGACCAGCGTTCGGTACACGTCCTCGGCCGCCGACCTGGTGAGCTCGAACCGGTGGATGCGCTCGGGGTCGTAGGTGTGCAGTCCGATCTCGACCGCGGCCATGGTGGTGATGGTGCCGGCGACCCCGATGAAGGTGCGGGTCTCGGCGATGTCGGGCATCTCGCGCACCACGTCGGTGAGGTGGGCCTCGGCCACCGACAGGCAGGCCACCAGCTCCTCGGGCCGGGGCGGGTCGTGCTCGACGTAGCGCTCGGTGAAGCGCACCGACCCCATGTCGAGCGACAGGACCTGGTCGAGCGAGGTGGTGCCGATGGCGAACTCGGTGGAGCCGCCCCCGAGGTCGATCACACAGAACGGGCCATCGGACGCGTCGAGGTCCGCGGTGGCCCCGCCGAACGCGGCCTCGGCCTCCTGCTCGCCGGTGAGCAGCTCGGGGGTCGCACCGATGGCGGTCTCGGCCCTGGCGAAGAACTCGTCGCGGTTGGCGGCGTCGCGCGAGGCCGAGGTGGCGATCACCCGCACCGGCTCGACCCCGTGGTGATCGAGCAGCGTCCGGTAGGTCTCGAGCGCGTCGACGGTGCGGTCGATGCCGGCCGGGTCGAGGCGACCGGTGCGGTCGACCCCGCCACCGAGCCGGGTGATGGTGGCCCGCCGTTCGAGGTCGTTCGACCCGTCGGTGACGAGCAGGCGGATGCTGTTGGTGCCGCAGTCGACGACCCCGACCGGGCGACTCACCGTCGCACCTCGCCGACCGGGTCCGCGGGATCGATCTCGGCCAGCTGGTGCGCGACCCAACGACCGACCGGGTCGTCACCGCCGGCCAGGTACCAGGCGTAGTGGGCGTGCAGGCACTTCACGCCCCGGCGGGTCCCGCCGACCCCGCCGGAGGGGCGGGGGCCGTCGTGGCCCTCCCCGAGCGCGGCGTCGCGCTCGACGGCGTAGCGCCGGTGGGCGGCAGCCAGCTCGTCGGGTGCCACCGCAGCTTCGGCGCGCCGCACCCCACCGTCGGCTTCGAGGCGACCGACCAGCACCCGCTCGCGCTCGCCGACCAGCCAGTAGCGGGTCGGCATGGGGGTGCCATCGTCGAGCAGCGGCGCGTTGCGGATCACCACCGGCGAGCCCGCTTCGTCGCGGACGACCACGTCGTAGAGCCCCCGGGGCACCCGCCCGAGCAGGACTTCGACGGCGTCGTGATCAGCCGTGGTCACCGGTCGTTGAGCCACCGCCACAGGATGAGCAGGATCACCAGCGCGGCCACCGCGGGCACGACCCGCTTGGCGACCGGCGCCCCGGCGGTGCTCATCAGATCGACCGGTGCGGCGCTCTCCTGGTCGATGCGGCGCACCCCGTCCTCGGACGGCGTGCCGACGCTGGCCCCGGTGGTCTCCTCCTCGGCGGCCTCGACCACGTGCTCGTCGCCTGCGCCCGACGTGCCGCCACCGGACGGGGCGGTGTCGCCGGCCAGGACGGTGGTCTCGAGGTTCTCAACGAACTGGTCCAACAGCTTGGCGCTCACGTCGGCCATGACCCCGCGCCCGAACTGGGCGACCTTACCGGTGACGGTGAGATCGGTGTGGACGCTGACCTTGGTGCCGTCACCTGCCGGCTCGAGGGTCGCGGTGATGAGGGCGTTGGCGTTGCCCTGGCCGCGGGTGTCGCGACCGTCGGCCTTGAGCACCGCCACGTGCTTGGTGTCGTCCTTCTCCTGGAAGGTGGCCTTGCCCTTGTACTGGGCGGTGATGGGTCCGACCTTGACCTTGACGATGCCGCGGTACTCGTCGCCCTCGACCTCCTGGAGCTCGGCCCCGGGCATGCACGGCGCGATGCGTTCGATGTCGGTGAGCACGGCCCAGGCCTCCTCGACCGGCACCGCAACTTCGAAATCGTTCGTCAGTTCCATCGCTCGAGATCCTCCAGCGTGTCGATGTCGGCGGGCTCGCCCTCGCACGGTACCTCGCCCACGAGGTCACTCCGTACTCGGAACAGGACCCGCGCCCCCTCGTCGCCGGTGCTCGGCAGCAACGGCCACACCTCACGGTGCAGCCTGACGGGGTTGCGGCGCCGCCCCTGGTAGGTGGCGACGGCGATGGGGCTGGTGGCGGCGGCCACCGCCCGCCACGGCTCGGGGCCCAGCCCGGGCTGATCGCCGAGGCCGACGACCACGGCGTCGTGTCCCGCCGCGTCGGCGGCGGCGATGCCGGCCTGCAACGAGGTGGCCATCCCCTCGGCCCACTCGGGGTTGTGCACCACCACCACACCCGGCGGGAGGTGGTCGGACACATCGACCGCCCCGGTCACCACGATCACCTCGTCGAGCCCGGCGGCGAGGGCAGCGTCGACGGCGTGGCGCACCAGGGCCCGGCCGTCGAGGTCGGTCAACAGCTTGTTGGCCGCGCCCCGGAACCGGGTGCCGCCCCCCGCCGCGAGCACCACCGCGGCGGTGGTCCCGCCCTCAGCGGTGGATGTCACCGCTGGTGTCGCGCAGCGACGGCGCGTCGCGGCCGGTTCGCGTGGCGATGATCTCGGCCACGATCGACACCGCGGTCTCCTCGGGGGTGCGGGCACCGATGTCGAGGCCGATCGGACCCATGATGCGGGCGATCTCGTCCTCGGTGACCCCCTCCTGCCGCAGGCGCTCGCAGCGATCGGCATGGGTCCGGCGCGAGCCCATGGCCCCCAGGTAGCCGACCGCGGTGGGCAGCGCCGCCACGATGGCGGGCACGTCGAACTTGGCGTCGTGGGTGAGCACGCAGATGGCGTCGCGGGGGCCCAGCTCGTGGCCGCGCTCGGCGATCAGGTCGTTGGGCCAGGCCACGACCACCTCGTCGGCCATCGGGAACCGCTGCGGGGTGGCGAACACCGACCGCGCGTCGCAGACCACCACCCGGTAGCCGAGCACCTTGGCCACCTTGGCCAGGGCGGCGGTGAAGTCGACCGCGCCGAAGATCCACATCTGCGGCGGCGGTGCGAAGGACTCGATGAACACCCACACCTGGTCCTCGCGGGCTTCGCCGTGGGGGCCGTAGTGGCGGACCCCGGTCCGTCCCGACTCCAGCTCGCCGAGGGCGTCGCGGACGACCACCCGGTCGAGGTCGGGATCGCCGAGGCTGCCGATCGGGTCGCGGCCGGGCCCGACCAGCAGCTTGGCGCCGGTGCCGGGTCCCTGCACCACGGTGGCCAGGGCCACGGGCTCCTCGACGTCGAGGGCGGCGTGGAGGGTGTCGTAGATGACCGGGTCGGGCACCGCTACCAGTCCAGGGGCTCGATGAACAGGTGCACGGTGCCGCCACAGGTGAGCCCGACGGCGAAGGCGTCGTCGTCGCTGTAGCCGAAGGTGACGATCCGCCGTTCGGCGCCCTCGAGGATCTGGAGCGCCTCGGTCACCACCGCCCCCTCGACACAGCCGCCCGACACCGAACCGGCGACCTCTCCGTCCTCGTTGACCGCCATGGCGGCGCCGGGCAGGCGGGGGCCCGACCCGTCGATGTCGACGACCCGGGCGATGGCCACCTTCTTGCCGGCGTCGCGCCAGCGGTCGATGTCGGCGAGGATCTCCTTCATGCGGCGATCTCCTTGGCGAGGTGTTCCAGAGCGGCGAGGGAGTGGCCCTCGATGAAGCGGTCGACGTGGGGCAGCGCGGCGGCCATGCCCCTGGCCAGCGGCTCGTAGCCGGGGGTCGCCTTCAGCGGGTTGACCCACACCACCCGGTGGGCGACCCGCGACAGGCGCTGCATCTGCTCGGCCAGCTGGTCGGGGTCGCCGCGGTCCCAGCCGTCGGAGAGGATCACGACCACCGCACCCCGGGCCATGCCCCGCACCCCCCAGCGGTCGTTGAACTCGGCCAGCATGTCGCCCAGACGGGTGCCGCCTGCCCAGTCGTCGACCGCGGAACCGACCCGCTCGAGCGCGGCGTCGGGGTCGCGGGTGGACAGCTCACGGGTGAGGCGGGTGAGGCGGGTCCCGAGGGCGAACGCCTCGACGCGGGTGCGGCCGGTGGCGGCGGCGTGCACGAACCGCAGCAGCGAGCGCGAGTAGGGCTCCATCGACCCGCTGATGTCGGCCAGCAGCACCAGCCGGCGGGGACGCTCGCTCGGGCTCGTGTGGGCCCGGCGGAGGGTCTCGCCGCCGGTGCGCATGCTCTGGCGGACGGTGCGGCGAAGGTCGGGGCGGCCGTGGCGGGCGGTGGTGGGCCGGTGCCGGCGCGACGGCCGGCGGGCGACCCCGAGACCCATCAACGACATGAGTCGGTGGGCCTCGGCCAGCTCGTCCTCGCTGCACTCAGCGAAGTCGCGGTGGCGCAACACCTCGGCCGGGCTGTAGCGCACCGCCTGGATGTCCTCGGACTCGTCGTCCTCGTCGCCGTCGTCGGCCGGCGGTTCGGATGCGTCGTCGTCGTCGAGGACCAGGGTGGTGGGGGTGGGCGCCGTCGCCGATCGCAGCAGCGCAGCGGGGCCCTCGCCCCAGAAGGCGGCGAAGACCTGGTCGTAGACCTCGATGTCCTCGGGCCGGGTGACCAGTGTGGCCCGACCGGCCCAGTAGACGGCGTTGCGATCGGTGGCGCCGACCTCGGTGAGCGCCTCGGAGAAGGTGACCGTGCTGTCGACGGGGATGGCGACCCCCGCCCAGCGCAGGGCGGCGACGAAGGCGACGACCACCGGTTCGGGGGTCGGGTCGGGCGCGAGGCCACCCTCGCGACCAGCCTCGACGGTGGCGTCGAGCTCAGCCATGGCGGGCCATGGCCTCGGTGACCAGGGCCTCGAGCCCGTGGCTGCGGACCCGTTCCTGGTCCTCGCGGTACTTGAGCACGGTGCCGAGCGTGGCGTCGATCGTGTCGGCGGTGAGCTCGCCCCGGCCGAGCAGCGCCAGCGCCGAGGCCCAGTCGATCGTCTCGGCCACCCCCGGCGGCTTGTAGAGCCCCAGGTCGCGGATGGTGGCGGTGGCGGACGCGACCTGGCGGGCGAGGCGCTCGGGCACCTCGGGGGCGCGCAACCCCACGATCGCCACCTCGCGGTCGAAGTCGGGGTGCTCGACCCAGTGGTAGAGGCAGCGGCGCTTGAGCGCATCGTGCAGGTCGCGGGTGCGGTTGGAGGTGATCACCACGATCGGTGGCACCGCGGCCGCGAACCGGCCGAGCTCGGGCACGGTGATGGCGTAGTCCGAGAGGATCTCGAGCAGGAAGGCCTCGAACTCGTCGTCGGCGCGGTCGAGCTCGTCGATCAACAGCACCGGAGGCGGTCCGTCGCCGTGATCGAGCGCGCGGAGCAGCGCCCGGCGGACCAGGAACCGTTCGTGGTACAGCTCGTCCTCGAGCGAGTCGGTCGACGCGGAGGCGGCCTCTCCGGTGGCCTCGGCGGTGCGCAGGTGCAGCAGCTGCCGCGAGTAGTCCCACTCGTAGGCGGCCTGGGCGAGATCGATGCCCTCGTAGCACTGCAACCGGATCAGCTCACCGCCGCTCCAGCGGGACAGGGTCTTGGCCACCTCGGTCTTGCCGACACCGGCCTCGCCCTCGAGCAGCAACGGGCGGTGCAGGCGCAGCGACAGGAACACGGCGGTGGCCAGGCCCTCGTCGGCGAGATAGTCGTTGTCGGCCAGGGCGTCGGAGACGCCCTCGACCGTGTCCGGGGTGATCCACGGCGACCGGGCTGATGGAGAAGTGCTCATGTCCCCACCAGCGTACGGCGGCTCAGGCGTGCAGCGATCCGATGGGTACCCTGGCAGGGGAAACGATCCACCACAGATGAGAGCACCTCATGGGCGACATCCTCGGCGTGGTGTTGCTCCTCGGCATCCCGTTCGCCATCTTCGTGTTCGTGAGCTGGAAGCAACAGGAGCGAGACCGCGACAACGGAAGCGACCATCCACGCGGCGGGAGTCACGATTCGCACTGGGGTGGGATGGGCCGGCCCGGCAACTGACCGTCGCCTCAGGCGGTGACCCAGATGAGGACCTCGGCGCCGTCTGGGCCGCCGGTGAGGTCGAGCGGGCCGGCTGCGGTCAGGCGGGCGGCTGCTCCCCGATCCATGTCGCTGCCTGCCAGGTCGGCCGAGCCCTTGGCGACGAACATGTGCACATGACCACCGTCGGGCACCTCGACGGTCTGCCCGTCGGCCAGGCGAGCGACCCAGAGCACCGCGTCACGCTGGTGGATGTGGACGGCCCCCTCGTGTCCCTGGCCCGATGCGACCGGCACCAGCCCACCGGCCTCGAGGCGGTCGGTGAGGTCGCGCTGCTCGTAGCCGGGCTCGATGCCGTTGGTGTCGGGCAGGACCCACATCTGCACGAAGTGGACCGGCTCGGTGGACGAGGCGTTCATCTCCGAGTGGGTGATCCCCGAACCGGCCGACATGCGCTGGGCGAGCCCCGGTCGGATGATGCCGTCGGTGCCGGTGCTGTCGCGGTGCGCGAGCGCGCCGGAGAGCACCCAGGTGACGATCTCCATGTCGCGGTGGAAGTGGGCGGGGAAGCCGCCGCCGGGGGCGACGATGTCGTCGTTGTTGACCAACAACAGCCCGAACCCCACCTCGGAGGGGTCGTAGTGACGACCGAAGCTGAAGCTGTGCCACGAGTCGAGCCAGCCGAGGTCGGTGTGGAACCGGTCCTCGGGGGCGCGGATGGCGATCGTGTCGGTGGCGGTCATCGGTCCTCCATGGCTGGTACAGGGTTCAACCACCGGGGAGGCGCCGCTGTTCCCACCATGTGGTGACGCCGCGGTCAGCCCGACGCGTCCTCGAGGGCCCGCCGCACCAGCACCCGGGCCAGGTGCCGGCGGTACTCCTCCGACGCGTTGAGGTCGGCCGAGGGCTCGGTGCCCTCGTCGGCCATGGCGGCGGCGTCGGTCACGCTGGCGCCGTCGCGCAGCGCCGCCTCGGTGGCCGCGGCCCGCAACGGGGTCGACCCCATGTTGACCAGGCCGATGCCGGTGCGGCCCTCGCCGTGCACCGCGGCGACCCCGACGATGGCCCAGTCCTGGGCACGCCGGTTGAACTTCTGGAACGACCAGCCCACACCGGCCAGCTTCGGCACCCGGATCTCGGTGAGCAGCTCGTCGTCGCCCAGCGCGCTCTCGAAGTAGCCGGTGAAGAAGTCGGCGGCGGCGATCTCACGGGTGGACCCACCGGGGCCGGCGGCCACCAGGGTGGCGTCGAGGGCCAGCAGCACAGCGGGCAGGTCGGCGGCGGGATCGGAGTGGGCGAGCGACCCGCCGATGGTGCCCCGGTGCCGCACCTGGGGGTCGCCGACGTGGTGGGCGGCGTTGGCCAGCAGCGGCACCTCGGTGTGCAACAGCTCGCTGGTCTCGAGGTCGTGGTGGCGGGTGAGCGCACCGACGGCCACGTGGTCGCCGGCGTCGCGCACATAGGACAGGTCGGACAGCCGCCCGATGTCGACCAGCACCGCGGGCACCGCCAGGCGCAGCTTCATCATGGGGATGAGCGAGTGGCCCCCGGCCAGCAGCTTGGCCTCGTCGCCGTGCTCGGCCAGAGCGGCGACCGCGGCCTCGGCGGAGTCGGCCCGGACGTAGTCGAAGGTGGCGGGGATCACCTGGCACCCCCGGCGGTGAGATCGACCGGGGTGAACGACGGCTCCGACGACGGGTCGCCCGACGCCGCCGCCAGCACGGCCTTGACGATGTTGTGGTAGCCCGTGCAGCGGCACAGGTTGCCCTCGAGCCCGACCCGGACCTCGCGCTCGGTCGGGTCGGGGTTCTCGTCGAGCAGCGACACCGCGGCCAGGACCATGCCCGGCGTGCAGTAGCCGCACTGCAGGCCGTGGTGCTGGCGGAACGCCTCCTGCATGGGGTGCAGCGTTCCGTCGGCGTCGGCGAGACCCTCGATGGTGGTGATGTCGGCCCCGTCGGCCTGGGCGGCGAACACGGTGCAGGACTTCACCGACTCGCCGTCGACCAGCACCGTGCAGGCACCACACGAGGACGTGTCGCAGCCGATGTTGGTGCCGGTGAGCCTCAGTTGGTCGCGGATGAACTGGACGAGCAGCGTGCGAGGTTCGACCTCGGCGCTGTGCTGGTTGCCGTTGACGGTCATGGTGACGTTCATGGATCCCTCCGGCGGCGAGTGTAGGCGCGAGGCGAGGCCTCGGCGCTCACGGGAACAGGCGGCGGAACTGGCGGGCGGCGAAGGCGCCGAGGGCGAGGACCGACACCGCCAGAGCGACCAGCGCCGGCCAGGTGTCGGCCCAGCTCAGGTCGCCGATGAACCCCTGGCGGGCGAAGCGCAACACGTTGGTCATCGGGTTGATCCGGGCGACGGTGTGCAGCCAGCCCTCCATCACCTCCAGCGGCGCTTGGCCGATCGACAGGAACATCACCGAGAAGATGCCGAGCTGCACGATGGCGCCCGCCCGCTGGGACTGGAACCGATAGGCGATGCCGAGCCCCCACAGCCCGGCCACGGTGCCGACCCCCACACAGCCCAGCGCCAGCGGCACCAGCGCGACCGGCCCGGCGGGGACCGAGACCCCGGCGACGAGGGCGACCGGCACCACCACCACGAACGGGATCAGGGCCCGCAGCCCGGCGAAGATCATCGGACCGAGCACCAGCGCCCACCGGCGGGTGGGGGCGAGCAGCAGACGGTTGTAGAACCCGTCCTCGATGTCGCGGGCGGTGCTGAACGCGGTGCCCATGCCGGCGAAGGAGGCACCCTGCAAGATGGCGAAGGGCACCATCCAGCTCAAGATGTTGTCGGTCGGGAACCCCCGGATGCCGGTGATCGCGCTGAACGCCCCGCTGAAGGCGACCACGAAGAACATGGGCATGGCCACGGTGGGGATCAGGGCCGCGGGGATCCGGACCGTGTTGCGGGTGCCCCGCAGCGCGATCTGCAACGCCACCAGCAACGGGTTCGCCGCCCGTCCTTCGCGGGGCGGTGCGGCGGCCCCCTCGGCGGCGACCTCGCCGGTGGTGAGTCGCTCGGTCACGCCGCCACCGCCAACCGCCGCTGCAGCATCCGCGTCGCCAGCCAGAACGACACGACGATGAGCCCGAGCGCCACGGCCAGGCTGGCCGCCGCTTCGCCCGCGTCGAAGCCGACGATGACCTGGTGGCGGGCCCCGTCGATCATCACGGTGAGCGGGTTGCGCTCGGCCACGGTCCGGTACCAGCCTGACATGAGCTCGACCGGGAAGAACGCGGACGAGATGAACAACAAGATGAACACCAGCGGGAACGAGTTGCCCACCGCCTCGGCCTTGCCGGTGCGCAACCCGACGGCACAGGCGAGCCCGCCGATGGCCACCGCCAGCAATCCCGCCAGGACCATGAGCATCGCCATGGCCGGCACCCCACCGACGACCCGGGCCCCGAAGGCCGAGAAGACGCCGATGTAGAGCAGGGCCTGCAGCGACGCCAGGGTGGCGGCCCCCGCCATGCGGCCGAGCAGGATGGCGATGCGCGACGTTGGGGCCGCCACCAGCCGGTCGAAGAAGCCGTTCTCGATGTCGAGGGCCAGGTCGGTGCCGGCGTTGATGCTGCCGAAGAGCACCACCTGCACGATCGTGGCCGGCAGCACGAACTGCAGGAACGAGTCGACCTCGGGGAACCCGGGCAGGTCGATCGCCCGCGAGAACGCCGACGCCTGCACCGCCGCGATCAGCAGCGGGAACAGCGTGCCCATCGCCCAGATGTTGGGTTGGCGCCACAGGCCAAGCACCGCCCGGCGCGACAGCACCAGCACGTGCGATGCCCCCACCAGCGGACCGCGCCTGGCGGGTGGAGCCGCCGGGAGGGTCATCCATCGGCTCCTTCGAGCCGGCGGCCGGTGGCATCGGCGAACACGTCGTCGAGGCTCGGCGAGTCGAGCTGCACGTGATCCAGGGCGATGCCGGCCTCGTCGAAGGCCCGCACGACCGCCGCCATGTCGCGCGCCCCGCCGGAGAGCCCGATGGCCAGTGCGGGCAGGCGCGCGGGACGGGCATCGCCGAACCGGTTCAGGATCTCGGTGGCGGTGCCGGCGTGGTCGGGGTCGACCTCGACGGTGAGGGTCGGGGCCCCGACCGCGGACTTGAGCTGGTTGGGGGTGCCCTCGCGCACGATCCGGCCGTCGTCGATGATGGCGATGCGTCCCGCCAGCTCGTCGGCCTCCTCCAGGTACTGGGTGGTGAGGAACACCGTGGTGCCGTGATCCTGGTTGAGCCGGCGCACCTCCTCCCACAGCGCCATGCGGCTGGTGGGGTCGAGCCCGGTGGTCGGCTCGTCGAGGAACAGCACGATCGGCTCGTGGACCAGCGACAACGCCAGGTCGAGTCGCCGGCGCATCCCGCCCGAGTAGGTGCCGACGCGACGGTGGGCCGCGGCGGTGAGCCCGACCCGTTCGAGCAGCTCGCCGCTGCGCTCCTCGGCGACGCGGCGCGGCACCCCGTGCAGCACCGACTGGAGGTGCAGCAGCTCGCGGCCGGTCATGAGCGGATCGATCGCCGCGTCCTGCAGGGCGACTCCGATCGAACGGCGCACCGCTGCGGGGTGGCGCCCGATGTCGTGGCCCGCCACCCGGGCCACACCCCCGGTGGGGCGCAGCAGCGTGGTGAGCATACGAACGACGGTGGACTTGCCCGCCCCGTTGGGTCCGAGGAAGCCGAACACCTCACCCTGCTCGACGAACAGGTCGACACCGTCGACCGCGACCAGGTCGCCGAAACGGCGGACCAGCCCCTCGACCTCGATGGGGTGGCTCACGGGCACACCGGCGCGACGCGGACCGCCACGGTCAGTCGGTGGCCGGCGGAGCCGGGGTGAAGGGCCAACCGGGAGGGACCTCGAGCGGCGGCAGGGCCGCGGGCAAGATGCCGTAGGGCTCCTCGCCGGGACGCACCATGTTGTAGCGCTGGCGAGCCAGGCGCTCGATCTCGCCGGGCGTGTCGAGCGCCTCGACCCGGGCCTGCAGCGCACCGACCTGCTCGTCGAGCTCGGCCAGCTCGGCCTCGGAGGAGGCGATGGCGTCGCGCTGGTCGAACAGGGTGCGCAGCGGGAACGCCGACAACGAGAGCGCGCCGACGATCACCACGACGACCACCAGGGGCCAGGCGAGGCGGCGAACACGGCGCACCGCGCTCAAGACCCCCGCCTCGGCGCCAGCGCGGCCCGGCCCCAGAACGCGGCCGACTCGCCCAGGTCCTCCTCGATGCGGAGGAGCTGGTTGTACTTGGCCACCCGGTCGCTGCGCGCCGGGGCGCCGGTCTTGATCTGGCCGCAGTTGGTGGCCACCGCCAGGTCGGCGATGGTCGCGTCCTCGGTCTCGCCCGAACGGTGCGACATCACCGCTGTGTATCCGGTGCGGGTGGCGAGACCAACGGTGTCGAGGGTCTCGGTGAGGGTCCCGATCTGGTTGACCTTGACCAGGATCGAGTTGGCGACCCCGGCATCGATCCCGCGTTGGAGACGTTCGGAGTTGGTGACGAACAGGTCGTCGCCGACGAGCTGGACCCGGCCACCCAGCTCGCGGGTGGCGGCGGCCCAGCCGTCCCAGTCCTCTTCGGCCAGCGCGTCCTCGATCGACACGATCGGGTAGCGGTCGCACCAGTCGGCCCAGAACGCCACCATCTCCTCGGCGTCGAGGGTGCGGCCCTCACCTTCGAGCACGTAGGCGCCGTCGCGGTAGATCTCGGTGACCGCCGGGTCGAGGGCGATGCCGATGTCGTCGCCGGGGGTGAACCCCGCCGCCTCGATGGCGTCGATCAGCAGCTGCACCGCCGCCTCGTTGGTGGCCAGGTCGGGGGCGAATCCGCCCTCGTCGCCGACCCCGGTGGACAGGCCCTTGTCGGCCAGGACCCCCTTGAGGGTGTGGTAGGTCTGCGCCCCCCAGCGCAGGGCCTCGGAGAACGACGCCGCGCCCACCGGCATGAGCATGAACTCCTGGAAGTCGACGTTGTTGTCGGCGTGCTCGCCGCCGTTCAACACGTTGAGCATCGGCACCGGCAGCACGTGGGCGTTCGCCCCGCCGACGTGGCGGTACAGGGGGATCACCAGCTCGTCGGCCGCGGCCTTGGCCACCGCCAGCGACACGCCGAGCATGGCGTTGGCCCCCAGGCGGGACTTGTTGGGGGTGCCGTCGAGGTCGATGAGGGTGGTGTCGACCAGGCGCTGGTCGAGGGCGTCGTAGCCGTCGACGGCCTCGAAGATCTCGCCGTTGACGTTGCCGACCGCGGTGAGCACGCCCTTGCCGCCGAAGCGGTCGCCGCCGTCGCGCAGCTCGACCGCCTCGAACTGCCCGGTGGAGGCACCCGAGGGGACCATGGCCCGCCCCCTGGCGCCCGACTCGAGCACGACCTCGACCTCGACGGTCGGGTTGCCCCGCGAGTCGAGGACCTCGCGGCCCACGACGTGGTCGATCGCGCTCATCGTGTGGTGGTGCTCCTGCTGGTAGGCCGATTCGGGGCGTCCAACGATTCTTGCACGGTCCACCCTCAGCCAGGAAGATCCCCCGGCGCGGGTGCGGGCCCCTCCGCCAGCTCGTCGGCCATGTAGTCGGACCGTCGGCGGTCGGCGGCCAGGCGCAACGCCTCCTCGGGATCGACACCCCCGCGGCGGGCGCGAGTCACCAGGTCATAGAGCAGCTCGCCGACCTCGTCGACCCCGAGAGCCGGCTCACCGGCGGCGCCGGCCTCCTCCACCAGCCCCAGCCGTTCGGCCTTGGACTCGACCTTGGCCGCGAACGACAACGCCGGCAGCGACCGCGGGATGCCGTCGAAGACGCTGTCACGTCCCTTCTCGGTCTGCTTGATCTGCTCCCAGTTGCCGAGCACCTCGTCCGCGGTGGCCGCCTCGACCTCGCCGAAGACGTGGGGGTGACGACCGACGAGCTTGTCGTGGATCCGCCGGGCGACGTCGGCGAGGGTGAACCGGCCGGCCTCGCTCGCCAGCCGGGTGTGGAAGCAGATCTGGAACAACAGGTCGCCCAGCTCCTCTTCGAGCTGGTCGTAGCGCAGGCTCGTCTCGGCGTCGTGGGCGGCCGCCTCGCCGAAGGTGCCCGCCGCCGGGGGGAACCCGTCGAGCACCTCGAGCACCTCGTGCGCCTCCTCGAGCAGGTGCCGCGACAGGCTGCGGTGGGTCTGGTCGCGGTCCCACGGGCACTCGACACGGAGCCGGGCCACCAGCTCGTCGAAGCGTTGCACCTCGCCGGCCACCGGCGCGGCGAGCTCGGGGATCCACAGCGAGGTCAGGTGGTCGGCCTCGACCAGGCGATCGAGATCGTCCCACGCCACCTCGGTGAGCGACTCGTCCGGCGAACCCAACCGGGCCAGCACCGTGACCGGCAGCTCCGGCGGATCGTCGACCGCCAGCTTGATGTCGGAGAGCACGGCGGCGCGATCGCACTGGGCCACCAGCAGCGGCCCCCGCTCCCCCGCGGCCTCGACCGCGAACCGGTGCCCGTCGACGACCCGTGCACCCACCGCGACCGGATCGACCCCGAGCCGCACCCAGGCCAGGTCGAGGAACGACAGGGCGGGCACCACCTCGACGTCGAGATCGTCCTCGATCAACAACAGCTCGACGGTGCGCTCGGCGACCGCAGGCGATCCGGGCACCGCGTAGAGCACCTCGCCGTGGGTGCTCGCGGCCGAGCACAGCTCCTCGACGATCCCCGCGTACACCTCCTCCATCGACCCGGACCGCTCGTAGAGGTGGTCGAAGGTGACGGCATCGGCGACGACGGCGGCCGACGGGTGCCGCGCCGTGCGCAGGTAGCGGTGGGCGACACGCTCGATCGCCGCTCGGGTTCCGTCGGTGACCAGGTCGGGGCCCGCGGGCCCGAGGCCCACGACCACGACCCGGGCGCTCACTGCTCGGGCACTCCCAGCGGATCCTCGGCGTCGAGGGCGGGTGCTGTGGTGGTGGGACCGTCGGGCGGTTCGACCGCCTGGGCGGCGGGGTTCCAGGTGCCGTACCGCGAGCTCACCTCGACATCGGCGGTGGCGGTCAGACGCTGGATCTCCAGGTTCAACAGCTGCTGGCCGTCACGAGACTCGGGCGACTCGAGAAAGGCGCGGATGTCGGACTCGAGCTCGCCGAAGCTCGGCAGGCCCCGACTGTCGACCAGGATCACGTGGAACCCGAACTCGGTCTCGATCGGCCCCTGCAGCTCGCCGATCGGGCCCTCCCAGACCGCCTCCTCGAACGCGGCGACGTACTGGCCCGGTCCGGTGCACCCCAGGTCGCCGGCGTTGGCCTCGGCGGAGGGATCGACCGAGCGCTCGCTGGCCACCTCGCCGAAGTCGGCGCCGTCGTCGAGGTCGTCGATCACCTCGTCGGCCTCGGCCTCGGTGTCGAGGAGCACGTGACGCGCACAGGCCTCCTCGGAGGCGAAGATGGCCTGGTACTGGTCGTAGAACTCCTCGACCTCGGCATCGGTGACCTCGTCTGAGCGCTCGGCGGCCTCGGCCTCCAGCGCCTCACGGAGACCGACGAGCTGGGCGTTCCAGGTGCGGAACCGGTCGTGGTAGTCGTCGGGGAGCTCATCCAGCAGCACCTGGAGCTCCTCCATGAAGGTCTCGTCGGCTGCTTCCAGGTCGTCGTCGGTGACCTCGAGCCCCCGGTCGCTGTGGGCCTGGTCGACCAGCTCGATGAGGATCCGGAGACGCAGCACCTCGGCCGCGAACGTGGTGTCGACGGTGCTGGCGTCGCTGGGCACGGTGGCGCCGAACACGGCTTGGGCGAACTGGGGATGCTCGCTCAACAGGTCGAGCTCGTCGCGGAAGGCGCCGTCGTCGACGTCGACGCCGTTGACCGACACCGCCACCGCCGAGGTGCCCCCGCAGGAGCCGAGGAGCAGGGCGGCGGCCACGAGCGCGGCGACCAGGGAGGAGATGGAGCGAAGGTGGGTCACGAGGAGTGCATGCTAGGGACCGGGGACCGGCCCCGACCAGTCACCCGCCGACGGGCTCGCCGACCCGGTCCTCGACCGGCACGATCGTGCGCAGGAACAGCACCAGTGCCTCGACGAGGTCGGTGCCGCCCTTGATCCCCACCTGCACCTGGGAGAGATCCTCCTTGTACACCGAGTTGGGGAACAGCCGCTTGAGCCGCAGCTGCTGGCTGAGCAGCAGCGGCAACGGGCTGAGCTTGGCGGTGTACTTGGGCCCGCCGAACCCCGACCCGCTCGTGACCGAGATCTCGGTCACGCCGGTGCGCACGCACTCGGCGCGCAGCGTCGCCACCGCCAGCAGGTTGAGCGCCGGTTGGGGCACCGGCCCGTAGCGGTCCTCCCACTCGGCGCGGATGTCGTCGACCTCGGCCTCGGTGGTGACCGCGGCCAGGCGACGGTAGGCCTCGAGCCGCAGCTGCTCCTTGGCGACGTAGTCGGCGGGCAACCAGGCCGGCACCGGCAGGTCGATGGTGATCTCGACCGGTTCGTCCGGGGTCTCGCCCTTCAGCTCGGCGACCGCTTCGGTGACCATCTGGCAGTACAGGTCGTAGCCGACCGCGGCGATGTGGCCCGACTGGCCGGTGCCGAGGAGGTTGCCCGCGCCTCGGATCTCGAGGTCGCGCATGGCGATCTTGAACCCCGCCCCCAGGTCGGTCGACTCGCCGATGGTCTTGAGCCGCTCGTAGGCCTCCTCGGTGAGCGAGCGGTCCTTGGGGCTGAAGAGGTAGGCGTAGGCCCGCGAGCCGGCCCGCCCCACCCGGCCCCGCAGCTGGTGGAGCTGGCCGAGGCCCAGGAGGTCGGCCCGGTCGACCACCAGGGTGTTCACGGTCGGCATGTCGATGCCGGACTCGATGATGGTGGTGCAGACCAGCACGTCGTAGTCGCCTTCCCAGAAGTCGATCACGACCTGTTCGAGGGTGCCCTCGTCGAGCTGGCCGTGGGCGACCGCCACCCGCGCCTCGGGCACCAGCTCGCGGACCTCGGCGGCGGCCTGTTCGATGTCGCGCACCCGGTTGTGCACGAAGAAGACCTGGCCCTCGCGCAGCAGTTCGCGACGGATGGCCTCGGCCACCGCACGCTCGTCGTACTCGCCGACATAGGTGAGGATCGGTTGCCGCTCGGCCGGAGGAGTGTTGAGCAGGGTGAGGTCGCGGATGCCGGTGAGGCTCATCTCGAGGGTCCGCGGGATCGGCGTCGCGGTGAGGGTCAGCACGTCGACACCGGTCTCGAGGGTCTTGATCCGCTCCTTGTGGGTGACCCCGAACCGCTGCTCCTCGTCGACCACGAGCAGGCCCAGGTCCTTGAACTCGAGGTCCTCGGCCAGGAGCCGGTGGGTGCCGATCACCACGTCGACCTCGCCGCTGCGGATCCCCTCGGCGACCTTCTTGGCCTGGGCGTTGGTGAGAAAGCGCGACAGCATCTCGACCCGGACCGGGAACCCGGCGAAGCGCTCGCTGAAGGTCTGGAAGTGCTGTTGGGCCAACAGGGTGGTCGGCACCAGCACCGCGGCCTGCTTGTTGTCCTGCACCGCCTTGAACACCGCCCGGATCGCCACCTCGGTCTTGCCGAACCCGACGTCGCCGCACACCAGGCGATCCATCGGCTGGTCGGCCTCCATGTCGGCCTTCACGTCGGCGATCGCCTGGAGCTGGTCGGGGGTCTCCTGGAAGGGAAAGGCGTCCTCGAGCTCGGCCTGCCAGGGGCTGTCGGGATCGAAGCCGTGGCCCGGGGTGTTGATCCGCTTCTGGTAGAGCACGACCAGCTCCTGGGCGATCTCTTGCACCGCGGACCGGACCCGGGCCTTGGTCTTGGTCCACTCGCCCCCGCCGAGGCGGCTCAGGGTCGGGCTGTCACCGCCGGTGTAGTGGCGCACCACGTCGATCTGCTCGGACGGCACGTACACCTTGTCGTCGCCGCGGTACTCGAGCAGCAGGTAGTCGCGCTCGACCCCGCCGATCGCCCGCTTGACCATCCCGCCGTAGCGGGCGACGCCGTGCTGGTGGTGCACGACGTGGTCGCCCGGGGCCAGATCGTCGAAGAAGCGGGCGGCGTCGGTGCGTCGCTTGCGGGCGACGCGATGGGCCCGCCGGCGCCCGGTGAGGTCGCGCTCGGACAGCACCGCCACCCGCAGCTCCGGCAGGATGAAGCCGTGCTCGAGCGGAGCGACCGCCAGGTACCCACCCGGTGCCAGGCTGTCGGCCGACTCGGGGTCGACCGCCGCCAGGTGCACCCCGTGGTCGGCCATGAGGTGACCGAGACGCTCGGCCGACCCGGACCCGTCGGCACACACCACCACCCGGTAGCCACCGGCCAGCAATTCGCTGACCTGGTCGATCAGCCGCTGCCCGTCGCCGACGACCGGGTCCCAGCCACGGGCGTCGACCGCGGGGACCTTCGGTCCCTCAGGGCTGGTGGTGAGCGTCGACACCGGTGCCTCGGTGCGGCCGAGGAGCCGGTCGAAGGGCACGTGCAGGCTCGGGAAGCGGTCGTCGCCGGACTCGTCGTCGCCGATCGCCCCCCAGGTGCGCGCCAGGGTCGTCGCCAGATCGAGCTCCTCGGCCGCCAGATCGGCGGCGCGGTCGCGCATCCGGCGGGGATCGACCAACAGGATCTGGGCGTCGGCGCCGAGCAGGTCGAGCACCACCTGCTCGTCCTCGCTCAACCACGGCAACCACGACTCCATGCCGTCGAAGACCAGGCCCTCGGCCAGTCGCTCCCAGTGCTCGCGGCCCCACGGTTCGGAGGCGACGAGGCCCGCAGCGCGCTCGCGCACCTCGTCGGTGGGCAACAGCTCGCGGGCGGGAAAGATCGCCACCTCGGAACGGTCGATCGTTGACCGCTGGTCGGCGACCGAGAACTCGGTGAGCCGGTCCACCTCGTCGCCCCACAGGTCGATGCGGATCGGTGCCCCACCGGTGGAGGGATAGACGTCGACGATCGAGCCCCGCACCGCCACCTCGCCCCGCAGCTCGACCTGGTACTCGCGCCGGTAGCCCGAGGCCACGAGCGCTTCGATGAGGTCGTCGGAGTCGACCCGATCGCCGACACCCACCACGACCGGCTCGACCTCGGCTGCGCCGGGCCCCAGGCGCTGCACCAGCGCGCGGACGGGGGCGACCAGCACCTGCGGGGCCCGTTCGGGGTCCTGGAGGTGCCACAGCACCCGCAACCGCTGACCCATGGTCTCGACGCTGGGGCTGACCCGCTCGAAGGGCAGGGTCTCCCACGCGGGGAACACCTCCACCTGGTCGGACCCCAGGAACGTGGACAGGTCGGCCGCGAGGCGCTCGGCATCGGCGGTGGTGGGCACACACACCACGAACGGCCGGCGATCACCCAGGGTCGCCAGACCGCCGACGGCGAACGCCTGGGCCGCCTCGGGAACGGCGAGCACGGCGTTCGGGGTCCCCAGGGTGGCGACCACCGCCGGTTCGTCGCGGAGCTGTTCGAGCAGTGAGCGAAACGCCACGAGTCAGTCTGCCTCGGGCGCGGTGTTGTACCGCCCCATGGCCGCCTCGACCCCCTCGAGAAGGATCATCTCCACCGCATCGGCCGCCTCCTGGACCACGATGTCGAGCTCGTCGCGCTCGCGCGTGGACGGCGGCTTCAGCACGTGGTCGGCGCCACGCTCGGCCGACGGGGGCTTGCCGACACCGATGCGCACCCGGACGAAATCGGCGGTCTTGAGATGGGCACGGATCGAGCGGAGCCCGTTGTGGCCGGCCAGACCACCCCCGAACTTGACCTTGAGGCGCCCGACCGGAAGGTCGAGCTCGTCGTGCACCACCACCAGGCGGGACAGGTCATCGATGCCGTAGCGGCGGACGAGGCGCCCGACCGAGTCGCCCGAGTTGTTCATGTAGGTGGTCGGAAAGGCCAGCGCCACGCGGCGACCATCGACGCGCACCTCGTCGACCAGGGCCAGCTCCTTGCCCGTGCGGAGCCGGCCGTCGTGGCGCTCGGCGAGCAGCTCGACGACCTCGGCTCCCACGTTGTGGCGTGTGCGGCGGTACTGCCGGCCCGGGTTCCCGAGCCCGACGACCAACAGGTCGGCCGGGGTCCCGGTCCGAGCGGCGTCAGTGCGCCGACGCCCCAGTGGGCTCATGAGCGGCGATCAGGACTCGTCGTCGTCCCCGGCCGAAGCAGCCTCGCCACCCTCGGCAGCCTCGCCACCCTCGGTGGCCTCCTCGCCCTCGGCCTCCTCCTCTTCCTCTTCGATCGCGGCCCGGGTGACCGACGCCGAGACGATGGTCTCCTCGGGGTCGACCTCGGTGCGGGCACCGGGAGGAAGGGTGATGTCAGAGACCTGGAGGGTGTCGCCGACGGTGAGGTCGGAGACGTCGAGGGTGACCTCGTTGGGGATGGCGTCGGGCTTGGCGTACACCGACAGCGTGTAGGCGACCTGGTCGACCACGCCCTGCTCGTCGAGCACCTGCTTGGCCTCGCCCTCGAGCACGATCGGGACCTCGACGAGGATCTCCTCGTGGACGTCGATCCGCACGAACTCGACGTGGATCACGTCGTGGCGCACGGGGTGACGCTGCAGGTCCCGGACGATGCACAGCTCCTCGGTGCCGCCGACCTTCAAGGTGATGATGGCGTTGAGGGCGGCGTCGGTGGTGAGCGCCTGGCGCAGCTCGCGGTAGTCGACCGCCAGGGTGACCGGGTCCTTGCCCATGCCATAGAGCGAGCCGGGGACCAGCCCCTCGGCCCGGAGCCGTCGCGACGGCCGGGTTCCGGTGGTGCGGCCGGTGGTGGCCGTGAGGGTGACATCCATGGTGAGAGGCGCTCCTGGGCGACACGAGAACAGGTCGGGACGCGACACGGCCCCGAGGCAGTCGGCCAGTGTACGCGGTCGAGCGGCCCGACCACCAACCAGGCGGCGGTCCGGGGCGGTTCAGCTCTGGTTCTGACCGTCGAAGATCTCGCTGACCGAGGTGTCCTCGAACACCGCGTCGATGGCGTCGGCGATGATGTTGGCCACCGACACCACCTCGATCTTGTCGAGCTGCTTGTCGGCGGACAGCGGCAAGGTGTTGGTGACCACGATCCGCTCGATCGGCGAGTTCTTCAGGCGGTCGATGGCCGGACCCGAGAACACCCCGTGGGTCGTGGCCGCCACGACCCGGGCCGCACCCTTCTCGTGGAGCTGCTCGGCAGCGGCGACGATGGTGCCGGCGGTGTCGATCATGTCGTCGATGAGCACGCAGGTGCGGCCGGCGACGTCGCCGATCACGTCGCGGGCCTCGACCGCGTTCTTGGTGTCCTTGAGTCGACGCTTGTGGATGATGGCGAGGTCGGCGTGCAACATGTTGGAGTAGCGCTCGGCGACCTTCACCCGACCGGCGTCGGGCGACACCACGACCAGGTCCTCGCCCAGGGTCTTCATGTAGTCGACCAGGACCGGCATGGCGGTGAGGTGATCGACCGGG
Source organism: Acidimicrobiales bacterium (assembly GCA_046543225.1). Classification (GTDB taxonomy): domain Bacteria; phylum Actinomycetota; class Acidimicrobiia; order Acidimicrobiales; family SKKL01; genus SKKL01. Next base: position 29,052 of record JBKGZW010000010.1, read on the forward strand.
CCGTTGAAGAAGCCCTGGATCTGACCGGAGTGGAGGTCGACCGACATCAGCCGTTGCGCGCCGGCGACGCCGAACATGTCGGCGACCATGCGGGCGGTGATGGGCTCGCGCCCCGCTGACTTGCGGTCCTGACGGCCGTAGCCGTAGAAGGGCATGACGACGGTGATGCGCTTGGCCGAGGCCCGCCGCGCGGCGTCGACCATGATCAGGTGCTCCATGATCGCATCGTTCACGCTCATGCCCTCGTAGCTGAGGTGGCTCTGCATGATGAACACGTCGGTGCCCCGCACCGACGACTCGATCTTGCAGTGCAGCTCTCCGTTGGCGAACTCGGAGCAGTGCGCGTCCAACAGTGGGGTCCCCAGGTGGGCGGCCACCTCCTCGGCCAGCTCGACGTTGGCTCGGCCGGCGATCAGCGCCAGCTTCTTCTTGGTGACCAGCTCCATGGTGTGTGCCTTGTCTGTCAGCTGTCGTCGAGCACGGTTCGGTTCGGTGCCTCGCTGTCGCCCGCAGTGTAGAACGCGCCGGTGACCGCGCCAGGCGGGATCTGGGCTCCGGGCTCGAGCACCGCGAACGGGCCGACGCGGGCCCCGTCGCCGATCTCGGCGTCGCGGGCCACCGTCTGGTCGATCGATACGCCCGCGCCCACGACGCAGTCCACCAGACGGGTACCGGGACCGATCTCGACGTTGGGGCCGACCACGGTGCGTCCCTGGATCACGACGCCGGGGAACAGCGTCACGTCGGCGGCCAACTCGACGGTCGCGTCGACGTAGGTGCTCGCGGGGTCGACCATGGTGACCCCGCGCCGCAACCAGGCCCGGTTCGTGCGGGCCCGAAGCTCGGCCTCGGCGTCGGCCAGCTGCACCCGATCGTTCACGCCGTGGGTCTCGGCCGCGTCGGGCGCCACGAAGGTGGCCACCGGGTGACCAGCCTCGGCCAGCACCGACACCACGTCGGTGAGGTAGTACTCGCCCTGGGCGTTCTCGGGGCTCAGCCGGCGCAGCGACGGTGAGAGCAGGCTGCGCCGGAAGCAGTAGATGCCGGTGTTGATCTCGTCGATGGCCAGCTCGTCGGCGGTGGCGTCGGACTGCTCGACGATGCGACTGACCGCGTCTTCCTTGCCCCGCACGATGCGGCCATAGCCGGTGGGATCGTCGAGGCGGGCGGTGAGGACCGTGCAGGCGACACCGCTCGAGCGGTGGGCCTCGACCAGGGCGGCAAGGGTCTCGGGACGCAGCAGCGGGGTGTCGCCCGGCAGCACCAACAGGTCGAGGTCGTCGTCGATGACGTCGTCGCCGAACGCGGTGAGACCGACGCTGACCGCGTCGCCGGTCCCCCGCTGCACCCGCTGCTCGACGAAGTCCAGCATGAGGTCGGGGCCTTGCTCCTGGAGCTTCTTGGTCACCTGCTCGGCACCGTGGCCCACCACGACCACCGCCCGCCCGATGTCGCACGCCGCCAGCGCGTCGATCACATAGAGCAGCATCGCCTTCCCGCACAGCAGGTGCAGGGGCTTGGGCCGATCGGAGCGCATCCGGGTGCCCTCTCCCGCAGCGAGGATCACGGCGGACAGGCCAGGGGTGCTCATGGGTTCATCGTCTCACGGACGGTGGTGTGAAGCGAGGCGCGTTCGGGTAGGACCAGCCACCAGGAACCACCACATCACCGGGAGATCCGCCATGCGAGCCGTCGTCTACCACGGACCGGGCAACAAGGCATGGGAGGAGGTTCCCGACCCCGGCCTCGAGGCCGACACCGACGCCGTCGTGAGGGTCGACGCGGTGACCATCTGCGGCACCGACCTGCACATCCTCAAAGGCGACGTTCCCGCCGTGACCGACGGCCGGGTCCTCGGCCACGAAGCGGTCGGCACGGTCGAACAGGTCGGCTCGGCGGTGAAGAACGTGGCGGTGGGCGACCGGGTGCTCGTCTCCTGCATCACCGCCTGCGGCGCGTGCCGCTACTGCCGCGAAGGCAGCTACGGGCAGTGCATCGGTGGCGGCGGCTGGATCCTCGGCCACCTCATCGACGGCACCCAGGCCGAACTGGTGCGCGTCCCCTTCGCCGACACCTCGACCTACCCGGTGCCCGAAGGCGTCAGCGACGAAGAGGTGCTGATGCTGGCCGACATCCTCCCCACCGGCTATGAGGTCGGCGTGCTCAACGGGGCGGTCTCGCCCGGCGACACCGTGGCGGTGGTCGGTGCCGGCCCGATCGGGCTGGCCGCCATCATGGGCGCCCGCCTGTTCAACCCGTCCCACATCGTCAGCATCGATCTCGCCGACAACCGCCTCGAGGCAGCCAAGCAGTTCGGCGCGGATGTGACGGTCAACAACTCGAACCAGGACCCCCTCGAGGTCGTGAAGGGTCTCACCGACGGCCTCGGCGCCGACGTGGCGATCGAAGCGGTCGGCATCCCCGCGACCTTCGAGCTGTGCACCCAGCTGATCCGTCCCGGTGGCCGGGTCCCCAACATCGGGGTGCACGGCGAGGCGGCCACGCTGCACCTCGAGGAGCTGTGGATCCGCAACGTGACCATCACCACGGGGCTGGTCGACACCTACTCCACGCCGACCCTGCTGCGCCTGATCACCGGCCACCAGGTCGACCCGGGCCAGTTCGTGACCCACCGCTTCGCCCTCGACGACTTCATGGAGGCCTACGACGTGTTCGAACGCGCCGGCGAGACCGGTGCGTTGAAGGTCGTGCTCACCCGGTCTTGACCAACGGGGTGTGAAAAGGTCCGAATGGCCCACGGAACCAGCCGTTTGCCGCGCCAATACTGCACTCGATGGACGACGCGTGGCCCCGACGCAGCACCAGCACCCCTGAGGTCGACCTGACCCTGACGGGGGGCGTGGATGCCGCGGTCGACCGGGTGCTGTCGCTGTTGGCTCGTCGCCTCGGACTCGATCTGTGGCTGGTCATCCGCACTGGTGGGAAGACGACCGCCCTCCACACGATCGACCGGACTCACCAGGCAGAAGCGGCAGGCGAGCTGTCGAGGTGGGCGGAGTCGTTCTGCGCGGCGGTGCTGTCCGACGATCGACCGGTGATCGCGCCCGACGTGTCCGCGGTGGCTGAGCTCGCGGCGGCGGCCGCCTCCAGTGAGTTCGAGGTGGGTTCGTTCGTTGGGATCCCACTGCGTGGACCCTCCGGCGAAGCCCTGGGCGTGTTGTGTGGGATCGACCCCGAACCGAGCGATCCGTCGCTGGTCGACGAGCTCGAGCTGGTCGAGGTGTTGGGCGGTCTGGTGGGGTCGCTGCTCGCGTTGCAGGAGGCGAGCGACCAGGCCCGGCTGCAGGTGCTGGAGGCGGTAGAGCAGCGCCAGCGAGACTCGCTGACCGGTGTGTTGAATCGAGCCGGGTGGGACGAGGCCGTCCAGCGGGAGGCCATGCGATGTCGGAGCCTGGACCAGGCGGCGTCGGTCCTGGTGATCGACCTGGACGATCTGAAGGAGACGAACGACCGACTCGGGCACGCCTACGGGGACGAACAGATCCAGGCGTTGGCGCACTGCATCAGCACCACTGCCCGAGCCGATGATGTCGTCGCCCGCCTGGGTGGCGACGAGTTCGCCCTGTTGGCCCCGGCGTCAGCACCAGGCACCGGCGAAGGGCTCGCGGCTCGGCTCGCAGAGAGGGTGCAACAAGCCGGGTTGACCGCCTCGATCGGGGCGGCCGAGTGCCCGCCGGGCGGGGATCTGCACGAGGCATGGCGGCGAGCCGACTTGGAGATGTACGCGTCGAAGCGTCTCCATCGGGCCGAGGCGCGGCATGCAGGGGCGTTCCCACCAGGGTCGCCGGGTGGGCTCACCGACGAGCTCGACGAGGTGGTGCGCGCCGCGTGCACACTCGCGACGGCGCCGATCCGGGTCCTGCACCGGATG
>JBKGZW010000120.1:0-9060 GCA_046543225.1 Acidimicrobiales bacterium
CGCCCCTCCCGGTCGGGCTCCTGTGGGGCGTGGGCCCCGTCACCCGCCAACGCCTCGCCGATCGGGGCATCACCACCATCGGCGAGCTCGCCGCCACCGAACCCGCCATGCTCCGTCCCCTGCTCGGCGAGGCGGTCGGCGCCAAGCTCGCTGCCCTGGCCGCCAACGTCGACCCCCGCGACGTGCGCACCGGCCGGCGGTCGTCGTCGGTCGGCGCCCAGTCGGCGCTGGGCCGCCGCCCGGCCACTCCCGACCTGCTCCGGGTCACCCTCGGCCACCTCGCCGACCGGGTCGCCAGTCGCATACGGGCCGGTGGTCGTGCCGGGCGGACCGTCACCGTGCGGGTGCGCTTCGTCGATCAGCGATCGGTCACCCGCTCCCACACCCTGACCCTGCCCACCGACTCCACCCTCACGATCGCCGAGGTCGCGCTCACCCTCGCCACCGGCGCCCTCGACGATCACCCCGATCAGGACGAGGTCACGCTCCTCGCCATCTCTGTGTCCGGGCTCACCCACGAGCCTCCCGCCCAGCTCGAGCTGCACCTCGGCCTGCACGGCGGCCACGACGCCCACCGGCCAGGCACCCCCACCGGATCGGCGCGGCGGGCGGTCGCGCGCCGTCGACGACGTCCGGGCCCGCTTCGGCCGCCAGGCGGTCGGCCACGCCGCCGTCGCCTTCTCCGATGCCGGTCGCGTGCCCGACGCCTTCCGCGAGCTCGCCGAGCGTGACCTGCGCCGAGCGTGACCTGCGCCGACTACGTGCCGACCCGCTTCGGCCTCGATGAGCTCCTCTACCGGACGAGCGGAGCCACGTCGAACGCCTCGGCAGCAGCCAGCACCCGGCGGGCGTCGTCGGGCGCAAGTCCGGCCTCGGCCTTGGCGGGCTCGGCTGCGGTGCGTCGACTGATCGAGAACGGGTCGGCGTCGGGCCCGGGATCATCGTCGTAGTGGTGGAGGAAGGCATCGAGGATCGCGCTGCCGACGTCGCTCAGCGCCAACCCGGCGGCATCGAGCAGCTGGGTGAACCGCTCGGCCGGATCCGCGCACAGGTCCTCGTGGCGAACCAGCACCCAATCGGGATGCACGGCGACCTGGTCGGCCCACACCCGCTGGATCGCCCCCCACAGCACACCGACGTTGTGCAAGGGATCGTCGCGTCGGGCCAGCGCTCGCTCGTGATCGCCGAGGTGGGCCTCCATCAGTGCCGGCTGGTCGACGAGCTGGTCGAGGACCGCTCCGGCGCGGTCGTCATCGAGCCAGCCGACCCGCTGCCAGCTCGCCGTCACCGCCACCGGATGCCGCGACAGCAGCACGACCGCCGGCGCGGCGACCGCTTCCCACCGCTCGATGGCCAGGACCCCCTGCACGTCCTTCACCACCACCGGCGCGTCGGCGAAGGCCTCGGCCACGACCGTGTCGAACCGCGGATCGGCATCGGTGGCCGACCGGTAGCGCCACGCCGCGGCGCTGGTGGCGTCGGGTGCCTTGTCGGGATGGAACGGCTCCATCCGCTGGGGACACCCCAGCGCCGCTCCGAGCGCGGCCGCCGCCCACGTCGTCCCGCTCCGGGGCATGCCCGCCAGCAGCACCCGTGGCGCATCCGGCGTCGATCCTTCGGACCTCACCGCGCCGCCACCGCTGCTGCATAGGCCGCGATCTGGGCCAGGCAGGCCCTGGCGTCGGCCGCCTTGCGGTTCAGGCGACCCCGGTGTTCCAGTGCCCAGGCCACGAACCGGTCACGCACCTCGGGCTCGACCTCGCTCGCCGCCCGACCGATCGCCGGATAGGTCCGGTGAGCGAAGTAGACGCCCTTGGCGGCCTCGACCAGACGGTCGTGGTCGTCGGAGTCGATGATCCCGTCGTCGCGAGCCCCGGCGCACACCGAGCGCACGTTGATCATCGCTTCGGTGAGCGACCGGCCCGAGTCGGGGTCGAAGGCCACCGCCAGCTCGTCCTCGGCGTCGAACCCGCTGCGGTACAGGTGGTAGATCTCGCCCACCCCCCGCAGGCCGTACCGGTCGAGTTCGACCGCCCGCAGGGCACCCGCGCTGGCCGCCCCGAAGATCACGACACCCGAACGCAGCGCCTCGAGGATCTGGGTGGGGGTCGCCGTGTAGCCCTGGATGAAGGCCGCGTCGATGATGCCGATCACCTCGACCCCGTCGGCCATGGCCGCCTCGATGTCGCCGTCGCGGATCGGTGGCCGGTAGTCGGCATCGAGGATCTCCCTCGCCTCCTCGACCGGCAGACTCGGCCCGAGGAACACCCGGATCCGCGGACCCGCGTGCCGCGTCACTGACGGCGTGCTCTGGCCGTTGGGCGAAGACCCGTTCGACGAACCGTTGACCGCCCCGACGGTGACCCCGCTCGAAGCACCCAACCTGGCGGCGGGCGCGCCGGTCCCGTCCCCGTCGAGCTCGCCGAGGGCACGAGCGAGGCGAGGGCCCATCCAGTTGCCCTTGCCCTCGAACTCCATCAGCGGCACACAGGCACGAGCCACCGGGATGCCCGCCTCGGGTCGGGTCAGGTCGACCACCGCGACGTCGGGGATGCCGGCACGGGTCAGGTCCTCGAGGACGACCTTCAGATCGTCGACGCTGTTGGCCGTCGACCGGTCCTCGAAGGTGGACACGTCCACGGTCTCCTCGCAGGGTCCGTACCACTCCGGGTACTCGGCCACGAGCGCCTCGACCGTGGTGGCGGCCATGTTCCCCCGCTTGGCCACCATGTCCTCGCGGATGCCCGACATCCCGACCACCCGACTCTGGGCCACCTCGCAGATCGCACGGGTCATCGCCACACGGGGATCGAGATGGGTGCCCTTGCCCCCGTTTGCGTACATGGTCGCCGGCAGGCTCGGATCGAGCGCGGTGGCCAGAAACGTCGGGACCGGGATCGGCCCGGTGATGTCCTTCACCCGCAGGTTCAGCCCGGCCTCTTCGAACCGGTCCGCCAGCTCACGGACCTCGGGCCACGGCACCTGGGAGAGATCGACGTCGCGCACCTGGCGGGTCTGCACGGCGAAGGACTCGGCGTCGCGCTCGATCAGCTCGTAGATCGCGTGCAGCGTCGCCTCCTCGATCGTGTTGCCCGACGCCAACCCGTTGCTCGAGCTCGGCCGGTCGGCGATGGTGGCCGCGGTCGGCTCGTAGGGGACGAACACCGTGCAGGCCGGCACCAGCACCGTGTCCTGGCGGAACAAGCTGCGTGCCGCCACCCAGTCGAGCTGATCGTCGTCGCCGATCCGGAACGACTCGGGCACCACGTACGAGGTGGGGTGCAAGACGTTGTGGTGACGGCTGAGCTGAGCCCACGACCCCCGGATCGTCGGGCGCCGGTCCTGGAGCCCCGCATGGCGCTCGACCGCCTCCATCAGCGCCGACGCCAGTGCGTGCGCCCTGGTCAGGCCCTTGCCGCTCATCACCGAGATACCACCGGGGGTGGGCGGCTGGTTCAGCTCGGGGCAGATCGTGGCGTAGTTGGGGATCCCGAGGACGTCGAGGTCGGTCAGGTCGGCGATGCGGGTGAGACCGATCACCTCCGAGCGCTCCAGCACCCGGGCGATGGTGTCCTCGAGCTCCAGGACCCGGTGGCTGCCGGTGCTGAGCCGCTTGCGGTTCGCGGCCCGGTCGCCGAAACGTTCGGGCACCGTCGCCCACGGCGAGTTGTCGACGCTCCGGTCGAGCTGGATCATCGTCATCGGGCACCCCCATCAGCGGTCAGGGTCAGCGGGGCGGGCGAGCGCTCGACGGCACCGGGCACGACCTCGATCACCCCGAGGTCGCGCAGCTCGTGGTGGACCTCCTCGTAGAGCTCGAGGACCTCCTCGGCGGACGGGTCGCACGCCTCGATCGCCTGACCGAAGGCATGGGCGAAGGTACGGGTCCTGGTGAGCTCGGTGAGCAGCGCGGCCTGCAACCCGCCGTAGTAGCGGGCGAGGGGACGGCTGCGGTCGACCAGCGCGACCAGCCCGTCACCCAACGACTCGACGGTCACGCCCTCGGCGAGGCACACCTCGGACTCGAGCAGCTCCGACAGCGAGAGGGCCTCGGGTCCCGCCGCGGTGCCGAGGCGCGACGACGCCAGGGCAAGCTCCGGCTCCCAGTGCGGCGACAGCGACACGACCTCGAGGTCGCGGTTGAAGTACAGCGGCCGCTCGAGCGCCAGGCGCAGGTAGGTCGAGTGGTAGAGGTCGAGCTTCTCCTCGAAGCGGTCACCCTCGAAGCGGTACACCGGTCCACCGGATCCCTCGTCGGGCACGAGGTAGAGGGGCAGGGGCCGGTCGCGCAGGTCGTCGAGGCGGGCCTGGAGCGGCTCGGGAGCGATCCCGAAGTCGACGGGCTGCTCGGCCACCGGGGCATCGGCCACGAGCATGAAGTTCGACTTGAACGACACGTCGTGGGTGTCGCCCACCTGGCCGCGGACCGTCTCGAGGTGCTCGGCGAACTCCTCGTAGGTCTCGGTCGGGAAGTTGCACAGCGTGTAGAGGGTGACGAACACCCCACGCTCGCGGAACCGGCGGAGCTGGTCGGGCACCTGGCGCAGGTTGATGCCTTTCTTCATCATCCGGTTGATCCGCGGGTTGAAGCTCTCGATCCCGAAGTTCAAGGCGCTCGCCCCGCCGGCGACGGCCCGGTCGATGCGCTCGGGCGTCCAGCCCGCCTCGGCCCGCACCATGGCGTACCACGCCACGTCGAGGTCGCGGGCCACCACCGCGTCACCGATGTCGGCCGCACCCTCGGCGGTGACGAGGCTGCTGCAGTTCACGAACGAGCGCACCCCGTAGCGGGCGTTCAGGTCGGCCATGTGCTCGGCGACCTGCTCGGGTTCGGGCTCGCGGTAGCTGGTCCTGGCGGTGATCTCGCCCTGGTCCTTGCTCTCCGAACAGAACGTGCACCGGCCCCAGTCACAGCCATTGGACAGACGGAACGGCAGCACCGGCTCGGGCAGCAGATAGCGGTCGAGGTCGAAGGTCGAGAAGTCCGGGGCCAGGACCGACTCGAACCGGTAGCGGTACCGCTCCGGCGCGGTGACCACCTCGCCGTCGCGCTCGAAGAACGCGTTCGGCACCTCGTCGAGCGGACGGCCCCACGCGACGTGGTCGGTGAGGCGTTCCATCGCCAGCTCCCCGTCGCCGGTCACCACCACGTCGAACGCGTCGGCGAGCAGCGCTCGGAGCTGGGGCGGGATCTCGGACTCGCCGAGCACGTTGCCGCCGAGGGCGAGCAGGGCGTGTGGGGCGCGACGGCGCAGCTCGGGGGCGATGCGATAGGCGTAGACGAGCTGATCGAAGGTGAACGCCGACACGCCGACGATCTGGTGGTCCGTCCAGTCGAACCTGGCCAGCTCCTCGTCGAGGAAGGCGTCATAGGGTGTGGCGATGCGGCGCCACTGCTCGGGCCGGTCCAGGGCGGAGAACATCCCGCCGATGAGCGAGCCGGGGAGGAACCGCAACGGCACGTAGGCGAGCTCGACCAGGTTCGCCAGCAGGCCGAGGTGGTGGCTGGTCTCGGCCCACAGGTCGCGGCGCAGCAGGATCTCGGGGTCGCGCAACCGGTCGGGCAGATCGATCAGGCGCCGCCGTGCGGCGGGGTCGAGGCGGACGAGCAGGTCGCGGACGTGGTGGGCGTCGACGGCACCAGAGAAGCGGTGCCCGGCCTCGGCGCCGAGGTCGCTCGCGGCGGCACGCTCGATGAGCGCCTCGATGCTCTCGGGCCGACAGATCCGGTGGAAGCCCTCGACGTTGAGGTCGATCACCTCACAGTCGTGGCCCAGCCCGCGGAGGTGCCCGGTGAGGCTCGCAGGGCCGAGGTTCGGATAGGTGTACTGGCCGCCAGGCGGGACGATGAGCACGACACCGGTACCGGCCGAGGGCGGGCGCTGGTCCCGCCCTCGGCTCGGATCCGGAACGTGCGACCAGGTGGTCGACATGTTCAGCTCCGGTGGTAGGTCCTACCAGTTGGTGACGATGGTCTCGGTGGAGAAGATCACGTGTCCGCCCTGGCGGATCACTGGCTGCTCGCCGACCTGGACCTTGAGGTCCTGGCTGGAGCGCAGGTTGTCGACGTTGAAGGCGTCGAAAGCGAATCCCTCGACCTCTGCCGGCTCCTCCTCGGTGCGGTACCGCTCCAGGTCGGCGGCCGGGATCTTGTAGGTCCCGTCCTTGGTGTGTACGAAGACGTCGTCGTCTGCCATGGATGATGCTCCTCTCTGGTTTCGGGGCGAACATCGCCCACCGCGCCAGACGTCGTGGTGGGCCATCGGTTACGCGGGCCCTACTGTGGGCACGCCCCCGACCAACGAGGACGACACATGGGTTCTGTCATCAAGATCAACGCCATCACCGTGCCCGCCGACAGCGGCGACGAGCTGGCCGAGCGCTTCGGGGCACGCGCCGGAGCGGTCGACGACCAGCCCGGCTTCGAGGGCTTCGAGCTGTTGAAGCCGACCGACGACCGCACCACCTGGCTGGTCATCACCCGGTGGCGCGACGAGGAGTCGTTCGAGGCATGGGTCAACTCTCCCGCCTTCGCGCACGGTCACCGCGGTGGGTCATCGGAGGAGTCGGGCGGCGGGCACCCGGGCGGTGGCCATCCCGGCGGCCACGGCGGGGGAGAGGCCCCGGTCGCCATGAGCTCGGAGCTGTGGTCCTACGAGGTCGCCGGCGGCTCCACGCCGGGGGCCTGACCGCCGGCGACCGTCTCCCGCGGTGAGCATCCTGTCACTGCACGGTGACTTCGCCTGGGTCGTCGTGTTCGCCAACGCGGCGGCAGGAGTGTGGGCGCTCGGCGCGCACTACTACGAGCCGTTGCGTCATCGAGCTCTGTGGTGGTTCACCGCTGCCGCCCAGGTCACGATCTTCGTGCAGGCCATCCTGGGCACGATCATGATCGCCTCGCAGAGTCGCGAGGTCGACGACTTTCACACGTTCTACGGCTTCGCGTCCCTCGCCGCGGTCGGCATCATCTACAGCTACCGCCAGCAGGTGCATCAGTGGCGCTACCTGCTCTATGGCCTGGGCGGGCTGTTTCTCATGGGCATGGCGATCCGCACCATGACCATCGGGATGTGAGACTCATTCGAGTGTCGTGACCCGGACCTGGTTCTCGAACGCTTCGAGCACGTGGATCAACCCGTCGGGCCCGACCGCGGTGGGGAACGACACGGGCAGGTGGTGGGATGAGAGATCGAACTCGTAGCGGGCCACCGGGTCGGAGGCGTCGGCCGGATGCCGATGGACCCATTGGGTGAGCCTGGTGGACCCATCCTCGGCAGTGGCGGTGCCGGTCACGGTCAGTACTGCCTCGCCCGACGATGTGATGCCTGCGAGACGCCCGCCGGCCATCCTCGTGTCGTCGCTGAGGTCGATGCGCCGGCCGTCGATCCTCACTTCGTAGCCCTGGAAGCCGAAGGTGGTGCCCGACGACACGAAGACGTCGAGCGGTTCGAAGTCACCGGTTCGCGGATCGAGCGCGAGGAACCCGAGCCGGTCACCCAGCGTCGTCAGAACTGGCCGGCCGTCGTCGCCGGACAGGAGCTGAGAACTGATCGTGACCGGGAGGCCGTCTCGCACCCACGCCTCTTCGGGCACCGGGTGGATGTCCACGATGTCGCCCTCGCGGGTGAGCTCGGCGATCACCGGGGGACTCTGGACGCTGTCGAGCACGAACACGCTGTCGTCGGTGACGAGAATCCCCTGGATTCCCATCACCTCGCCCGACTCGCGATAGTGGATCGGGTCGAGCGCCGTCCCGTCGGCGGCGATGCGCACGATTCGCCCGGCAGGCACATCGGGGATCCACCTGGTGCCGTCGGGTCCGGTGGCGATGTGGCTCGGTCCCCACAGCTCGGGTCCGTCCTCGTAGTGGATCCGGTCGGGCGCAGGATCGGGGGCATCGCCAGGAGGCAGGTACACGACCTCGAGCTCGATGACGTCGCGAACGGCCAGGTCGGTGAACGCGAGCTCGTCGACGGGCACCACTGGTGTCGTCGTGGTGGAGGAGGTAGAGGTCGAGGTGGCTGTCGGCGCCTCGGAAGTGGTCTGTGGTGTCTGGTTCTCGCCGCCGTCGCTGACGACGTCGACCGTTCCGTCCGGCCGGTCGACCAGCGACGTCACGCCCAGGGTGGTCGCCGCCGCGATGAGCACGACCAGCGCCGCGGCGAGACCGAGCCGACCTCGGCGCCGGGTCTGCGACCGATGGGCCAACGCGTCGAGATCGAGGGGTCGGGCCGGGAGCTCGTCGAGGCGCCGGCGGGCGGCCTGGAGGTCGTCGTCGACGGTCATGGCGCCTCCTCCATCTTGGCCCGCAGCGCCTCGCGGGCTCGCCGGTAATGGGTTCGCAAGGTCTCCACCCCGCACTCGAGCACCGCCGCTAACTCCTCGGCGGTGAGATCGCCGACGACCATGAGCAGGACGGCCTCGCGCTGGCGCCGCGACAGTGCGTTGACCAGGGCCCAGAGGTCGGCGTCGGGCAATGTCGGCTCGTGTTCGGGGCCGTGCCGCCGTGCACGGAGGCGCAAGGCGGTCGTCGCCTCGTTGGCGAGCTTGCGACGTCGGGAGATGGCCGTGTTCAGAACGACCCGACGGATCCACCCTGCGGGATCGTCCAGTTGTTCGAGTTTGGCTCGGTGCTGCCACGCCTTGAGGAACGCGTCGGCAACCACGTCCTCACCGGCAGCGGGGCTGCCGAGCGCGACTGACGCGAGGCGGACGAGTCGGGGATGCTCGAGGGTGAACAGCCGGTCGACCAGCGGGCGCACCTCGGTGGGCGCGCCCGCTTCGGGATCATCGACGACGTGGATGCGTGGCTCGCTCGGGCTCACACCTGAGACACGCCTGGGACCGCCGGAACTGGTACAACCATCCAGCGATCATGCCAGGCGCATCTCCTCGGCGGTTCGGTGCTGTTGGAGGGACGGTGGGACCGACCTCAGGCGCTCTTGGCCTCGATGGCCTGGGCCTTGGCCGAATCGCCTCCGACCTCCACCTTGCGGGGCTTGGCCGTCTCGGCCACCGGGATGGTGATGGTCAGCACGCCGTCGTGATGGTCGGCCGAGA
>JBKGZW010000121.1:0-9017 GCA_046543225.1 Acidimicrobiales bacterium
GTGCGGGCCGACATAGCCCGCCGCGTCGCTGACCATCGCCACCCTGCGCCCCGTCTCCGTCTCGCTCATGGGCCGACCCTAGACGGAGGCGTACCCGCGGCCGAGCAGCTCGGCCATGTTGGCGTAGTAGAAGCGGTCGCGGGCCTCGTCGCTCGGCCAGGTCACGGCCTCCTCGAACTTGGCCAACGGGTCGCGCCCGCCTTCGGGGTGGGGATAGTCGGTCGAGAACATGAACAGCTCGGGTCCGCCCTGTTCGATCATCCAGCCGATCGGCTCACCCGGGAACGGGGTGAACTTGAGGTGGTTGCGCACATAGTCGCTCGGCGCGTGCTCGAGGCGCTGCAGGGGCTCCTCGGTGCGACGGAACGCACGCTGGCCGTAGTCGAGGTGACGCATCCACGAGACGACCCAGCCCGCCCCTTGCTCGATGCTGGCGCCCCGGAGCTTGGGGAAGCGGTCGAAGAGCCCGTCGTAGATGAGGGCGCCGAGGAACAGCTCGGGCGAGTGGTGGATGGCGAGGAAGTCCTTGGAGCGGATGTTCTCACCACCGCCCAGGTGGTCCGACACCGGCATGTCGTTGTTGTGGAAGGCGGGATCGAGCAGCCGGCCACCGCCGCCCACGTGGAGGACGAAGGGGACGTCGGCCTCGGCCAGGGTGTCCCAGACCGGATCCAGCGTCGGGTGGGTGGGGGCCAGCTCGCCCGCCGCGGTCGACGGCACCATCACCGCGTCACATCCCAGCTCGACCGCCTCGACCATCGCCTCGTGGGCACGCTCGGCGTCGATCAGGGGCACGTAGCCGACCGGCAGGAGGCGATCGTCGCCGGAGCAGAAGTCGACGATCGCCCGGTTCTGGGCCCGGGCGCCCGCATAGAGGCGCTCGACCTTGCGGCCGGCGAACATCGAGGTGGCGAAGGTGGCGAACACGAGCTGACCCTCGAACCCGAACAGATCGAGCGCACGCCCGCGCTCGCCGGGATCGAACGCACCGAGCGCGTTCCAGCCCTTGTCCTGCAGCAGGCGCTCCTCCGCTGCAGCGGCCGCGGCCTCGTCGGTGCGCCGCTCGGCGGCCTTGGCCACCGCCTGGTCGAGCATCGGCGCCAGCGCCTCCATGCCCTTGCGTCGCAGCTGATCGCGGAACTCGTCGTCGATGTGCGGGTCGAGGAAGTCGGCCAGCTCCATCACGTGGCTGTCGGCGTCCAGCACCCGCTGCTGGCCGGCATATGTGGTGGCGGTGTCTGTCATCGTGTCGCGCTCCCCCTGTGTGACCGGATGCGGTGACAGATTGTCACCGCTGGTCGACACAGATTCGCGCCTGAGATGCGACCGTGCAAGATCCTGCGCCGACGACCGCCCTGTCAGCCCGCAGGTCGTTCAGGCGGCGAGGTCGCGCAAGGTGGCCGAGACGATCGCCATGTAGGCGTCCTCGAGCAGCACCGCCCGCTCGGCGCTGGGATCCTGGCGCCACTGGGCGAGGACCGGATCGACGAGCGAGAGCAGCAACGCGACGGCGGTGGGACCGGTGCGGGCGTCGATGCCCAGCTCCTCGACCGCTCGGCGAGCGAACGCCTTGGCGGTGAGATGGTCCTGGGAGCGCTGCTCCCGGCGGACCTGTCTGCTCCACGCCGCCCCGGCCCGCAGGGTGGCGAAGAGGTGGCCCCGCTCGCCGGCGGCACGCAGCGCGCCCCGGACCAGGGTCCGGAACATCTCCTCGACCGATTCCGCCGCCTCGACCTCGCTCGCCAGCTCGGCGTGCAGGCGCCGGGCCTCCCGCCGGTACACCGCGCCCAGCATCTCGTCGCGGTTCGCGAAGTGCTTGTAGACGAGGGGGCGACTGACCCCGCACCGCTCGGCGACCTCATCCATGGTGACCGCGTCGAGCGACTCGGTCACCGCCACCTCGGCCACCACGTCGAGGATCATGTCGCGGCGTTCGCTCGCCGAGAGGCGCGACCGGTCTCCACCCGCTGCTGATGGGCGTGGACCCGACACGTCGCTCCTCATGCCCGGCATTGTCCCATCACCCGCCCCGCTCGCAACACACCAGCACCACCCACACCCTTGACATCTGTCATGACATGAAAGATGCTGAAACGCACTGACGCTTCCTCCCGACCGACCCGTAGCGCCTCAGGAGGCCCGCCGTGCCCGTCCCCGCCAACACCCAGCCCTTCGACACCCCGATCCTGCAGGTCAGGCCCTGGACCGACCCCGTCGTCGACGAGCTGGGGTTCGACCTGCGCTCGCACTACGTCGAGCGCTACTGGCTGAGCGTCCTCGGCCCCTCGACCACCTTTCTCCTGCGACGCGTCGCGGCGGGGTTCGACCTCGACCCCGACGGCTTCGAGCTCGACCTCGCCGAGACGGCCCGCGGGTTGGGTCTGGCCGCCCGGGGAGGACGGAACTCCCCGTTCATGCGGGCCCTGGTGCGATCCACCAAGTTCGGTCTCGCCCGCCTGCACCACGACACCTTCGACGTGCGCCGCCGCGTCCCGCCGCTCAACCTCGGCCAGCTCGCCCGCCTCCCCGAGTCGCTCCAGGCCGAGCACGCGGCCTGGCAGGCCAGCACCCTGTCGCCGGGCTCCCCCGCCGAACAGCAGCAGCGTGCCCGGCGGCTCGCCCTCGGGCTGCTGGCCAGCGGCGAGGCCCTCGACACCGTCGAGCACCGGCTCCACCAGTGCCAGTTCCACCCCGCCATGGCCCACGACGCGCTCCGGTGGGCGGTGGAGCGTCACGAGCAGGGCGATGCCGCCTGAAGTGGCGTCCCAGCGCCGACGTTCCTTTAAGGATGCTTTCACCACCCGGTCGACCATGGGCCCATGGTCGACCGAACCACCACCATGGCCTCGAGCACCGCCGAGGTGCTCGCCGCTCGTGACGGAGACCGCGATGCGTTCGCCCGACTCGTCACCAGCCACATGGGTCTGCTGCACACCGTCGTGCGCGACCACGTGCAGGCCCCCGACGACGTCGCCGACTGTGTGCAGGAGACCATCGCCAAAGCGCTTCGCAACCTCCACCAGCTTCAGGACCCCGACCGCTTCCGCCCCTGGCTCACCTCGATCGCCCGCCACATCGCCATCGACCACCGACGCCGACGAAGCCGCGACCTGGCCCTCTCCACCCAGATGCCCGATACCGGCATCGAGCCCCGGTGCTGGCGCCCGACACCCGAGGCCGTGGTCACGCGTCGACAGCTCGGCGACACCGTCCGGGCCCGGGTGAGCGCCCTCCCCCCACGAGAGGCGACAGCGGTCGCCCTCGCCAGCTATCAGGACCGCACCCCCGCCGAGATCGCCACCGCCCTCGGCGTCAGCGTCGCCAACGCCAAGGTCATCACCCACCGTGGCCGCCGTCGCCTCCGCGGGCAGCTCGTCGAGGCGGCCCACGCAGCCGAGGTGCCGATGTGCCCCGACCTCGATGGCTCCGACCGCGCCGCCCGCGAGCACCTCACCACCTGCACCCTGTGCCATCAACGAGCCCACCGCTCGCTGAGCGTCGTCGACTGAACCAGCGGCGCCACCACCGCTGCACCCCTCGCTGCGTTCCGCGCCATCATGGACGGGTGGAACAACACGGACCATCCGGTGCTCCCGCCGCCGACTCCGTGTTCGCCGGGCGTGACGACCTGCTCGCCCAGATCGGCGCCCACCTCGAACGCTGCCGCCACGGCCAGCACGGGCCGCTGCTGATCGCCGGCGAGCCCGGGATCGGCAAGAGCCGGCTGCTGGCCGAGCTGGCCACCAGGAAGGCCGACGAGGGTTGGCGGGTGGTGTGGGGACGGACCTGGGACGAGATCGACGCGCCGCCGTTCTGGCTCTGGACCCAGGTGGCTCGTGAGCTGCAGGGCCTCCACCGCGGCACCGACCTGGCTCGCGTGGTGCTCGACGAGCCCGAGCACACCGAACGCTTCGAGCTCTTCGACGCCACCGCCGACCTGCTCCGCCGATCGTGTTCGGACCAGCCGGTGCTCGTCCTCCTCGACGATCTGCACGCCAGCGACGTTCCGACGCTGTTGCTCACCCGCTTCGTCGCCGAGCAGACAAGCGGCCATCCGGTGGCGATCGTGGGGACCTACCGGAGCGCCGATGCGGCTCGCCGACCCGACATCTCGACCCATGTCGAGGCCCTCGTGCAGGCCGGCACCGAAGTCCGGGTCGGCCCGCTCCCCCGCGAGGCCATCGCCACCATCGTCGGCGACCCCTCCCTCGCCGACGAGCTCCACTCGCTGACCGGCGGCAACCCGCTGTTCGTCGAACAGGTCATGCGCCTCGCTGCGCCAGAGAGGCGCCGGTCCCGAGGAGGCGGAGCCGAACCGACCACCGATGGGCTCCGGCGCGCCATCGGTGCCCGGATCAACATGCTCCCCGCGCGTCAGCACCGCGTGCTCGTCGCCGCGGCGGTGCTCGGACGCGCAGTCGACCCCACCGACGTCGCCGAGTTGCTCGCCGACGAGGGGGACGAGCTGCGCAGCATCCTGGACCAGCTGGTGGAGGCCGGGCTGCTGCGCCGCACCGGCGACGGACTCGATCCCGACACCTTCGACACCATGCACACGCTCATCGCCGAAGCCGCGCTCGACTCTGCCGATCCCGACGAGGTCGCCGAGCTCCATGGTCGGGCCGCGACGGCGATCGGCGACGATCCGGAACGCCTCGGCGAACGGGCGCACCACCTGCTGCGCGCCGGGCCCGGGCTCCGCAGCGATGCCATCGACGCGTGCGTCCGGGCAGCCGACGCCGCCGCGGCAACCGCCAGCGAGGACGCCATCGAGCACTACCAGCGGGCCCTGGGGGTGCTCGACGCTGCCGGCGAGACGGTGCCCCACGCCCAGGAACGACGCCTCGCCATCCTGCTCGAGCTCGGTCGGGCGCAGCGTCGCGCCGATCGGGTGGCGGCGGCCGACGCCACCTTCGAGCGCGCCCATGCCCTGGCCGACGAGCTCGACGACGCCGAGAGCCGCGCCCTCGCCGCCCTCCGCGGCGGGATCCAGTACTACTTCCGGGGCGACGTCCACGGCACCCCGGCCGAGCGGTGCCAGGAGGCGCTCGACCGCCTGCCCCCGGGCGACAGCGCCCTACGGGCCCGACTGCTGGCCGACCTGTCCGCCCGGTTGGACGCCCCGACCATGACCGGCGAGAGCCGGCGGCTGGCCGCCGATGCGGTCGACATGGCGCGACGCGTCGGCGAACCGGTCGCGCTCGGGTATGCCCTCATCGCCCAACAGGCCGCTGATCTCGGCCCCCGAACCCTGCCCCGCCGCACCGCGACCGCCCGCGAGATCCTGGTGCTGGCCCGGCGCGCCGGCGACCCCACCCTGGCGGTTCAGGGGCGGTTCCTGCTGCTCAACGCCCTGCTCGAACGCGGCGACATCCGCGGCCTCGACGCCGGCGTCGCCGACTCACCCGAAGCTGCCGGACACCTCGTCGACCGCAACCACGCCCGCTTCGCGCTGTGGCTCGCCTGCAGCCGCGCGCTGCTCGCGGGCGACGCCGACCGCGCCGAGGAGGTCGCCGAGCGGTATCTCGCCCTGGCCATCGACCACGGCGAGCCCTTCGCCCCACGGGTGTTCGGCGGCCAGCTGGGAGCCATCCGCTGGCTGCAGGGGCGGGCGCTCGAGCTCGAGCAGGTGTATGAGGACCAGGCCCGGGCCAATCCCGACGAGGCGATGTGGCCGGCCGTGCTCGCCTCCCTCCGATCGAGCGACGGTCGCTTCGAGGACGCACGCGAGTCGCTGGCCGCGATCGGCGACGTCGGCGCCGTGCCCGACGGGATGCACTGGCTCGTGACCATGGCGCTCGCCGGCGAGGCTGCGGCCACCGTGGGAGACGAGGCGACGGTCGCCGCCTGCTGGGAGCAGCTCCTCCCCTACGCCGACCGCTTCGTCCCCATCAACCTCGGCGCCGCGGTGTGGGGCCCGGTGGCACGCCCGCTGGGCCTGCTCGCGCTGCGGCTCGGCCGCACCGAGGAAGCGCTGTCCCACCTCGCCCACGCCATCGAGGTCAGCGCCCGCATCGGCTCGCGTCCGCGGCTCGTCGAAGCCAAGCTCGAGCTGGCAGCAGCACTGCTGGAGACCGGGCGGGCCGACGATCGCCGCATCACCGACCTGGTCGCCGAGGCCCGGTCCGACGCCGACGAGCTCGGGCTCGCCCAGTTCCTCGAACGAGCCGAGCACCTCGTGACCGAGGTGGGACATCCCGCTCCCAGGGAAGCTCCGACCCCGCCGCCGCAGCGACCGACGATCTCGGTCCTCGGCACCTTCGAGGTGGCCTCCGCCGACGGCCGGGTGGCGAAGTGGTCGTCCCGCAAGGCGCGGGAGCTGTTGAAGATCCTCGTCGCCCGCCGGGGCACCCCGATCCACCGCGAGGTCCTCATGGATCTGCTGTGGTCCGGCGTCGAGCCAGAGGCGCTCGGCAACCGGTTGTCGGTCGCCCTGTCCACCGTGCGTCGGACCGTCGACCCCGACCGGTCGCTGTCGCCCGGGGCGTTCATCGCCGCCGACCGTTCGGTGGTGTGGTTGCGACTCGACCAGGTCGACGTCGACGCCGAGCGCTACCTCACCCTCGCCCACGACGCCCTCACCGCCCACGCCACCGATCACCCCGACGCCTCCGACCTGCTGGCGACCGCCGCCGCGGCCCACCGCGGTCCGGCACTGCCCGACGAGCCCTATGCCGAGTGGGCGTCGGCGCTGCAGAGCGAGGTGGCCTTCACCCAGCTGCGGGTCCTCAAGGCGTTGGCCGACCGCGCGCTGGCCACCGGCGACGACCTGGTGGCCGCCGACGCGCTCCAGCGCCTCGTCGAGGCCGATCCCCTCGACCACGCCACCCACACCAGCCTGGTCACGGTGCTCGAACGAATCGGGGCGGCCGGGCTGGCCGACGCCGAACGCCGACGCTACGAGGGAACCCGCACCTCACCCTGACCGCACCTGGGTCGACTCAGGAGACCGGCTCGAACCCGTCCAGCAGATCGAGCAGCAGGCGCACCCCGAAGCCGGTGCCGCCCGGGGTGAGCTCGCCCTTGTCCTCGTCGCCGAAGGCGGGACCGGCGATGTCGAGATGGGCCCACGGGATCCCGTCGCCCACGAACTCACGCAGGAACAGACCCGCGATGAGCGCCCCGCCGTAGCGTCCGGCACCGATGTTCTTCAGGTCGGCCACCTTGGAGTCGAGCTGGGACCGGTAGTCGTCGGGAAGCGGCAGCGACCACACCCGTTCGCCGGTGCGGGCGCTCGCCGCCTCGACCTGGGCGATCCACCCCTCGTGGTTGCCCATCAACCCGGCGATCCCCTTGCCCAGCGCCACCATCTGGGCACCGGTGAGGGTGGCGACATCGACGATGGCGTCGGGCTCGGCCTCGGAGGCGAGGCACAGCGCATCGGCCAGCACCAGGCGACCCTCGGCGTCGGTGTTGAGCACCTCGACAGTCGTTCCGTCGCGGATGGTGAGCACGTCACCGGGCCGGGTGGCATCGGGGCCGGTCATGTTGTCGGTGAGCGGCAGATAGCCCACCACCTCGACCTGGGGCGCGACGGTGTTGATGGCGGCGAAGGCGCCGAGCACCGCGGCCGCTCCCGCCATGTCGTCCTTCATGGTCGACATGCCGTCCGCGGTCTTGATCGACAACCCGCCGGAGTCGAAGGTGATGCCCTTGCCGACCAGGGCCACGGTGCCCCGAGCGGTGCCCTCTGGGGTGTAGGTGAGGGTGATGAACCGCGGCCGCTGCTGCGAACCGCGGTTGACGCCGAGCAGCCCGCCCAGCTTCGCGTCGGCGATCGTCCGCTCGTCCATCACCGAGATCTTCAGCTTCTCGCGCCTGGCCATGGCCCGCGCCGCCTTGACCACCTCGACCGGGGTCATCGTGCCACCGGGTTCGTTGACCAGGTCACGGGTCCAGCACACCGCTTCGGCGATCGCCGCGCCCCTGGCCACCGCGTCGCCCACCTTCTTCCCACCCAGGCCGACGACGGTGACATCGGTGAGCTCGGAGGGAGCCGGTGACGCCTGATAGGACCGGAAGCGGTAGCTGGCCAGGACGACGCCCTCGACGACGGCCTGGGCGGCGGCGACCCGCCGCGCGTCGTCGTCGACGCCGCCCAGGACGTCGATCGCCGCAGACTCGTGACGGCTCGCCGCCCGGGCGAAGGCCGCCCCCGCCGCGCGGGCAGCCTCGGGGCCGAGCTCGTCAGCGGGACCGAGCCCGACCAGCACCAGGGTCCTGCCGTCGGGGCCGGGCACGACCGTCGACTGGCCGCGCCCACCGGTGAAGCCCCTCGCCTCGAGGTAGCTCGCCGGGATGTCGACCCCGGCGTCGGCGAGGGTCCCCAACCCCTCTTCGGCCACACCGACCCCGAGCGCATCGACGCTGCGGGGACGAGACCGGGCGTGGGTGAAGGTGATCGTCACGAAGCCAGGTTCCTTTCGTCGTGTCAGCGGTCGAGGGTGGACCGGCTGGTGAGCGACTCGCCCTCCTGCCAGCGGGCCATGGCCCACAACAGGTCGGACAGCCGGTTCAGGTACGGCACCACCTGCGAGTCCGCGCCGCAGGCCGACATGGTGACCCGCTCGGCCCGCCGCACGACGGTGCGGGCCAGATCGAGCTGCGCGGCGACGACGTTGCCACCGGGGATGACGAACTCGGTCGGCATCTCGAAGCGGTCGGAGATGTCGTCGATCCGCACCTCCAGGGCGTGCACCATCTCGGCGGTGACCCGAGTGGTGCCATCGGTGAGCTTGTGACGGTTCTCGGGGGCGGTGGCCACCTCGGCCATGAGCACGTAGAGATCGCGGCCGAGCCGCACCAGCATCTGGTCGAGCTCGCTGTCGGGCTCGACCTGGGCGCGGGCGACGCCGAGCACCGCCTGGGCCTCGTCGACGGTGCCGTAGGCGGCGGGCAGTTCGGAGTCCTTGCGCACCCGGCCCCCGTAGAGCAGTCCGGTGGTGCCGTCGTCGCCGGCTTTGGTGTAGATCTTCACGAGCGTCGAGACTACCGGCCACACCGTGCCCACGAATCGG
>JBKGZW010000122.1:0-8881 GCA_046543225.1 Acidimicrobiales bacterium
TCATGGCCGACCACGCGTGGCTCGTCAACGTGGCCCGCGGGCGCCACGTCGTCACCGACGATCTCGTCGCCGCCCTGCGCGACGGTGCGATCGGTGGTGCCGGCCTCGACGTCACCGACCCCGAACCGTTGCCGCCCGAGCACCCCCTGTGGTCGCTGCCCAACGTGCTCATCACCCCGCACGTGGGCAACACCCCCGAGATGGGGGTGCCGCTGCTGGCGGCGCGGGTGACCGAGAACGTGCGCCGCTTCGCCGCCGGCGAGGACCTGCTCGGCATCGTCGACGTCGACCTGGGCTACTGAGACCGGGGCTGGTGATCGGTGATCCGACGCCTCGAATGTCTCCCGACCGGCCGGCGGTGGTCGGAACCGACTCGCCGACCGGTCCGGAGCGCTCCCCCTGATACGGAACAGTGTAGACACAGCTGTGTACACTGCACAAGCGCGACGTTGCCAGACTGACCACGGAGCACGTTCCGCTCACCCGGGGGAGACCAGCGGCACGATGGCCATCGACGACACCACCGACATCGACACCGATCACGACGGCCCCCGACGCCTCATGGGCCGCGACGAGCGGCGCCAACAGATCCAGCGCACCGCCGCCCGCGCCTTCGCCCGCGAGGGCTTCGTCTCCACCTCGATCGACGACGTCGCCAACGAGGCCGGCATCACCCGCGCCATCGTCTACCGCCACTTCGACTCCAAGGAGGCGCTCTACCGCGCCGTCCTCCTCGACGTCAGCGAGCGCCTCGGCGAGGAGTTCCAGCGTCGCCTCGCCGCCCCCCAGAGCGGCGTCACCATCATCACCCACCTCACCGTCGCCCGCGAGGACCCCGACGGGTACCGCCTGCTGTGGGAGCACTCGCCGCGCGAGCCCCGCTTCGCCGACTACGTCGAGGACTTCCAGGAACGCTCGCTGCGCTCGACCGCCCGCCTCTTCGAGGGCCGGATCGAGGACGAGGCCAAGCGTCGCTGGGCGGTGCGCCAGACCCTGTCGCTGATCGTGTCGTCGGTGCTGTTGTGGCTCGACGAAGGTGACCCGGACGACGATCCCGAGTTCCTCCGCTTCGCCACCGACGGGCTGTGGGCCGCCATCAACGCCTGGCGGGAGAAGGAGCCCGACCCCGCCCCCGGCCGCTAGCGCTCCCACCACCCATCGGGCCTGCCCCCCCCACGCCCCCTAACGCCCCTGGCCGTTCAACTGTGAAGGGTTTTCGACCACATGGGCGGAAGACCCTTCACAGTTCGGGTCTCGGGTCCGGCTGATCAGTTCTCGAGGGGGAGCACGGCCTCGGCCAGCGCCTCGAGCTCGTCGCCCCAGGTGGCCGGCTCGACCAGGGGCAGCATCACGAACTTCGACGCGCCGACCTCGGTGAAGGCCCGGATCCGATCGGCCAGGGCGTCGAAGCCGACGGGGATGATCTCGGAGGGATCGAGCTCGGGGCGGCGTCGCTGTAGGAAACCGGCGATCGCCGGGGGGAGCTCGCCGTGGGCGTAGGCCAACAGCACCCCGTAGTGCTCCTCCTCGATCTCGCGCTCGTGGTCGGCGGCCACCTGGCGGATGGTGGCGATGCCCTCGCCGACCTCGGCCGGGGTGCAGAACGAGGGGAGCCAGCCGTCTCCCAGCCGCCCCACCCGGCGCAGCTCCGAAGGGGCCACCCCACCCATCCACACCTCGAGGGGGTCCTGCACCGGTCGCGGCAGCACCCGCACCCCTTCGAGATGGAAGTGCTCGCCGTCGTGGTCGACCGGTTCGCCCGACCACAGCCGGCGGATGAGCGGCAGCGCCTCGTCGAAGATCTTGGCCCGCTCCTCGCGCCTGACCCCGAAGGCCTGGTGCTCGACCGCCTCGGCCGCGCCCAACCCGAAGGCGGGAAGCAACCGGCCCTTCGACATGCGGTCGAGGCTGGCGAGCTGCTTGGCCACCACCACCGGGTTGCGTCCCGGCAGCACCATCACGCTCATGCCGAACTTCATGCGGGTGGTGTTGGCCGCGGCCATGGTCATGGCCACCACCGGGTCGGGGGCCTCACCGCTGAGGCGGTCCGAGACCCACAGCGAGTCGAACCCGAGGCGTTCGAGGTCCTGGACCAGGGCGATGAAGCGGTCGGGGTCGGTGGTCTGGCTGCGGGTCCCGAGGCCGAAGCCGATGCGGATCTTCATGTCCCGATCCTGTCACGTGGAGAACGGCGTGGCCGGGGTCGCTAGCGTGACCGACACGTTGGCCGACTCGACAAGGGGGACAGGGTGAAGGTCGCTCTCAGCGTGATGGACTTCCTCGACCGGGGTGCGACGGTCTACCGCGACCGCGTGGCACTGGTCGACGAACCCGACCAGCCGGCACCGCCGCTGCCGGAGCTCACCTTCGGCGACCTGGCCGCCAGGGCCCGCGCCCAGGCCGCCGCGCTCGACGGCCTCGGCGTCGGCGTGGGCGAACGGGTGGCGATCGTGTCCCACAACGCCGCCCGCGTGGCCGCCTCCATGTTCGGGGTCGCGGGGTCCGGACGCATCTACGTGCCGATCAACTTCCGGCTCAGCGCCGCCGAGGTCGGCTACATCGTCGACCACTGCGGGGCGTCGGTGCTGCTCGTCGACCCCGAGCTCGACGAGGCGCTGGCCGGCGTGGGTGCTCCGCACCGCCATGTGCTTGGTGCCGAGTCCGACGAGGCGCTGCACGACTGGGACGCCGAACCACGTCCGTGGGAGCCCGACGAGGACGCCACCGCGTTCATCAACTACACCAGCGGCACCACCGCCCGGCCCAAGGGCGTCCAGCTCACCCACCGCAGCACGTGGCTCAACTCGACCACCTTCGGCTGGCAGGCCGGGGTCAACGACCGCGACGTCTACCTGCACACCCTGCCCATGTTCCACGTCAACGGATGGGGCATGCCCTTCGGGCTCTGTGGCATGGGTGCCCGCCAGATCGTGCTGCGCAAGGTCGACGGTGCCGAGATCCTGCGCCGGATCGAGGCCCACGGGGTCACCCTGTTGAACGGTGCCCCGGCGGTGCTCAACGCCATCCTCGACGCCGCGGCGGACTGGGACGGGCCGATCCCCGGGCGCGACCGGGTGCGCATGATCGTCGCCGGCGCGCCGCCACCCACCCGCACCATCGAGCGGGCCATGACCGAGCTGGGGTGGGAGTTCATCCAGATCTATGGCCTCACCGAGACCTCGCCGCTGCTCACCATGAACCGCATGCGCGCCGAGTGGGACGAGCTGCCCGTGGGCGAACAGGCCGCCAAGCTGTCGAGGGCCGGCGCCCCCGCGCTCGGGGTCCGCCTCAAGATCACCGGCCAGGGCGAGGTGGCCGCCCGCAGCAACCACGTGCTCGAGGGCTACTGGGAACAGCCCGAGGCCACCGACGACGCCATCGTCGACGGCTGGTTCCACACCGGCGACGGCGGCTACCTCGACGACGAGGGCTACCTCACCATCTCGGACCGCAAGAAGGACGTGATCATCTCCGGCGGTGAGAACGTGTCGTCGATCGAGGTCGAGGACGCGCTGTTCTCCCATCCCGCGGTGGCCGAGGTCGCCGTCATCGGCGTGCCCGACGACAAGTGGGGCGAGACACCCAAGGCCCTGGTGGTGCTGGCCGCAGGGCAGGAGGCCACCGAGCGCGAGCTCATCGACCACTGCCGGGAGCGGCTCGCGCACTACAAGTGCCCGACCTCGGTCGAGCTCCGTGACGAGCTGGCCCGCACCGCCACCGGCAAGCTGCAGAAGTTCAAGCTGCGCGAGCCGTTCTGGGAGGGCCACGACCGACAGGTCAACTGAGGCCGCGCCCGACCGGTCCCGTCCGGTCACGATGGTCGTCGGTCACAACCGGCTCGGTATCGGGGGTGATCACTGCGAGACTGTCCCGGTGATCAAGGTCCGTGACGTCGCCGTCGAGGTCGGGGGCAAGCTGCTCGCCGAGGGCATCAGCTTCGACGTGCGCGCCAAGGACAAGGTCGGGCTCACCGGCCGCAACGGCGCGGGCAAGACCTCGCTGTTCAAGACCATCGGCGGCGCCATCGCGCCCAAGGCGGGCGACATCAAGGTCGTCGGCGGTCTCGGCTACCTCTCCCAGGACCCCCGGGTCGACTCGGTGCCGCCCGACACCCCGGCGCTCACCCACGTGCTGTCCGGGCGCGGGCTCGACGAGGCAGCGGTGCGGCTCGAGAAGGCCAGGGTGCGGATCGAGGAGTTCCCCACCGAGGAGAACGTGGCCCGCTACTCGAAGCTGCAGGAACGCTTCGAGATGGACGGTGGCTACGCGGCCGACTCCGAGGTGCGCCGCATCGCGGCCGGGCTCGGCCTCGAAGACGATCGCCTCGACATGCCCATCGGGGTGCTGTCGGGCGGACAGCGCCGCCGGGTCGAGCTGGCCCGCATCCTCTTCGCCGGCAGCGACGCACTACTGCTCGACGAGCCCACCAACCACCTCGATGCCGACGCCAAGGACTGGCTGCTCAACTTCCTCCGCAACTACAGCGGCGCGCTCCTGGTCATCAGCCACGACCTCGAACTGCTCGACGAGGCCATCACCCGGGTCATCCACCTCGACCGCGAAGGCGAGGACGCGCTGGGTACCGCCGTGGAGTACAAGGGCACCTACAGCCAGTACCTCAAGGCCCGCGAGGCCGACGAGGAACGCCTGCGCAAGGTGGCGTCGCGCCAGGAGGCCGAGATCCGCCGCCTGACCACCCTCGCCGACTCGATGCGTGGCCAGACCGCCAAGCGGGCCAAGGTGGCCAAGTCGCTCGACACCAGGGTCTCCAAGCTCGAGGACCACAAGGTCGAGGGCCCCCAGAAGCGCCGCACCATGAACGTGCGCTTCCCCATGCCGCCGTCGTCGGGTCGCACCGTCGTCGAGGTCGACGGGCTGGCCAAGTCCTATGGCGACCTCACCGTCTTCGTCGACGTCACCTTCGATCTCGGCCGGGGCGAGCGCATCCTGGTGATGGGCCTCAACGGCGCGGGCAAGACCAGCCTGTTACGGATCCTCGCCGGGGTCACCGACGCCGACCTCGGCGCGGTCAGGTGGGGCCACAACACCTCGGTCGGCTACTACGCCCAGGAGCACGAGGGCATCGACGAGGGCCGCAACCTCCTCGATCACATGCGCGAGCAGGCCGGGCTCGACGACGAGGAGCTGCGCCGACTCATGGGCATGTTCGGCCTGTCCGGCGACAAGGCCTTCCAGGACGCCGGCACCCTCTCGGGGGGCGAGAAGACCAAGCTCGCCCTCGCCCAGCTCGTCGCCGGTCGTCACAACGTGCTGCTGCTCGACGAGCCGACCAACAACCTCGATCCGGGGTCTCGCACCGCCACCGCCAACTCGCTGGCGGCGTGGCCGGGAACCATGGTGATCGTCAGCCACGACCCCGACTTCGTCCGTGAGCTGGCCCCCGACCGGGTGCTGATGATGCCCGAAGCCCAGCTCGACTACTGGCGCGACGACCTGATCGAGCTCGTCGAGCTGTCGTAGCGAGCGGACTGCGGCTTCACCGCGACACCAGGCGAGCGGCGCGGCGCTCGAGGTGGCGTCGCTCGGCGAGGCCGGTGGCTCCCCGCGCCGCTCGCCGGAACTCCGACCGTGCCCGCTCGTGGTCCCCGAGCTGTTCGAGCAGATGGGCTCGGACCGCGGCGAGGCGGTGGTGGCTGGCCATGCGGCGGTCGCGCTCGAGTGCGTCGAGCTCGTCGAGCCCGGCGCGTGGACCGGCGACCTTCGCCAGCGCCACCGCGCGGTTGAGCGAGACGACCGGGTCCGGGCCGAGGCGGAGGAGCAGATCGTAGAGGCCGAGCACCTGGGGCCAGTCGGTCTCCTCGTCGTTCGGGGCCTCGTCGTGGACCGCGGCGATCGCCGCCTGGAGCTGGTACGGCCCGACCCGACCGCGGGGGAGGACCGTCTCGAGCAGCGCCACACCTTCGTCGATCATCGCTCGGTCCCACCGGCTTCGGTCCTGCTCGGCGAGGGGCACGAGGCCACCGAATCGGTCGACCCGGGCGGGGGAGCGGGCGTGGGTCAACAGCATCAGCGCGAGGAGTCCGCCGGTCTCGTCCTCGGGATCGGTTCGGTGCAGCAGACGGGCCAGCCTCAGGGCCTCACCGGCGAGCTCGTGTCGTTGCAGCTCCGTTCCCGAGGAGGCGGTGTGCCCCTCGGTGAAGATCAGGTAGAGCACGTGGCGCACCGAGGCGAGGCGGTCGACGAGCTCGGGCGGCGACGGCAGCTCGAAGCGGGCACCGGCGTCGGCGATCGTCCGCTTCGCGCGGCTGATGCGCTGGGCCATCGTCGCCTCGGGGACCAGGAAGGCACGGGCGATCTCGGCGGTGGTGAGACCGCCGACCGCCCGCAGGGTGAGCGCCACCTGGGAGGGCGGGCTGAGCGACGGGTGGCAGCACAGCACCAGAAGGGTGAGCGAGTCGTCGCGACCACCCAGGTCCTCCTCCAGCGCTGTCGTCGGTCCGGCGGTCGAGGCGAGCTCCTCGCGTCGCCGGCGGGCCCCGTCACGCCGGGCGGCGTCGACCAGCCGTCGGGACGCCACCGTCACCAGCCATCCCAGCGGTCGCTCGGGCGGTCCGAGCTCCGCCCACCGCTCGGCGGCGACGGCCATCGCCTCCTGGGTGGCGTCCTCGCAGCGGCCGAAGTCCCCGTGGCGTCGCACCAGGACGCCGAGAACCCGCGGAGCGAGCTCGCGCAGCAGGCCCTCGACGTCGTGGGGTGCCGTCACCCGTGGATGGGCCGGACCTCGACCCCGGTGAGGCGGGAGCTGGGGATCCGCGCCGCCACCTCCAGGGCAGTGTCGTGGTCCTCGACGTCGATCACGTAGAAGCTGCCGATGTACTCCTTGGCCTCGACGTAGGGGCCGTCGGTGACCGCGGGCGTTCCGCCTTCGACGCGCACCACCTTGGCCTGGTCCTGATCGGCCACGCCGTGCGCGTAGAGCAGGATCCCGGCCTCGGTGAGCTCCTGGTTCACGGCGTCGTGCTCGGCGACGAACCGCTCCCACTCCTGTTCGGGCAGCGACCCCCAGATGTCGTCGTTGCCGTAGATCATCAGCAGGTACTTCATGTGCGTTCCACCTCGTCGGTGCGGGCGCCCCCGTCGGGCGCCGGTCACCCCCTACATCGAAGCAGAACCGCCGTCCTCGACATCGACGACATCGAGATGCTGGCTCCACCAGGCGACGGTGTCGGACACCGCCCGGGCCATCGGGGTTGGCTCGAGGCCGAAGACCTCGGTGACCGCCGACGAGTCGAGGATCCACGGCTCGGCGAACTGGTGGTGGGTCTCCTCCAGCTCGCGCACCATCGGCATGGCCAGGCCGAGGCCGCGCTGGAGCCAGTGGGGGATGGTCGAGATCTTCGGCGTCGGGGCATCGGCCTCGGCGGCCATCAGCTCGGCCATCTGCCGGTAGGTCAGCGGCGGGTTGGTCGGGACGTGCCAGGCCCGCCCCCACGCCCGCTCGTCGGTGCCGAGGGTGGCCAGGGCGCGGCCGACGTCGGGCAGGTAGGTCCACGAGTGGGGGACGTCGGGGCTGGCGATGTGGGAGAGGCGCTTGCCGGCGAGCAGCTTGGGCATGAAGCGCCGGCCGAGGTGGTCGTTGCCTCCCTCCGGACCGAAGAAGTCCGACGCCCGTGCCTCGGTGACCCGGGCCCGCCCGGCCTCGTGGGCGGCGAGCGCGTCGAGCCACATCCGTGCCCGGATGCGACCCTTGGAGCCGGTGGCGGCCAGCGGGGTGTCCTCGGTCATCGGCGCGTCGACGGGTCCGTAGCCATAGAGGTTGCTCATGGTGACCAGGACGGCACCGGTGCGCTCGGCGGTGGCGAGCAGGGAGGCGGCCAGCGGTGGCCAGTCGCGGGTCCACTGGTGGTAGCCGGAGGGGTTGGCGCAGTTGTAGAGGGCGGCGGCGCCGTCGACCAGGCGGGCGAGGGCGCCGGGGTCGGTGGCGTCGGCGGCGACCCGCTCGATGCCGGGCTCGGTCGGTCCCGACCCCGAGCGGGTGACGACGCGCACCTCGTGGCCGGCGGCGACCAGGTGGCGTGCGGTGTGGGTGCCGACGGCGCCGGCTCCGACGATGACGTGGCGATCCATGTGGGTGATCCTCCAAAAGTGTGAGCACTGCTCTCGTTTGCGATCACTGTGCACGAACCGGGCCCAGCTGTCAAGAGCGGTGCTCTCGAAACAGTGCAGCGATCTCGAATTCGGGCTAGGGTGGCCCCGTGAACGCACCCCGCACCGCCCGCGAACGGGCCCGCGCCGAGCTCACCGCCGAGATCACCGACGCCGCCCGGCGCCAGCTCGCCGAGGTCGGTCCCTCCGACCTGTCGCTGCGCGCCATCTCCCGCGACCTGGGCATGGCGTCCTCGGCCCTGTACCGCTACTTCCCCAGCCGCGACGCCCTGCTCACCGCGCTGATCGTCGCGGCCTACGACGCCGTGGGCGACGCCGCCGAGTCGGCCGAGGCCACGGTCGCGCGCGACGACCTGCTCGGCCGTTGGCTCGCCGCCACCAGGGCCGTGCGGACCTGGGCGCTGGCCCACCCCCACGAGTACGCGCTCATCTACGGGTCGCCGGTGCCGGGCTATGCCGCCCCCACCGACACCATCGATCCCGCCGGTCGGGTCGGGTTGCTGCTCGCGGGCATCCTCGCTGATGCGGCCGAGACCGGTGCGCTCGTCCCGATCCCCGAGCCGCGGCCACGAGGCGATGCCCTCGAGGCTGGCCTCGCCGACCAGCTCGGCGCCGATCCGTCCCATGCAGCGGCGGGGGTCCAGGCCTGGACGTGGTTGTTCGGCACGATCAGCTTCGAGCTGTTCGGGCACTACGAGAAGGTCGTGGCCGACCGCGAGGCATGGTTCGACGATCTCTCCCGTCGCCTCGCCCG
>JBKGZW010000011.1:0-32045 GCA_046543225.1 Acidimicrobiales bacterium
ACCCAGGACTGCACCCGGTCGATCTCGCCGGGGGCGATCAGGGGGCCGACATCGGTCGCCTCGTCGAGCGGATCGCCGACCACCAGCTCGTCGGCGGCAGCGGCGATGGCGGCCACCAGGTCGTCGTGGACGTCCTGGTGCACCAGCAGTCGCTGCACCGAGATGCAGCTCTGGCCGGCGAACCCGAACGATGCCGGCACCGCCCGCTTGGCCACGTCGGCCAGGTCGGCGTCGGGCTGGACGATCAGCGGCGAGTTCGATCCCAGCTCGAGCAACACCCGCTTGCGGGGCGCGGCCGCGGCGATGCCCCAGCCGACGGGGACCGACCCGGTGAAGGTCACCACCGCGGGGACGTCGTGGTCGACCAGCGGGCCGCCGGCCTCGGCCCGGCGGTCGGTCACCACCGAGATCCAGTCGTTCGGCAACCCGGCGTCGACCAGGAGCTCGACCAGCGCGAGGGCGGTGAGCGGGGTCTGGGGCGCGGGCTTGAGCACCACCGGACAGCCGGCGGCGATGGCCGGGGCCAGCTTGTGTGCCACCAGGTTCAGGGGGAAGTTGAACGGCGAGATCGCGGCCACGACCCCGGCGGGTACCCGGAGCGCGAACCCGATCTTTCCGGCGCCGCTGGCCGAGGCGCCGAGCGGCACCACCTCGCCGCCGAGCGTGCGGGCCTCGGTCGCGGCGAAGGCGAAGGTGTCCACGGCGCGGGACACCTCGACCCTGGCGGTTCGGATCGGCTTGCCCGCCTCGGTGGCGATGGTGCGGGCCAGCTCGTCTGCCCGGTCGGCGATCAGCCGGGAGGCGGTGTCGAGGATCGCCGCCCGGCGGTGCTGGGGAAGCTCGTCGCGGCGCAGCACCTGGTGCGCGTGGTCGCAGGCTCGTCCCACCTCGGCCTCGCCGCAGAGCGGAACCTCGGCGATGACCTCCTGGGTGAAGGGGTTGAGGACCTCGACCGATTCGGCGGTGGTGGTCGGTGTGCCGGCGATGGTGACGGGGGTCTGGTCCATCTCAGTGCTCCTCGGTGAGGGTCGGGCGGGGCGGCTCGTGGGAGCGGGAGGCTTCATAGGCGTGGGCGGCGCGCAGCACGAGGGCGTCGGCGCCGCGGGGTCCGATGATCTGCAGGCCGATGGGGAGCCCGTCGCTGGTGAACCCGCAGGGAACCGACGCCGCTGGCTGCTGGGTCATGTTGAACGGGTACACCAGACCGGCCCAGCTCGACCAGCGGTGGTCGTGCCAGCCCGCGGGGACGTCGCGTCCGGCCTCGAAGGCACCCATCGACAGCGTCGGGGTGACGAGCAGGTCGTGGCGCTGGTGGAACTCGCCCATGGTGATCGCCACCTGGCCGCGCACCGCGAGGGCGTCGATGTAGTCAACCGCCGAGTAGCGGGCCCCGTCGGCGCAGATCTCCTGGAGGCCCGGGTCGCGCTTGGCCCGGTCGGCCTCGGTGTCGGACTTGGTGGCCTGGGCGGCCCCTGAGTTCCACAGGACCCTGAAGGCGTCGATCGGGTCGTCGAAGCCGGGATCGGCGGCCTCGACGTGGGCACCGAGGTCCGACAGCACCTGCACGGCGTCGGCCACGGCGGCGGCCACCTCGGGGTGGACCGACTCGAACCCGAGGTCGGTGCTGTGGGCGATGCGGACTCCGGCGATGCCCCCGGTGTGGGCGCCGAAGTGTTCCACGCCGTCGGGCATCAGCGCACCGGTGTCGCGGTGGTCGGGTTCGGAGAGCGCGTCGAGCAGCAGGGCGGTGTCGGCGACGGTGCGCGACATGGGGCCGGCATGGGCCAGTCCGCCGTAGGGGCTGACCGGCCAGTGGGGCACCCGCCCCCACGTGGGCTTGATGCCGCTGCACCCGGTGAACGCGGCGGGGATGCGGATCGAGCCGCCGCCGTCGGTGCCGAGGGCGAGGGGCGCCATCCCCGCGACCAGCGCGGCGGAGCTGCCCCCGCTGGATCCGCCGGGGGTGCGGCCGGTGTTCCACGGGTTGCGGGTGATGCCGCACAGGGGCGAGTCGGTCACGCCCTTCCACGCCAGCTCGGGGGTGGTGGTCTTGCCGAGCAGCACCGCGTGGTTGCGTCGGAGCGCGGCGACCGATGGAGCGTCGTGCTCCCAGGGCTGATCGGGGTCGATCGTCAGCGAGCCGCGCAGCGTCGGCCAGCCGGCGGTGAGGAAGATGTCCTTGACCGCGACCGGCACGCCGTCGAGTCGGCCCCGAGGTGAACCGTCGACCCACCGTTGCTCGGAGGCCTTGGCCTGGGCGCGAGTGGTGTCGGGATCGAGGAAGCACCAGGCGTTGGTCGACCCGTCCAGGCGGTTGATGCGATCCAGCAGGTGGTCGGCGACCTCGACCGGCGAGAGGCTGCGGTCGGCGTAGGCGGCCAGGAGCTCGACAGCCCCCATCCACTCGATCTCGGTCACGTTGCGGCTCCTGACAGTGCGTGCTTGTCGACGGTGTGGAGAAGGGGTTCGCCGCCCTGCCACCGTTGCACGTTGGCGACGAACTGGGCGCCGAGTGCTCCTACCCAGCCGACGACGTCGCCGGACATGTGGGGTGACACCAGCACCTGGTCCATGTCCCAGAAGGGATGGTCGGCGGGGAGCGGCTCGGTCTCGAAGACGTCGAGCGCGGCGGCGTCGAGGTGGCCGCTCCGGAGGGCGTCGACCAGTGCCTCCTGGTCGACCACCGGCCCGCGCCCGATGTTGACCAGCCGGGCACCGGGTGCCATGGCGGCCAGGGCGTCGGCGTCGATCAGGTGGTGGGTCTCGGCGGTGAGCGGTGTGGCCAGCACCACGTCGTCGGCCCTCGCCAGCTCGGTGTGGAGCGAGTCGATGGCGACGACCGCCTCGAAGTCGGGGTCGTCGGGTCGGGCCCGGCGGGCGACGCCGCGGACGGTCATGCCCGCGGCGCGGCACAGCCGGGCGATGGAGCTGCCGATCGAACCGGCGCCGACGACGAGCACGTTGCGCCCGGCCAGGCGTTCGGATTCGCGGTGGCGCCACGTGTGTCGGCGTTGCAGGTCGCGGGTGGTGTGCAGGTCCTTGGCGAAGACCAGCAACGCGGCGAGCACCCACTCGGCGATGGCGTCGTCGAAGACGCCCTGGGCGTTGGTGACCACCGTGTCGGAGCCGAGCACCGCGGGGGTGAGCACCGCGTCGACCCCGGCGCTGGCGGCGTGGATCCAGTCCAGCGCGCCGACGCGGTCGCCCATCTCGGCCACCAGCGGGGTGCGGAAGTCGTAGACCGCGAGGATGTCGGCATCGTCGAGCGCCGCGGCCAGCTCGTCGCGGGTGCGCACCACCGCCAGGTCGCTGGTGTCGTGGAGCGGTTCGAGGCCCGGCGGATCGGGGTCGTCCGGCGCCACCAGCGTGACGATCTGTGGTCGCGTCCGGCTCACCTCGCCGAGGCTAGTCGGTGGTAGGATTGTTGACAATAGACCGGTCGGGGTGGGTGACACGCCGACCGACCGGATCCGGGAGCCAGCCGATGCCGCTCGACAACCTCGAACCCGTCGCCCGGCGAGCGACCTCCACCATCATCGCCGAGACCATCCGCGAGCGGATCATGGACGGCACCTTCGAACCCGGGATGCAGCTCACCGAG
This sequence comes from Acidimicrobiales bacterium, assembly GCA_046543225.1. Classification (GTDB taxonomy): domain Bacteria; phylum Actinomycetota; class Acidimicrobiia; order Acidimicrobiales; family SKKL01; genus SKKL01. The sequence continues at coordinate 3,602 of JBKGZW010000011.1, forward strand.
GCCCAGCTCGCCGACCGCTTGGCGGTGTCGCGGGGACCGGTCCGCGAGGCGTTCCAGCGGTTGTTGCAGGAGGGGCTCATCGAGGCCGCGCCCCACCGGGGCGTCTTCGTCACCACCCTCGACGCGGCCGACGCGGCCGACATCGCGCTGGCCCGGGTCACCATCGAGCGGGCCGCTGCGGCGCGGGTCGCCCGCCGCGGAGATTCGGCGACGCTCGACGGGCTCCAGGCCCTGGTCGACGAGATGGACGCGGCGGCCACGACCGGGCGGTGGAGCGACGTGGCCGACATCGACCTGCGCTTCCACGAGGCCCTGGTGGCAGGTGCGGACAGCCCCCGTCTCCGCCGCATGTACGCCACCCTGCTGGTCGAGACCCGTCTGTGCCTGCAGACCCTTCCTGCCCAGCACCGCGACCCCACCGAGGTCGTCACCGAGCATCGGGGACTGCTGGCCGCTCTGGCCGAGGGCGACGTCGACGCCGCGGGCGCCAGGATCGAAGCCCACCTCGCCCCGGCCAACCCCGAGCTCACCGCCTGAGCCGTTCCGGGCCCATCGGCGATCTGCAGCACCGGCGTGAGCGTAGGAGCTCAGTCCTCGATGACATCGAGTCCGTCGGCTCGGAGCTTGGCGATGCTGTCGAGCATGGACTGAAGCACCTCGGGTGGGTGGCCTTCCCAGCTCTCCACCTTGCCGACGATCCGCATCGGGTGGCGGGTCCGGTACGACTGGGTGACGTTGCCGGGGAACCTCTTGTTCGTGACGTTGGGGTCGTCCTCGAACGGGCCGGTCGGCTCGACGACGTAGATGCGTTCGCGGCCCGTGCCATCTCCGAGAGCGACGGCGAGCTCGGCGCCCCAGATGGCGGGCTCGAGCAACGCAGCGAAGTAGACGTGGTTCGCAGCACGGCCCTCGTGGTAGTTCGAGCCATGCCCGGGAACGAGCTCGTCACCGATGGCGAACGCGGTCTTGGTCCCGTGGAAGAAGGGCCCCGTGACCTGGTCGCAGCTGTCGAAGGTCACCGGGACGTGCTCGGTGTCGGCAGCTTCGGCGATCGCGTCCGCGATCGACTTCATGTGTTCTGGTTGCCGATCGTTTCCCACGGTCCCTCCGCGATCGCCAGTCGACTGTAAATGGAGGAATATACTCCGGTTCGTGACACGGAGCGAAACACGACCCCCCGGTGAGCACCTCGATGCGCGCTGACGCACGACGGAACCGACAGTCGATCGTCGATGCTGCGATCGAGCTGGTTCTCGAGGTCGGCGGCGAACCACTCCGAGATGCCGTTGCCGAGCGGGCCGGGGTGGGGATCGCCACGCTCTACCGCCACTTCCCCGGCCAAGAACAGCTCCTGCGGGCCGTCGCCGTCGAGGTCCTGGATCGCGCGATCGAGCAGGGTCGCTCCGCCCTCGAAGAAACAACGAGTGGAGCCGACGCGCTGCGGCGCTACCTGCACGCCGCCATCGACTGCGGACTCGGCGCCGTCAACATCGTGCACCCGCTGCTCGAAGACCACGACTGGCCCGACCAGCGCGACGCCGCACGCGACGTTCTCGACCAGCTCGTCGCCGCCGCCAGCCGTGACGGCGCGATCGACCACGAGCACACGGCGACCGATGTCGCCCTGGCTGCCATCCGGTTCTGTCGGCCCCTGGCAGTCGGCCTGGGAGCCGTTGCCGAGCGGGCGATCGCCCATGAACAGCTCGACCGCTATCTCGACGGCCTGGCCGTCGCTCGGCCCCCGACATGATCGCGACCCGAACCGCCACTGGCGTTCCGAGCCGGCAGCGTGGGTTCACCCTCAGGAGTCGGCGAAGGGCAGCACGCCGGAGGCGGCCAGCAGGATGCGCGTCGACAACGCCGGGGGAGCACCGTCGCCCATCAGCCACGGCCCGCCATCGGCTGCCTGGCGTCCGACCAGCGCGTCGGCCGCATCGAGCGCAGCCCACAGCGACACCTGGTTGGAGGTGAAGACCGGGACCCCCAGCTCGGCTTCGAGCTGGGCCACCTTGCCGAAGGTTCGCAGGGACGTGCAGCTCACGAACACCGCGTCTGCCCCCGACCCCGCCGCCTGGCGGACGAGATCGACGATGGTGTTCTGGCTGACCGCGGCGATGCCCCGGTGCAATCCCAGGTAGTGGGTGGCGACCACGTCGAACCCGGCCTCGGCGACGAAGTCGACCAGGCGGCGGGTCAGGGCACCGGAGTAGGGGGTGACGATCGCGACCCGCAGCGCCCCGCTGAGGCCCAGCGCGTGGGCGGCGGCGCCGGACGCGGTGACCGCGTTCGGGTAGCCCTCGGCGGCCATCGCCTTGCGCAGCTCCGCCTCGCCCTGCACCCCCTTGATGAAGCTGCCCGAGGTGCAGGCATAGAGCACCGCGTGGGGATCGAGGGTGCGCAGCGAGCGGGCGGCCCTGGCCACCACCGACGGCTTGCCGCTGGAGCGGGCCAGGTACATGCCCTCGTCGCGCAGCAGGTGCGGGGTGCGGGTGAAGTACAGCACCACACCTTCGGGCAGGTAGCGCCAGTACTCCCAGTCGAGGGTGAAGTCGAACGGGACCACGACCCCGATGCGGCGTTCGTCGGGCGGGGCGTCGAACTCGATCGGCGACTGGTAGCGGGTGAGACCGCGCGGTGCCACGAGATCCTCGGCGTCAGGCAAGGGGGAGAGGAGTGGGTCTTCCGTGCCACCAGTATGCCTGTCCGACCGGGCGCATGGGTTTCAGAACGATGAACTGCTCGCTGAGGTCGAGCGTGTCGAAACGCAGGCGCCCGAGCCCGGTCAGCCTGCGATCACCTCGATGGTGAAGGGCAGCATCTCGGCGATCTGGCTGAACCGCTCCTCGAGCTGGTCGTGGTCGTCGCCGCCGATGAACACCCGGCCGAGCTCGTAGCTGTAGGTCTCCTGCACCGCCATCTCCGACAGGCGGGTGCCCGGCTTGGGATCGATCTCGATCCGCGTGCCGGGGAAGCGCTCGATGACCGCGGCGATGTCGTCCTCGGAGGGAACAGCCTGGACCACACCGTCCTCGAAGGCCCGCAGGAAGTACTTGCCCGCCACCGCGAAGTCGCCGACGTGATCCAGCATGCGTGGTTTGCGGCCCTGGGAGACGCCGAGCATGGCCCGCTGGCTCGACGCGCCGTCGACCTTGGCGAAGAGGTCGCAGTGGGACTGCGACAGTCGGGTGTTGACCTCGAGGATCCAGATGTGGCCCTGGTCCTCGTCGTAGAAGAACTCGATGTTGAAGCAGCTGAAGTCCAGGCCCGTGTACTCGATGATGTCGACCGAGATCTGCTCCATGCGCCGCTGGATCGGCGTGGGCAGCTGCGACGGGTACTGGTAGGAACGGAAGGTCGACGAGCCCGGCTCACGGAGCGAATCGACGAGGCCGTAGACGTGGACGTCGCCCTGTGCCACGTAGCCCTCGACGGTGCACTGGAAGCCGCTGATGATGGCCTCGGCGAGGCAGGCCACGCCGCCGATCGCCTCCACGTCGTGGGGCATCTCGACCCGGCTGAGGGCCTGGGCGAAGGGACCGCCGAAGTGGTTGACCTCCTCGCGCATGGCGGTGATCGCCGGGTCCCAGTCGTCGGGACCGCCGATGTGGAACCCGAGGTAGGAGCCGACCGACTTCACCGGCTTGATCCAGAACGGGAAGTCGACACCCCGTTCGAGGATCTGTTCGAGGGCGGTGTCGGCGAAGGGGTCGAAGGCGGCGAAGGCAGGCACGTGGTCGGCGGCCACCGCCCGCTGGCAGATCCGGCTCCAGTACTTGTGCTCGAGCATGAGGATGCTGCGCAGCTCGGGGCCGGGGATGTCCCACCGTTCGGCCAGGATCGGCACCAGCGCGGAGGAGGGGAAGTCCCACCAGGTGACGATCCCGTCGACCGGGCCGTCGAAGGCCCGCAGCTCGGCTTCGCCGGTGGCCAGCAAGGCGTCGAAGTCGTACTCCTCGGCCTTGAGCACGTCGCCGGTGGGGATCAGCGAGTGGAAGTCGTATCGCCGAGCTTCACGCAACCCCTTCATCGTCTGCAGGTTGAAGTCGTCCATCGCGACGACGAACACGTTCTTTGCCATGTGGTTCAACCTACTTGAGGGGACGGGACGGACCCGGCGTGGGGGTCGTCGTCGGTCGTGGTGGTCATGGCACCGGCCCCTACCCGAGGTCGCCGGTGGCCATGCCTGCGGGCCGGATCTGGGTGAGACGGGTGAGGGCCAGATCGAGGAGGGTGACCACCACGGCGAGGGTCAAGAGCGCGACCCCGATCCGCTCGAGGTGACCCTCGGCGAGGAGGGTGATCGCGGCCGGGATGCCCGACGCTCCGATGGCGGCGACGCTGAACTGGAGGCCCATGACGTTGGGCGTGCGCGCCGGGCCGACCCTACCGGGGGTGAGCAGGACGAGACCCGGGTAGATGCCGGCGAGGGCCGTGCCGAGCAGTGGGAACCCGATGGCGCCGGCGCCGCCCGGATCGACGGTGATGACCGCCGTCGCCACCACCGCCGCCATGGTGCCGCCCCGAACGATGTGCTCGGGCGCCAGCCTGGCGCCGCCGATCCCCAGGGCGGTTCGCCCGACGGTGAGGCCCGCCCAGAACGCGGTCGCCCACAGGCCGGCGGCGGTGTCGGAGATGCCACGGCCCTCGGCGAGGAGGGTGAACGCCAGCACGCCGCCCCCGACCTCCAAGCCGGTGTACACGAAGAAGACCAGGGTGGAGAGCCCGATCACCGTGCGGGGATGAGCCCCCTCGGGCGCGGGCGTGCCCTCGGTGTCAGCAGGCGTGGCGCTCGCGACGGTGGTCTCTTCGGGTGCCGCCGTCCAGCGATGGCGGGTGGCGACGAATCCGCTCAGCAGGACGACCTGGACCACCAGGTAGGCGGCGTAGGGGATGCGCCACGAGCCGCTCGCGCCGATCACGACGGTGGCGATGAAGGGTCCCGACGTGGCCCCGATCCCGAACGAGGCGTGGAGCAGGTTCATGGCCCTGGTGCCATGACGAAGCGCGAAGTGGGTGTTGATGCCCGGATCGATGATCCCCGCCGCGATCCCGCTCAGCAGCGACCCGGCGACGAGGAAGTGCAGCGTGGGCCCGAGGGCGTAGGACGCCATGGCCGCGGCGAAGACCACCGACGCGCCGGCGAGCATCCAGCCGGCTCCGAACCGGGTGGTGAGTCGGCCCGACAGGGCGCTGGTCGGCAGGTAGCCGACGGTGATCGCCCCGAGCAGGAGGCCGACCGCGGCGAGCGGCCGGTCCATCTCGGACCGGATCGACGGCCAGGTGACCCCGAGGGTCGCTTCGGGCAGGCCGAGTCCGATGAACGCCGCGAAGCCCAACCACACGACGACCGGGACGTTCTGGCCGCGGACGACGGCGGTGCGCACATGGGGACGGTACCAACCAGTCGGTGCGGGCACCCAGATCGACCGGCCGGTGACTCGGCCTGCTCCGGCGTGGCCGTTAGCCTTCTTCGATGCGAGTCGGACCCGCTCTCCTCCTGTCAGTGGTCGCGTTGGCGCTGTTGTCGTGTGGCGACGACGGCGATTCGCCCGCCGAGCTCGCCGAGGTGCCGCCCAGCTACCAGGACGACTCGGCGTTCACCGGCCGTCACCAGATCGACGACGAGCCACCCGCCATGGCGGGCCAGTACCGGACCGCCAGGATCGTCGAGCTCGACGAAGGGCTCGAAGCGGTCAACCTCGTCGCCCACCCCGGCCTCGACGACACGCTCCTGGTCGTCGAACGAAGCGGCCTGGTGCTGGAGCTGACGGGCGACACGCTGGCCGCCGAGCCGTGGCTCGACCTGACCGAGCGCATCGACTCCGAGAGCAACTACGAGCGCGGCCTGCTCGGTCTCGACCTCTCCGAGACCCATGCCTACCTCTACTACACCGATCTCGAGGGTCACTCGAACGTGGTGCAGTACGAGCTGGGCGACGACGGTCGGCCCGACGCCGAGGGTGAGGAACTGCTGCTCCATGTCGAACAGCCCGCCAGCACCCACAACGGGGGCATGCTCCAGCTCGACGAGCGGGGGCACCTGTGGGTCGCCTTCGGCGACGGTGGCGTCGGCGTGCCGAGCTGGAACGCGCAGGACCCGACCACGTTGCTCGGCTCGATCCTGCGCATCCGGCCGACCCCTGACGGCGACCAGCCCTACGTGGTCCCGGCGGACAACCCGTTCGTCGGCGACCCCTCCAATGCTCCCGAGATCTGGGTCTATGGCCTCCGCAACCCGTGGAGCTTCTGGTTCGACGACCGCACCGGAGCCCTGTGGATCGCCGACGTCGGCCAAGCCGAGCAGGAGGAGGTGAACCTCCTCCGCCACGACGAGGGCGGTGCCAACCTCGGATGGCCCTGGTACGAGGGCTATGACCCCTACACTCCGAATCCGGACTTCGGGGCGGAACCCGACGAGGGCGACGAGCCGCCCGAGGACCCGCACGACCCGCTGCTCGCCTACCACCACTCGGCGCTCGGGTGCGCGATCGTCGGCGGTGAGGTCATCTGGGACGGACCCGACCGCCTCGAGGGGGCCTACCTCTTCGGTGACCTCTGCGACCGTCGGATCGTCGCGCTGTGGCCCGACGACGCCGACCGCGACGAACCGATCGAGGTGGTGGCGACCGCCCCCGCCGACGTGACCTCGATCGGCGTCATCGACGGCGAGGTGTACCTCACCACCCGCGAGCCGGGAGGGGTCCACGTCCTGGAGCGCGGGATCGGCGGGTGACCGAGAGCGCCGGCGCTCGTCGGCGGGTCGACCGTCCACGACGTGATGAGTGCGGGAGGAGGGACTTGAACCCTCACGTCCTTTCGGACACAGGAACCTGAATCCTGCGCGTCTGCCAATTCCGCCACTCCCGCGAGCAGCGTGGAGAGCGTATCGCGCCGCCACGGGCCTCCCGCCATCGGGGACGCGCTCGGGCCGGTATGGTTGCTGGACCATGGGGCTGCAAGCGTTCGAACGGCGCCTCGAGCGCATGGTCGAAGGGGTGTTCGCACGCGCCTTCCGGTCGGGGCTGCGCCCGGTCGAGCTCGGCCGGCGACTGGTGCGGGTCATGGACAGCCAGCGCTCGGTCGGGGTGTCGGGCCGCCCGGTGGTGCCCAACGCGTTCACGGTCTTCCTCGCCCCCGACGACCACGAGCAGTTCGCCGAGATCGCCGACACGCTCACCCGCGAGCTCTGCGACGCGGCCCGCGAGCACGCCCGCGACGAGGGCTACTCGTTCATGGGGCCCATCTCGGTCGAGCTCGTCGTCGACGAGAACCGTCGCAAGGGGAGCTTCGAGGTCGAGGGCCGGCTCCGCGAGGGCGAGGGCGGAGGTGGACCCGGCTCGCTGCTGTTGCCCACCGGCGAGCGGGTGGTGCTGGGCGAGTTCATCGTCACCGTGGGTCGCATGCCCGAGTCCACCCTGGTGCTCGCCGACCCCAACGTCAGCCGGAACCACGCCGAGGTCCGCCCCCAGGGCGACGGCTACGTGGTGGTCGACCTCGGCTCCACGAACGGCACCCGGGTCAACGGGGTGAAGGTCTCCGAGCACGTGCTGCGCGACGGCGACGAGATCATGTTCGGCAACACCAGGGTGACCTTCACCGCGTCGTGACGGTGGCAGGCCGCCGGGCGAGTCGCCCGGCGCGCACCGAGCACCGCAGGGGAGGCCGGTAGGCTCACCGCTCAGTGTCCGAACCGTTGTTGAACGTGCTCAAGATCTGTCTGCTGGTGCTGCTGTACCTGTTCTTCCTGCGCGTCCTGCAGGCGGTGTGGAGCGAGGTCAACGGTCCACGGCGTCCCCAGCGCGGTCGCCGGGCGCGGACCGCAGCTCGCAGCCGGGCCGCCGAGTCGGTCCCCGGTCGGGCCACCAAGCGGGTCGCCCTCGCCGGCGGGCGATCGGCCGCTCGGGGCCCGGCCAGCCTCACCGTGGTCGAACCACCCGACGAGGCCGGTCGCACCTACCCGCTGGGTGACGAGATCACCGTCGGCCGTGCCGCAGGATGTCAGGTCACCCTCGATGACACCTATGTGTCCCAGCTCCATGCCAGGATCTTCCAGCGGGACGGCGAGCTCTTCGTCGAGGACCTGGGCTCGACCAACGGCACCTACCTCAACCGCGCCAAGGTCTCGGGTCCCATGGCGATGAAGTCCGGTGACCGCCTCCAGGTCGGCTCGGTCGTGATGGAGCTCACATGATCCACCTTCGATCCGGCGCCCGCTCCCACGTGGGGCGCCTTCGAGACAAGAACCAGGACTGCGCCTTCGTCAGCGAGCGCGTGGTCGCCATCGCCGACGGCATGGGCGGACCTCCCGGCGGGGACGTGGCCTCACTGCTGGCGGTCGAGTCGCTCCGCACGGCCATGGCCGACCCCGAGATCGACACCCTGGCCGACGCGTTCCGTTGGGCCAACACCCAGGTGTGGGACCGCTCCGCCGAGCGGGACCTGCGGGGGATGGGCACGACCCTGTGCGCACTGGCGCTGGTCGACGACGGCTCCGAGGGCGATCCGCCGCGGCTCGCCATCGCCAACGTCGGTGACTCCCGCATCTATCTGTTGCGTGACGGCGACCTCGAGCTGCGCACCGAGGACCACAGCCTGGTCGAGGAGATGGTGCGCGACGGCCGCCTCACGGCGGAGGAGGCCCTCGCCCACGGACAGCGCAACATCGTCACCCGCGCCATCGGTATCGCCCCCACCGTCGAGGTCGACTCGTGGGAGCTCGACGCCGAGGTCGGCGACCGCTACCTGCTCTGCAGCGACGGCCTGTTCAACGAGGTGGAGCCGAACCGCATCGCCGCCACGCTCCGGCGTCTCGCCGATCCCGACGAAGCGGCGAGCGAGCTGGTGGCGCTGGCCAACCAGGGCGGCGGACGCGACAACATCACCTGTGTGGTGGTCGACGTGGCCGACGGTCCACCCCCAGCGGGCGACCCTGGCTCCTTCGGCGACCGGGTCATCGTCCCCATGCCCGACACGGTCGGTGATCTCGCCGGGTTCCTCGCCGCTGGTCCCGACGATGGCGGCGAAGCCGACGGCGTCGAGTCGGACCGCTCGATGCTCCCCGACCAAGGCGAAGAACGCGACGACGGCGAGGGGAGGCTCCGACTCCTCACCTGGCGCACCGGGGTCTTCTTCGTCGCCGTGGTGGCGGTGTTCGCGGTCGCCGCCGCGGCGGTGGTCTGGTACGGCCGAAGCGGCTACTTCGTCGGTGTCGGCGACTCCGGGGAGGTCGCGGTGTTCGAGGGTCGTCCCGGTGGTCTGCTGTGGTTCGACCCCACCCTGGTCGAGTCGACCGGCGTCGACGTCGACGACCTCACCCCGGTGCTGCGCGAGTCGGTGGAGGCCGAACCGGAGTTCGCGAGCTTCGGCGAGGCCCGCCGGTTCCTGGCCAACCTCGCCGAGCAGCTCGACCGCTCCGGCACGACCACGACCGAACCCCCCGCCTCCACGACGACCTCCACCACCGGACCCACGACGACGGAAGGGTCGGTCACCACCACCTCCGATCCGACGACATCCACCCCGGTGTCGTGACCGAGCTGAGATCGCTGCGGAGGCGGGTCGAGCTCGGCCTCATCCTGCTCGGCACCATCATCACCGCCTCGGCCTACGCCCTCGCCGGACTCGGGGCCACCGCCTCGCTGCCCGCCGATGTGGTGCCGTTCCTCGGCGTGGTGCTGGCCCTGATGGTCGTGGCCCACCTGGCGGTTCGGCGGTTCGCTCCCAACGCCGACGGGCTCATGCTGCCGCTGTCCGCCCTGCTCAACGGCATCGGCTATGTCTTCGTGGCCCGTCTCGACACCGATCTGGCCGCACCGCAGGCCACGTGGACCGCGCTGGGCATCGCCGCCTTCGTCGCCACGTTGGTGGTGGTGCGTCGGCCACGGGACCTGCAGCGCTACCGCTACACCTTCCTGCTCGTCGGGATCCTGTTGCTGCTCTTGCCGTTCACCCCGTTGGGCTTCGAGAACCTGGGTGCTCAGATCTGGGCGCGCATCGGACCGATCGCCTTCCAGCCCGGTGAGCTGGCCAAGCTGGCGTTGCTGCTGTTCTTCGCCGGCTACCTGGTCGAGAACCGCGAGCTGCTCTCGGTGAGCACCTTCAAGGTCGGTCCCCTCATGCTCCCCGATCCCAAGCGGCTGGGTCCGCTGTTGGTGGCGCTCGGCGCCGCGCTGGTGATCTTCGTCTACCAGAGCGACCTCGGCCCGTCGCTGTTGCTGCTGATGCTGTTCCTGGTCATGGTGTGGGTGGCCACCGAACGGCTCTCCTACCTCGTCCTGGGCAGCTCGCTGTTCGCCCTCGGCGCCTATGTGGCCTACACCCAGTTCAGCCACGTGGCTCCTCGCTTCGAAGCGTGGCTCGACCCCTGGAGTCCCGACCTGGTGCGGGGTGAGGCCTACCAGATCGTCCAGGCCACCTACGCGCTCGCCCAAGGTGGTCTCACCGGAACCGGTCTGGGACTCGGCAACCCCGAGCGCGTCCCGGTGGTCACCACCGACTTCGCCTTCGCCGCCATCGGCGAGGAGCTGGGCCTCCTCGGGGGCACCGCCGTCCTCATCTGCTTCCTGTTGCTCGTCGGGTCGGCGCTGCGCCTGGCGATGGTGGCCGACCACGCCTTCGACAAGCTGCTCGCGGTCGGCATCGGAACCCTCATCGGCACCCAGGCCTTCATCATCGTCGGCGGGATCACCCGGCTGTTGCCTCTCACCGGCATCGCCCTGCCGTTCGTCTCCTACGGCGGTTCGTCCCTGGTGGTCAACTACGTGCTGCTGGCCCTGTTGCTGCGGGTGTCCGACGACGTCACCACCCGCCAGCTCCGCCGCGTCGAGCGCGAGGCGGTGCCGGCGTGAACCGCCAGATCCGTCGTCTGACCATCGGCATCATGGTCTGCTACCTCGCCCTGTTCGCCCAGCTGAACCGGGTGCAGATCTTCGACGCGCAGGCGCTGCGCGACAACCCCGACAACACCCGCGACGTGCTGGCCAACTACAGCCGGCCACGGGGCACCGTGTCGACGATCGACGGGGCGGTGGTGGCGCGAAGCGTCGAGGTCGACACGCCGCTGCAGCGTCAACGGGAGTATCCCGAGGCCGAGCTGTTCGCCCAGGTGTCGGGCTTCTTCTCCCTCCACTACGGCTCAACCGGGGTCGAGCAGGTCTATGACGAGGAGCTCGCCGGACAGACCCCCGAGCTCGAGCTGGAGAGCCTGTCCGACCTGTTCGTCGATCGGGATCGGTCGGGTAGCGTCGTGCTGTCGCTGCGCCGCGACGTCCAGCGCGCCGCACGCGACGCGCTGGGCGAGCGGGAGGGCTCGGTCGTGGCGCTCGACCCCCGCAGCGGCGAGATCCTCGCGCTGTGGTCGTGGCCGTCCTATGACCCCAACCTGATCAGCGCCCCCGAGATGGAGCCGGCGTCGGAGGCACGTTCGATGTACCTGCTCGACCCCGCCGACCCGATGCTCGGCCGGGCGTACCAGGAGCGCTACTTCCCCGGCTCGTCGTTCAAGGTGGTGGTCGGCGCCGCGGGCCTCGAGAGCGGACGGGTCACCATGGACGAACCGTCCTATGACCCGGCGTCGTCGTGGACGCCGCCGCTGACCACCCGTGCCATCACCAACGCCGGTGGAGGCGTCTGCGGCGGCACGCTGGCCGAGATCCTCAGGGTGTCGTGCAACACCGCCTTCGCCGAGATGGGAGCGCTCACCCTCGGGCCCGAGGTGCTGACCGAGGGAGCCGAAGGGTTCGGGTTCAACGACCGTCCGCCGATCGACCTTCCCTCACCGGCGCGGTCGGTGTTTCCCAGCGACTACGGCGAGCCACTGTCGACCCCCGACCTCGACGACCCCGATCCGGACGTGGCCGGCACCGTGTACGAGAACACACCGGCACTGGCCCAGGCCGCCATCGGCCAGCACGACGTGGCCGTCACCCCGCTGCAGATGGCGCTGGTGGCAGCTGGTGTCGCCAACGGCGGGGTCATCATGGAACCACGGGTCGTGCACGAGATCCGCAACGCCGACGGCGATCTCGTGGAGCGGCTCCAGCCCTCTGCCTGGCGCCAGGCCATGAGCCCCTCGAACGCGGCCGCGCTGCGCCAGGCGATGATCGGGGTGGTCACCGGGGGAACCGCGTGGCGCATGGACGTCCCCGGCTACGAGGTGGGTGGAAAGACCGGCACCGCGCGCGTCGCCGAAGACGTCACCAGCACCCACGCCTGGATCGTCGGCTTCGCCGGTCCCCAGGGCGAGACCCCCCACGTCGCGGTGGCCGTGGTCGTGCTCGCCGATGAGGATGCAGGCGAGCAGGCGGGTGGTCGGGTGGCCGCACCAGTTGCCCGCGCGGTGCTCGAGCGGGCATTGTCACCAGCCTCGCCCGCCCGTGGCGACGACCCGCCAGATCCATCGACCGACGACGCACCGGAGGGCCCGCCGGAGTAGCGGCGTCGCCACCGACTCCGCGCTCTGACCCATACTTGTGCGGCGACCGCCCGAGGAGGCATCACACGTTCCATGTCCGACCAGGAGCCAACGGTCTACAACGGCCGCTACGAACTGCATCGCCAGATCGCCCGCGGTGGGATGGCCGATGTCTTCTTGGCGCGCGATCGCCTCCTCGACCGTCCGGTCGCGGTCAAGGTGCTGTTCTCGCAGTTCGCGACCGATCCGGCCTTCGTCGAGCGGTTCCGGCGCGAGGCCCAGTCGGCGGCGAACCTCAACCACCCCCACATCACCAGCGTGTTCGACTGGGGAGAGGAAGGGGGGACCTACTTCATCGTCATGGAGTTCGTCGACGGGCGCAGCCTGGCCGACATCCTGCGCTCGGAGGGGATGCTCCACCCGGATCGGGCAGCCGACATCGCCACCGACGTGGCCGCCGCCCTCAGCTTCGCCCATCGCAACGGTGTGGTGCATCGCGACATCAAGCCCGGCAACATCCTCGTCACGCCGAGCGGGCAGGTGAAGGTCACCGACTTCGGGATCGCCCGCGCCTTCGGCTCGTCCACCGACGCCAACCTCACCCAGACCGGCTCGGTCATGGGGACCGCCACCTACTTCTCCCCCGAACAGGCCCAGGGGCGCCCGGTCGATCCCCGTAGCGACCTCTACTCGCTGGGGGTCGTCCTCTACGAGATGCTGGCCAGCCGGCCCCCCTTCTCGGGCGACAGCGCCGTGTCGACGGCCTACATGCACGTCCAGGAGCGGGCTGAACCACCCAGCTCGGTCAACCCCCGGATCCCGCCGGCCATGGACGCCATCTGCATGCGGCTCCTCGCCAAGGACCCCAACGACCGCTACCCCTCGGCCGAGGACCTCAGGGCCGACCTTCGACGCTTCCGCGAGGGCCAGCAGGTGCTCGCCGGTGGTGGGGTCCCCGCCGCGGCCGCGGCGGCCCCGGCAGCAGCGGCTGCTGCTCCCGGTGCCACCGCCTCCATGCCCGTGACCACCGTGCCCCCGGGTCACGACACCTACGACGAGCTCGACGACGACTACGACGAGCCCCCGAACCGGACCGGTTGGTTCATCGCGGGACTGGTCGTGCTCATCGCGGTGCTGGTCGGGCTCCTCGCGGTCTTCGCCAACGCGCTCGGCATCGGTGGTGGGGAGACCGGGACGCGGATCGAGGTCCCGGGCGTGGTGCTCATGGACGAGACCGAAGCCACCGAGGTGCTGGAGGCCGAAGGGTTCGAGGTCGACGTCGAGTACGAGGCCAACGTCGAACACGAGCCGGGGATCGTGTTCGATCAGGACCCGACCGGTGGTTCGATGGAGTCAGAGGGCAGCACCGTCACCATCGTCGTCAGCCAGGGCGACGAGGAGTTCGCCATGCCCGATGTCGTCGGGAACTTCGAGGACGACGCCATCGAGGTCCTCGAGGACCGGGGCCTGGTCCTGGGCGACGTGAACCGGGTCTTCGACGACGAGAGCACCGAGGGAGAGGTCCTCACCCAGTTCCCTGCGGCGGAGCAGATGGTGACCCGCGGCGATTCGTTCGACCTCACCGTCTCCCGGGGCCCCGAGGAGATCGAGGTCCCCGACGTCCGTGGCGACACGGTCGACGACGCGGTGTCAGCGTTGGAGGACGCCGGGTTCCAGACTCGCATCGAGGAGGAGTACTCCGAGACCGTCGACGAGGATCGAGTGGTTCGGACCGAACCTGCGCACGGCACCGATGCCCAGAGCAACTCGTTCGTGATCATCTACGTGTCGCGGGGGCCCGAACCACCCGAGGAACGTCCGGTGCCCAACGTGGTGAACCTCACCCAGCCGACCGCCGAGGGACGCCTGTCCGATGCCGGGTTCGTGCCCGAGGTCACCTTCTCGGCGTCCAACAGCGTGCCGTCTGGGTCGGTGATCACCCAGGATCCCGGTCCCGGTAGCGAGCTGCTCACCGGGTCGCCGGTGGAGATCGTGGTCTCCACCGGGCCGAGCCCGACCACCACCACATCATCGCCCACGACGACCACCACCGACGACGAGGCCGCCGACGAGGTTCCCTGACCTGGCTCCGCGGGTCAGGAGGTCGTGGCGCGGCGGAGGAAGTTGGCGATGAGGTCGTGGCCCGCCGCGGTGAGGATCGACTCGGGGTGGAACTGCACGCCCTCCACGTCGAGGCTGCGGTGCCGCAACCCCATCACGGTGCCGTCGTCGGCTTCGGCGGTGATCTCGAGCACGTCGGGCACCGAGTCACGGTCGACGATGAGGCTGTGGTAGCGGGTGGCCTCGAGCGGTTCGGGCAGCCCCGCGAACACGCCCTGACCCCGATGGGTGATCAGTGAGGTCTTGCCGTGCATGACCTGAGCGGCTCGAACCACGGTGCCGCCGTAGAGCGCGCCGATGCACTGGTGGCCGAGGCACACGCCGAGGATCGGCACCCGTCCAGCGAGGCGGTCGATGACGTCGTTGCTCACCCCGGCATCCTCGGGTCGCCCCGGTCCCGGGCTGATGAGGACGGCGTCGGGGTCGAGGGCCTCGATCGCGTCGAGGTCGATGGCGTCGTGGCGGTGCACGATGGGCTCGGCGCCCAACTCGCCCAGGTACTGCACGAGGTTGTAGACGAAGCTGTCGTAGTTGTCGATGACCAGAACCCGGGTGCTCATTGGCCGCTCAGGGTATCCGCGTCATGGTGTCGCCTCCGACCGGGTTCGGCGCGAGGTGAGTTCCCGACCGTCACCGCTGGTCGCTAGTGTCGGGGCATGGCCACACCGCCGAAGAAGAAGCCGACGAGCGGGAGGATCACCCCCAAGGGCACCCGTCCCGACGATCGTGGGGCCCACGTCGAGACCGGCGCCGATGCCAGGGGCCGTGCGCTCAACTCGCGCTACACCGCACCGGTGCCGGTCACCGAGAAGGTGAGCCCCCCGTGGGTGGCACCGACGATGTTCGGGCTGCTCGGCCTCGGTGCGCTGACCATCATCGTCAACTACCTGGACCTGCTGCCGGGCGGTACCGACAACTGGTACCTGTTCCTCGGGCTGGGGTTCATCCTCGCCGGCATCATCACCGCCACCAGGCTGCACTGACCACGGCGTGCACCGACCCCGACCGCAGGTGAACCCCGGGTGTCGCGACGACGACTCCCGGATGTGACAGAAGTTACACCCGTGTGACCCTCCCCAGGGCCGTCCACAGCCTGTGGACAACCGTCACTCGATGGGCGCGACCAGGTCCATGTCCTCGAGACAGTGCCTGGGAGGGGGCGGTTCCTCGTCGGGGGCCGAGGTCATGCGCATCTCGGTGCCACAGATGGAGCACCGGTACTCGAGCCGCACCTTGCGGAGCTCACCCGGCGGTGGTGGCTCCGGTGGCGGTGCTCCCAAGCCACGCAGCATGGCGAACCCCACGCGGAGGATCACATATGCCGCTGCCACCGCGATCAGCACTCGGACCAGGTTCATGCCCCATCCACGATAGGGGTCACGACCGCTGGTGCGCCCGCGGGCTCAACCCAGGCGCTCGATGATGGTGGCGTTGGCCATGCCGCCGCCCTCGCACATGGTCTGCAGGCCGTAGCGCCCGCCGGTGCGCTCGAGCTCGTTGAGCAGTGTCGCCAGCAGCTTGGTGCCCGAACAGCCGAGCGGATGCCCGAGGGCGATCGCACCACCGTTGGGGTTGACCTTCGACATGTCGGGATGCAGCTCCTGCTCCCACGCCAGCACCACCGAGGCGAACGCTTCGTTGATCTCGGTCAGGTCGATGTCGTCCATCGAGAGCCCCGCCCGGTCCAGCACCTTCTTGGTCGCCGGGATCGGGCCGGTGAGCATGGTGATGGGATCGACACCGGTGACCGAGAAGCTGTGGAAGCGGGCACGGGGGGTCAGCCCCAGCTCGGCGGCCTTCTCCTCGCTCATGATCAGCGCGGCCGAAGCACCGTCGGTGATCTGCGAGGAGTTGCCTGCGGTCACCTTGCCGTCGGGCTTGAACGCCGGCTTGAGGTTGGCGAGGGACTCGACGGTGGTGTCGGGGCGGATGCCCTCGTCGGCGGTGACCAGCTCGCCGGTCTCGATGATCCGGCCGGTCTCGCGATCGAGCCGCTTCTCGGTGACGGGGACGATCTCGTTGTCGAACCGTCCCTCGGCGGTGGCGGTGGCGGCGCGCTGTTGTGACCTGGCCGAGTAGGTGTCGAGGTCGGTGCGGGAGAGGTTCCACTGGTCGGCGATGAGCTCGGCGGAGATGCCCTGGGGCACCAGGCCGCCGGCATCGGCGTAGCGGTCCCCGACGAGCGGACCGAACGGAGCGCCGAGGTCCTTGCCGATGGATGCACCCATGGGCACCAGGCTCATCACCTCGACTCCTGCGGCGACCACCACGTCGTAGGCCCCGGCCATCACACCCTGGGCGGCGAAGTGCGCCGACTGCTGGGACGAGCCGCACTGGCGGTCGATCGTGGTCGCAGGGACCGACTCGGGCCACCCGGCGGCGAGCACCGCGTTGCGGCCGACGTTGAGCGCCTGTCCGCCGACCTGCATGACACAGCCCATGATCACGTCGTCGACGGTGTCGGGGTCGAGCTGGTTGCGCTCGGCCAGGGCGGCGAGGACCTGAGCGGAGAGGTCGGCAGGATGCCACCCCGACAGTTGACCGTTGCGCTTGCCGCCGGCGGTGCGGACGGCGTCGACGAGGACTGCGTTGGGCATGGTTGCTCCTGAGGTGGTGGGTGTCATCCCGCTGTGGTGGCGGGGTGGGGGTCCCGAATCGTCCGCCACCCGTGGGTGATCCCCGGACCGGATTCTGGCAAGGAGTTGACCACTCGGTCAATCGGGGTGTGACGACTTCCGACCGCGACGAGCCTCGCCCTGCCAACTAGTGTGACCCCGGTCATCGACCGCCACCACGAGAGAGGGGATGCAGCGATGCTCACCAATGAGGACCTGCTCGAACGAGTGGCGGGGCAGACCATCTCGTCACGGTTCCTCCAGACCGCACGAGATCTCGCGGACCACGTCGCGCTCCGGTGGAAGACCGACGACGGAGCATGGCACGAGTGGACCTTCGCCGACTACCTCGATCGGGTGGCGCGGGCCGCGGCCGCCTACCGTGCCCACGGCGTCACCGATGGCGACCGGGTGGTGCTGATGTTGCGCAACATCCCCGAGTTCCACGTGCTCGACATGGCGGCCTACTTCGTGGGCGCCACCCCGGTGTCGATCTACAACTCGTCGTCCCCCGACCAGATCCAGTACCTGGCCAACCACTGCGGCGCGGTCTTCGGCATCGCCGAGGACGCCGCCTTCCTCGACCGGTTCCACCAGGTCCGCTCCGAGATGCCGACGATGACCACGCTCGGCATCGTGTCGGACCCCGATGGCGCTGCGGGTGACGACGTCGTGACCTTCGACGACATGTTGGCCACCGACCCGATCGATCTGGACCAGGCGGCCACGGTGGCCAAGCCCGACGACCTGGCCACCATCATCTACACCTCGGGCACCACGGGACCGCCCAAGGGCGTGATGCTCACCCACGCCAACATCTGCTGGACCGTCGAGTCGCTCAAGGAGACCATCGGTCTCACCGAGTTCGTCGGCAAGCGCCTGGTCTCCTACCTGCCGATGGCCCACATCGCCGAGCGGATGACCTCGCACTACCAGCAGTCGATGCTGGGGTTCGAGGTGTCCTGCTGCCCGGACCCGGGCCAGATCGCGCAGTACCTGGGCGAGGTGCGGCCCAACATCATCTTCGGCGTCCCACGGGTGTGGGAGAAGATCTATGCGGGGGTCACCGCTGCCCTGGCCGCCGACCAGGATCGGGCGAAGCAGTTCAACGAGGCGATCGAGGCGGCATTGCCCATCGTCGAGAAGATGGACTGGGGAACCGCCACCGACGACGAGGTCGCCACCTGGGAGTTCCTCGACCAGGTGGCCTTCTCCACCGTGCGGGGTCTGGTCGGGCTCGACCAGACCGAGGTCGCCATCACGGGCGCGGCGCCCATCCCCGGAGACCTGCTCGCCTGGTTCCGGGCCGTGGGCATCCCGCTCAGTGAGATCTACGGCATGTCGGAGAGCTCGGGACCCATGACCTATGCCGCCAACCAGGTGAAGCCGGGCTGGGTCGGGCCGGCCATCGTCGGCTGCGAGGTCGAGCTGGCCGACGACGGCGAGATCGTGTGCCGGGGCGGAAACGTCTTCGTCGGCTATCTCAACAACCCCGAGGCCACCGCCGAGACGCTCGTCGACGGATGGCTGCACTCGGGCGACATCGGCGAGGTCGACGCCGACGGCTACTTCCGCATCGTCGACCGCAAGAAGGAGCTGATCATCACCGCCGGCGGCAAGAACGTCAGTCCCGCCAACCTCGAAGCTGCGCTCAAGATGATCCCGCTGGTCGGCCAGGCCTGTGCGGTGGGCGACCAGCGCCCGTTCATCGCCGCGCTCGTGGTGCTCGACCCCGACGTGGCGCCGTCGTGGGCGGCCAACGAGGGGCTTGAGACCACCGACCTCGCCGAGCTGGCGGACCATCCCCGGGTGGTCGAGGAGATCGAGCGTGGTCTCGAGGAGGTCATGGCTCCGTTCAACAACGCCGAGCGGGTCAAGAAGGTGAAGATCCTCGGCGAGGAGTGGTTGCCGGACTCCGATCTGTTGACCCCCACCTCCAAGCTCAAGCGACGGGGCGTCCTGGAGCGCTATGCCGAGGAGATCGAGTCGCTCTATTCGTGACCGACCTGCACGGATCTGCCACCGCTCGTGGCTGAAATGTCTCGAAAAGTGGCCTTGGTCCCTTCACAGTCGTCGCGCAGGCTCTACGCTGTAGATGGCAGCGCCGAAGGAACGCCACGACCCTCGGCGGACAGCTCCGACGCTGCTCAGCTGAGGTCACCACGCGAGGACGGGCCACCATGAGCGTCACCATCGAGACGACCGTCGACGATCCTGTGGTCGTCGAACAGTTCCTCGATCTGTACCGGTCGGCGTTCGCGCCGCTCGACTCGCTCGCCGCGGCGCGCCAGTCGCTCACCGACGACGAGTTCCGGGACGAGATGCGCGAGGAGTCGGTCCTCAAGTTCGTCGGCTGGGACCGTCAGGGCACACCGGTGGCCATGTGCATGCTGGCCACCGACCTCTCCAAGCTGCCCTGGATCAGCCCCGCGTTCTGGCAGCAGCGCTACCCCGAGCAGTTCGCCCGCAACGCCATCTTCTATGTGGGCGCGGTGCTCGTCAGCCCCTCGGTCAAGGGCAGCCTGTGGTTCCGGCGCCTGCTGCTGGCGACGGTCCGCCATGCAGCCAGCCATCACGGCGTCGGCGCGCTCGACGTGTGCCGGTACAACGCCGAGGAGATCAACCTGCCCCGCATCGTCGCCGAGGTCTCAGCGGCGGTGGCCGAGGTCGAGTTCGAACACGTCGACACCCAGAGCTACTACGCCTACGTCTACGACGGGCTCAAGACCAAGACGAAGACCAAGACCTCGACCCCCGCCGAGATCGACCTGCGCGACCCGGTCCACTCGACCACCACACCGGGCGAGGACGTGACCAGCCGATGACCACCTTCTCCTCCTCGCCGGGTCTCCAGGGATCGATCGAGTCCCGCGCCGCCCACCGGGACTCCGCGGCCGAGCCTGTCGGTCTCACCATCTCGGTCACCTCCGCCGTCGGCACCGGACCCACACCGGTCGCGGCCTTCGATGCCGCGCTGCTCGAGGCCGGGGTCGGCAACCTCAACCTCGTCCGTCTCAGCTCGGTCGTCCCCACCGGTGCCACCATCGAGATCGAGGCCGACCAGCCACGGACGGGTGGCCACCGCGACGCCGGGTGGGGCGACCGCCACTACGTCGTCTACGCCGATGCCAGGGCGACCACCCCGGGCGAGATGGCCGCGGCCTGCGTCGGCTGGGTCCAGGACCCGGTGACCGGAGCCGGGCTCTTCGTGGAGATCGAGGGGGACGACGAAGCCCGGATTCGTCGAGAGGTCGCCGAGAGCCTCGAGGTCATGGCCAGCGCCCGGAACCTCGACCTCGGCGCCCCGGTGCTGCTCAGCCGCTCGATCCGGTGCGATCACGACCCGGTGTGCGCCCTGGTGGTCGCGTCGTTCACGACCGAGAGCTGGACATGACCGCCGCGTCTCGCGCCCAGCCGGCACGCCTCGGCGGGCCTGAGCTGTTCGGATCCACGTCGAGCGCGTTCGAGCGATTGGCCGACGTCGAACGCACCGCCAAGCTGATCGACGCGGTGACCGACGTCGTCCGTCCCGGCGACCGTGTGCTCGAACTGGGGACCGGCACCGGGATCCTCTCCCTCGCCGCGGCCCGTGCGGGCGCCGAGGCGGTCGATGCCTACGAGCTGTCAGCGTCCACCGCGGCCACCGCCCGGAGGAACGTCGCCGCCAACGGCTACGCCTCCGTGGTCCAGGTGATCGAGGAGGATGTCACCAGCTGCCGGTTCTCGGGACCCTATGACGTCGTCATCGCGGAGCTCATCAGTGTCGGACTGGTCGCCAGCCCGCTCGTGCCTGCGTTCAACAACCTGGTCACCCAAGGGGTCCTCGCCCCCGACGTGCGGATGGTTCCGTCGTCGCGGTCGACCTTCATCGAGCTGGTCGACGCCGACGACGAGCTCTTCGGGTTCCACTTCCCGATGATCCAGATCGAACAGACCTGGCAGGAGCGCCGGGTGCGCGACACCATGACCGAGCTGCGGCTGGTCGCCCACCCCGACTTCACCACTGCCGCCCGTGAAGTCTCCACGATCGACGAGCGGGCATTGGCCATCATCGACCTCAAGGTGATGCACACCGGTCGGGCCAATGCCCTGCGGATGACGAGCATGTCCCACCTGGCGCCGGGGATCGACTCCGGATGGACCCAGTGCATGAACTCGCCGGCGCTCATCCCGGTCGAATCCCGCGAACTGGCAGTCGCCACCACCGTCGGCATCGACCTCAGCTACCGCATGGGCTCGGGGTTCTCCAGCCTGCGATTCGACTGGAGCGACAGCGTCTCGACGGACCTAGACCTGAGCTGAGTCGCAGAAACCGGGGCCGATCGTCAACACCGGCGCTTCGGCGCCGATATGAGGACCATGGCTGCGCTGTGGGTTCGCTTCTTGGTGCTCGGCCTGCTGCTCCACGCCGCAGGCCTGGTCACCGCGCCCACCGGAGCGGGGATCACCGCCCAGCTCATTGGATGGACGGCCGTCGTCGCCCTGATCCGTCGAGGGCGTCGCCATGACGACACCCAGAGGATCCCCTGGTACTGGCTGGGTGCCGGGGCCGGTCTGATCCTGGTTGGTGGTCTGGCCACCGTCGTGCACGGCGCGGCGATCGGCGTGAGCGAACCCTTCCCCTCCGCAGGCGAGCCGTTCTACATCCTCGGCTACCTGGCCCTCTTCGTCGGAGAGGTCCAGCTCATGCGGTTGCGCACCGTCGTACGTCAGCGTTCGGATGTGATCGACGCGCTCATCGTCGCTGCCGCCGCAGGCCTCATCGTCTGGGTCACGATCCTGGCCCCCTATGTGCGTGACGACACGATCAGCCTGGCCGAGCGCGCCCTGAACGTGCAGTACTCGCTCCTGGCGCTGCTCATCGTGGCCGCCACCACCAGGCTGGCGGTGGGCCCCGGCTTTCGGGCTCCCAGCTACTACTTCTTCGCTGCCGCGGCGGGGGTGATCCTGCTCGCCGATGTGAACCTGACCCTGGAGACCACCGGCCAGGTCGAGACCGACCTCTACCACGCGCTCGCCCCGCTGGCTTTTCTGTTCGTCGGCACGGCAGCGCTGCACCCCTCGGCCGATCGACTCACCGCCCGTCCCGAGTACACCCCACCGCGGTTGACCCGACGCCGCATCTCCATGCTGGCCGGTGCGTTGCTGATGGGGCCCGCCGTCCTGGTGTTCCAAGCAGCACGTGACAGTCCGATCGACCTGCCGGTGGTGGTGACCGGGTGGGTCGCACTCTCGTTGCTGGTCCTGGCGAGGCTGGGTTCGCTCATCCGCGAGGAGGAACGAGCCGCAGTCCGCGAACGGGTCCTGCGGGACATGGGTTCGGTCCTGGTGGTCGGTGGCAGCCGAGAGGAGATGCACACCGCGGCCCTCTGGGCGGTGCTCGAGCTGACGAACGGCCTCCCGGCCGGGCGGGCCAGCGTCTTGAGCATCGGCAGCGACGGCATGGTCGAGGTGGTCGCCTCGGTCGGCCGCCGCTCGACCGGCTCGGACGGGATTCGCCTGTCCATCGAGGAGCTTCCCGGCCCGGTCCGAGAGGCGCTGTCCCAACGCCACCCCATCAGCCTCGAGCGGGTCCCGGCGTTCGACGTCCTCGACGCCGGGTCCGACGAGATCGAGGCGTCGGTGGTCGTCGCCCCGCTCATCGCTCGCGGCCGGACCTCGGGGGCGATCGTCGTCGCCTCGGCGATCCCGATCGAGCGGGGAGCGGTCACCGCCCTCACCTCGGTGGCCATGGAGGTCTCGCTCGCCATCGAGAGCGCGGCGCTCACCGAGGACCTCCACCGGCGCAAGAGCGACCGCCGGTTCCGGGCGCTGGTGGAGAACAGCTCCGAGCTCATCGTGGTCCTCGACGACGAGGGCTTCGGCATGTTCGCCACCCCGGTCGTCGAGCGCCTGCTCGGCCATCCCGAGCACTACTTCCTCGGCCCGCTTCCCCAGGATCTCATCCATCCCGAGGATCAGCTCCGCTTCGGCGCGCTGCTGGACGACGCGCGCGAGGGAGGAACTGACGACGAGTCGTGCGAGCTTCGCCTCCTCCACGCCGACGGGTCGTACCGATGGTTCGAGATGCGCGCCCGTGACCTCTCCGAAGAGGAAGAGATCGGCGGTGTCGTCCTCACCGCGCGCGACGTCACCGACCGCAAGCTGGCCGAGCAGCGCCTCGCCCGCTCCGAGGCACGGTTCCGCTCCCTCGTCCAGAACAGTTCCGACGTGGTGGCGGTCATCGACGAGAAGGGTTCGCTGAGCTATGTCAGTCCTGCGGTCGGCCCCATGCTCGGGTTCCGCGCCGAGGAGCTGGTGGGCACCAACATCATGCGGCTGCTCCCCGCCGACGAGGTCAGCCGGGCGATGAAGCTGCTCGATGGCATCACCGGCGACCCCTTCGAACAGCTCAACGTGGAGATGCGTCTCCGCGACCGCGACGGCACCTGGCGCAACGTCGACGTCACCATCTCCGACATGCGCTCGGAGTCGGCGGTGCAGGGCATCGTGTTGAACGTCCGCGACGTCACCGTGCGCCGTGCGCTCGAGCAGGACCTACGCCACAAGGCGCTCCACGACGAGCTCACCGGCCTCGGCAACCGGGTGCACTTCGAGCAGCGTCTCACCCGCGCGCTGGCGAGGACCGAGTCGCGCCTCGACCAGGTCGCGGTCCTGCTCGTCGACCTGGACGACTTCAAAGAGATCAACGACTCGCTGGGGCACGGCACCGGCGATCAGCTGCTCATGTCGGTCGCCGAGCGGATCCGGGCCTGCCTGAGGGTCTCGGACGCCGCGGCCCGCCTCGGCGGCGACGAGTTCGGCATCCTCCTCGAGGACACCTACGGCGAGTCCGAGGTCTTCGCGGTGGCCGACCGCATCCTGTTGGCCATCTCCCAGCCCTACACCGTCGACGGCCGAGAGCTCACCTTCACCGCCAGCATCGGGATCGTGATCGACCCCAACCGGTCGTCCACCGCCGAAGCGCTGATGCGCAGTGCCGACGTGGCCATGTACCTCGCCAAGGACCGGGGCAAGGGTCGCTACGAGCTGTTCCAGGAGTCGGCGCACGCCAGCGCGTTCCAACGACTCGAGCTCAAGGCTGCGCTCAGCGACGCGGTGCGCACCGGTGGGTTGGTCCTCCACTATCAGCCGATCGTCGAACTGGAGTCCGGCACCATCACCGGCTGCGAGGCGCTGGTGCGCTGGGAGCACCCGGAACGGGGGCTCATCGGCCCCGCGGAGTTCATCCCCCTGGCCGAGGACACCGGCCTCATCGTCGCCCTGGGGCGGTGGGTGCTGATGGAGGCATGCCTCCAGCTGGCCGAGTGGGACCATCTCGTTCCCGAGGCCGGGTCACTGCGGGTGAGCGTGAACCTCTCGGTCCGACAGATCGAGTCCATGACCTTGATCTCCGACGTCTCCGATGCGCTGGCCGAGAGCGGCATCGCACCGGACCGCCTGACGCTGGAGATCACCGAGAGCCTGGTGATGAACGACGATCTCGACACCCTCGAGCGCTTGGCCGAGCTGCGATCGAGGGGGATCACCCTGGCCGTCGACGATTTCGGCACGGGGTACTCGTCGCTGGGCTACATCCAGCAGTTCCCGCTCGACGTCATCAAGATCGACCGCAGCTTCGTGACGCGTCTGGGGACCGTCAGCGCCGGGACGGGTCAGCTGGTTCGCACCATCGTCGAGCTGGCCTCGAGCCTGCGGGCCACCAGCGTGGCCGAGGGCATCGAGCACTCCTCGGAGCTGGAGGAGTTGCTCGCCATGGGTTGTGAGTACGGCCAGGGCTTCTACTTCTCCCGCGCCATCCCCGCGGATGAGTTCCTCGCCCTGTTGCAGGCCGCGGTGAACGGCGAGGGTGGTACCCATCAGCTGAGCCTCGGTCAGCGGTCGCGGTAGAGACCGGGCGGGCAGAACCGCCGGCGGGCCCGCCCAGGCTGGTCAGGACTCGTGATCGGCCGGATGGCGACGCAGCGCCTCGGGGTCGTTGCGGGCGATGCGGAACACTGCCAAGGGGTCGACGAATCGGGGAGTGAACTGGCGACGGCGATGAGCTTCCTCGTCCTCGTCCCGGAGCGGTCGGGCCATGACCACCCGGGTCCCGGCCAGGTGGTCGTGGACGCCACGCTGGTGGTGGTTGGCGAACCCGGTGCCACCCCACATGAGTGTGAGTGCCGCGCCGAACCATGGGCCGGGGATCGGCTGGACGATACCCGGGAGCAGCCAACGCCGTGTGGCCTGACCGAGCGACGGTGTGCGGCCGGTGAGGTGGTCGATCACCCTCACCCGCATCAGATCCTTGCCGGGGGTGGCGCCGGTGCGGCTGATGAAGGTGATCTCGTAGGCCGCGTAGCAGACCGCGAAGGTGAGCGTCGCCAGGAACCAGGTGCCCCACGGATCGGGGGCCACGGTCTGGGACCAGAGCTGGAGGTGGAGGAACACGTGGGCGATCGACAGGGCGAACACCCAGGTGGCGACCGCGGTCACGTCGACGGCACGGGCCACCAACCGACGCCACATCGGCGCGAGGAGCAGCTCGTGGTCACCCGTGTCGCCCAACCCGTGATCGCTGGCTGGTGGAGACCTGACTGCCTCGGTGTCGCTGGCTTCGGTGACGGACACGGGCACCCCCTTCGGATCGGGGTCAAGGCTAGCGCTTGGCCGGTCGCTCGCGAGGTCGTCCCCGTGAGGCGACCAGTGGAGGCGAAGGGAATCGAACCCTCGACCTACGGCTTGCAAAGCCGCCGCTCTGCCAACTGAGCTACGCCCCCGGCCTCGCCATCGTATGGCACCGCGGGCCCGCTCCACGAAACCGATCCCGGTCGGTGATTGCTCGCGGGCCGCAACCGTGCTCAGATCGGGGTCGTCGGGACTCCGACGACGAGACCGCGAGGTGACCTGCACGTGGACCTGATCCTGATCGCCGACGACCACTCCCACGCATCGCGACGGGCGGTCCGATGGGCGGCCGAGCACCTGCCGATGTCCGACCGACGTGTGGTGCTGCTCAACGTGGCCGTGCCACCTTCGGCGCCGCTGGCCAGCGGAGGTCTGGTCGCGCCCGACGTGCTGGTCGTCAACCCGGTCGACGATCCCGAGGCCACCGCCGCCGTCCGAGACGAGGCCTTGGCCGCGCTGGCCGACACCAGGGATCGGGCCGGTCTGCCCGAGCACACCGAGCTGAAGGTGGTGTGGGGCGATCCCGCGACCGAGATCGTGGTGGCCGGCGAGGACCTCGAAGCGGATCTGGTCGTCATCGGCAGCCGTGGTCGGGGGTTCTTCGGCCGGATGCTGCTCGGCTCGGTGAGCGGTCACGTCGTGCACCACGCGCACCGGCCGGTCCTCGTCGTTCCTCCGGCCGAGGAGGACCAGGTCTCGGACTGACTCGCGTGGATCAGGCGCCGATCTGGTTGTCCCCCGCCGGCGATCCACCCGGCGATCCACCCGGGGAGGAGGCCGCGGTGGTCTCGGTGAGGTCGATCTCGTGGCCCTGTTCGGCCAGTTCGATGGCGTGGGTGAGCGCATCGCGGGCCCGCTGTCCGATGGGCCCGGCCCGCCACCCGGCGCCACGTTCGACGCGGGCCCTGGCGATGCGCAACGCCGTCGTGTTCCGGGCGGCCTTGACCAGCAACTCGACGCCGACCTGTTCACGTTCGTACCCGGGCGCCATCGCAGATCGCACGGCGGCGACGGTGAGCTCCTCGATCGATGGCATGGTGCCCCTTCCCCTGGCCGGGTCAAGGCCGCCCTCCCTTGGGTTCGATCAGCCTACCGTGGGAGTAGCGTGCTGAACAGGGGCAAAAGTCCCCTGGTCGGTGCCAGATAGCGTTCGGGCCATGTCCACCTCCGCCCCAGCCACCGACGACCCCGGGCGCTCGTTCCCACGCCGTCAGGCCCGCACCCGACGTTTCACCCTCGGCGCACCCCGCTCGTTCTCGGTGTCGGCGGACGGGTCACGGGTCTGGTTCCTGCGATCCGCTGGTTCCGTCGATCCGGTTCACTCGCTGTGGGTGTTCGACGTCGCCCGAGGGGTCGAGCAGCTGGTGCTCGACCCCCGTTCGTTGGACGCCGACGGCGAGACGATGCCCGACGTCGAGCGTGCCCGACGTGAGCGGGCACGGGAGTCGGGCGCCGGCATCGTCACCTACGCCACCGACCGGATCGGACAGCGAGCGGTCACCGTCGTCGGGGGCCAGATGGTGCTCGCCGGTGCCGACGGGGCCGAGGCGGTCGTGCTCGACACGGCGCCGGGAGCGTTCGATCCGCGACTCGACCCGTCGGGTGAGCGCGTCGCCTATGTGGCCGACGGTGCGTTGCGACTGGTCTCGCCGACCGAACCCGATCGGGTGCTCGTGGCCGAGGAAGGGGTCACCTGGGGCGCCGCCGAGTTCATCGCCGCCGAGGAGTTCTCCCGCACCAGAGGTTTCTGGTGGTCGCCCGACGGCCGGATGATCCTGGCCGAACGGGTCGACGAGTCGCCGGTGGCCGAGTGGCACATCGCATCGCCGGTCGAGCCGTGGTCGGCGCCCCGGACGGTCCGCTACCCCGCGGCTGGCACCGCCAACGCCGCGTGCTCGCTGGCGTTGCTGGGACTCGACGGCAGCCGGGTCGACCTCGGCTGGGACGCCGCGGCGTTCCCCTATCTGGCCACCGTCACCTGGACCGACGACGATCCGCTCACCATCTCGGTGCTCAGCCGCGACCAGCGCACCATGTCGATCCAGGCCGTCGACCCCGACACCGGTGACTGCACCGAGATCCGACGCCACGAAGATCCCTGCTGGGTCGAGCCGGTCGCCGGCGTGCCGACGTGGCATGACGGGCACTTGGTGACGGTGGCCGACGACACAGATGCCGACGTACGCCGCGTGCACAGTGACGGCGTGGCGTTGTCGCCGCCGTGGATGCAGGTGAGATCCGTCGTCGACGTGGACGATGACGGCGTGGTGGTGGTGTGGTGCACTCTCGACGAGCCCACCGAGACTCATGTCGCGCGCATCGGCTGGGACGGCTCGGGCGAACAGCTCACCCACACGAGGGGCGTCCACTCGGCGACGGCGAACGGTGGCACCCTCGTGATCGGGGCCGCCGGCATGGACCATGACGGCTCGGTCGTCTCGATCCTCGTTCCCCGGCCGGAGATGCCCACGACCGACGCTCACACCGTTCGGTCGGCGCCGCGTCTCGTCACTTACGCCGAGGCCCCGGGACTCGACCTCGACGTCCGCTTCCTCGAGCTCGGCGAACGGAAGCTGCGGGCGGCGCTGGTCATGCCGTCGGATTCCTCCGGCGACGACGGCGGTGC
>JBKGZW010000123.1:0-8505 GCA_046543225.1 Acidimicrobiales bacterium
ACCCCCTCGCCGCGCTGGCGCCGGGTGTCCACGCCTGGCTCGCCGACGATCCCGGCCACGGGCGAACCAACGCCGGTGCGATCGTGGAGGACGACGGCATCACCGTGGTCGACACCCTCATGGTGGCTTCGCAGTGGGAGGAGTTCGCCGGGGCGGTCGAGGCGATCGGTCGTCCCGTCCCCAGGGTCGTGCTGACCAGCAGCCATGTCGAGTTCAGCGGGGGCACGTCCCGCTTCCGGCTGGCGGGGATCTACGGGACCCAGCACGCCAGCGCCATGCTCGACCAACCAGCCAACGTCGAGGTCTTCCGCCGCTTGTTCCCGGCATCGTCCGCCCAGTTCGGCGACGACTTCCGTACCCGCACCGTCACCCATGTGGTCACCGAGGCGGCTGCGCTGACTCCCGCGGTGGTGCTGGTCCCGGTGGCCGGACAGGCGCTGGAGAACCTGGTGGCGGTGGTGCCCGGCGCCGAGATCGTCTTCGCCGGGGCGATGTGCAGCTTCGGGGTCGTGCCCGCCGCCTACGACGGTGATCCCGCGGCCTGGGCCGACGCCCTGGACCAGGTCGTCGAGCTCGCTCCGATCATCGTGCCCGGGCACGGTCCCATCGGCGGAGAGGAGGAGGTGCGCGAGCTGCAGGCCTACCTACGGGCCTGCGTGGACGCCGACGGCGACCCGGCCCGGGTCGTATCCGGTCCCTGGGACGAGTGGCCGGGCCAGGAGTGGACGCCGGTCAACGTGCAACGGGCGGCGATGCTGGCCGAAGGGGATCCGTCACCCCCTCCGATCTTGCTCGACCGCCTCGGCCTGGGATAGGACACTGCCAGCTCGAGCAACATCACAGGGGGGAACATGGCCATCGATCCGGCCGCCAAGGCAGCGCTTCTCGAGCGCTATCGCGTCGAGCGCGACAAGCGTCTGCGCCCGGACGGAAGCGCTCAGTATCTGCGGTTGCGGGGCCAGCTCTCCTACTACCTGGATGACCCGTACACCGAGCGGGCGGAGCGAGAGCCGGTCACCGATCACGTCACCGTCGCCTTCGTGGGAGCGGGCTTCGCTGGCCTCGTGACTGGCGCCCGTCTGGTGGAGGCGGGCGTGACCGATGTGCGGCTCATCGACAAGGCCGGCGATGTCGGCGGCACCTGGTACTGGAACCGCTATCCGGGCGCGCAATGCGACACCGCCTCGATGGTCTACATGCCGCTGCTCGAAGAGACCGGGCACATGCCCACCGAGAAATACGCCCACGCCCCCGAGATCCTCGAGCACTGCCAACGTATCGCCGACCAGTACGGGCTGTACGAGCAGGCGTTGTTCCACACCGAGGTCACGGCGCTCGAATGGGACGACGAGCGCTCGGTCTGGGTGATCCGCACGAACCGGGGCGACGGGTTCACCGCGCAGTTCCTGGGTATGGGAACCGGGCCGCTGCACGTCCCCAAACTGCCCGGAATCGCTGGCATCGAGTCGTTCCAAGGCCACTCGTTCCACACCAGCCGTTGGGACTACGACTACACCGGCGGCGACCCCGCCGGGGCGCCCCTCGACCGCTTGGCCGACACGCGGGTCGGCATCATCGGCACCGGCGCCACTGCCGTGCAGTGCATCCCGCACCTGGCTCGCGCCTGCCGCGAGCTCTTTGTGTTCCAGCGCACGCCGTCGTCGGTCGACGTGCGGGCCAATCACCCGATCGACCCCGAGTGGTTCGCCACCATCGCCACCCCCGGATGGCAGCAGCGCTGGCTCGAGAACTTCACCGCCAATCAGACCGGAGGCATGGCGGAGGAGGACCTGGTGCAGGACGGCTGGACCGACCTGGCCCGGCGCATTCGCTCGAGGATCGCCGAGCTACCCGCCGACCGGCGCACGCCGGCGGGGATGCTCGCCGCCTTCGAGGACGCCGACTTCGAGAAGATGGAGGAGATCCGGGCTCGGGTGGACTCGGTGGTGGCCGACGACGACACCGCTCAGGCGCTCAAGGCCTGGTACCGCCAGCTGTGCAAGCGTCCCTGCTTCCACGACGAGTACCTGGCCGCCTACAACGAACCCGGGGTTCGTCTCGTCGACACCGACGGCAAGGGCGTCGACTGCATCACCGAGCGGGGTGTCGTGGCGGCGGGCCACGAGTACGAGCTCGACTGCATCATCTACGCCTCGGGGTTCGAGGTGGGTACCGAGTACACCGAGCGGGCCGGGTACGACCCGGTGGGTCGCGATGGGCTGCGCCTCTCGGAGTACTGGGCCGACGGCATGCGCACTCTGCACGGCATCCACGTGCACGGGTTCCCCAACCTGTTCGTCGTCCAGCCCACCCAGGGAGCGAACCTCATCTCCAACGTCCCTCACAACCTGACCGAGTCGGGCACCACCATCGCCTCGGTCGTGCGCCACGCGCTCGATGCTGGTGCAGACGAGGTGGAGGTGACCGAGGCGGCCGAGGAGGACTGGATCACCCTGCTCGGCTCCGGCGGGGGCCGCATGCTCGGCTCACCCGATTGCACGCCGGGCTACTACAACAACGAAGGCCAGGCCCCGCTTCCGCACCAGCGTCTCAACGTTGGGCATCCCCAGGGGGCGATGGCGTTCTTCGGTCACCTCCGGCGGTGGCGCAGCTCGGGGGAGTTCGAGGGCCTCGAGTTCCGCTAGGCGCCGCGTCGTCTGGGTCAGCTGACCTCGTAGTGCTCGAGATCGGGTTCGCGGGTTCGTTGCCAGAAGTCGAGCAGGGTGAAGGGCCAGTTCTGGGTGATGCGGCCGGCATCGTTCTTGTACCAGCTGTTGACCGACGACGCTCCCCAGGCCATGCGCTGGTTCTGGGCGTCGACCTCGGCGTTGTAGGCGTCGTGGGCTTCGACCGTCGGCTCGATGGCGACGAGGTCCCGTTCGAGCATCTCGCGGATGCACCCGAGGATGTAGTGCACCTCGCACTCGGAGAAGTAGATGATGCTGCCGTTGGCGACGATGTTGGTGTTGGGCCCGTAGAGCATGAAGAAGTTGGGGAACCCGGGCAGGGTGATGCCGAGGTAGGCACGGGCGTCGCCGTTCCAGCGCTCGTGCAGGTCGACCCCACCTCGCCCGGTCACCTTCATGGGGGTGAGGAAGTCCGACGCCGCGAAGCCCGTGCCGTAGATGATCACGTCGGCCTCGTGGAGCGTTCCGTCGGCGGTGCGGACGCCGGTCTCGACGACCTCGGCGATCGGCTCGGTCACGAGGTGCACGTCGTCGCGTCGTATCGCCGCTGTCCAGGTTCCGTTGTCGAGGATGAACCGCTTGGCGAAGGGCGGATAGTCGGGGATCGCCTTCTCGAGCAGGTCGGGATGGTCGCCGAGCTCGGTGGTGAGGTAGCCGGTGAGGAGCTGGCGCATGAAGTCGTTCGTCTCGCTCACCGACCGGGCGTCGCCGTCCCAGTCGGGATCGACCCGGGCCGCGGGGAGCAGGCCCTCGACGTTGCGCCAGAAGATCCAGAAGCGGTTCCAGTTGGCGTAGCCGGGGACGTTCTGGCGCAGCCATCGCACCTCGGGCGAGATGGGATCGGTGTAGTTCGGGGACGGGATGAACCAGGCCGGGGTCCGCTGGAAGATCGTCACCTCGTTCGCCACCTCGGCCACCGGCGGGATGAACTGGGCGGCGCTGGCGCCGGTGCCGATGACGGCGACCCGCTTGCCGGCCAGCTCCACCGAGTGGTCCCAACGGGCCGAGTGGAAGCTCGGGCCACCGAAGCGATCGAGGCCGGCGATGTCGGGCATCTTGGGCCGGTTGAGCTGGCCCACCGCGGAGATCACCGCCTGGCACTCGACCCGCTCCTCGGTGCCGTCGGGGCCCACCACCTCCAGCGACCAGGTGCTGGTGGCGTCGTCGTAGGCGAGCGAGGTGACCTCGGTGTTGAACCGGATGAGTGGCCGCACGCCGGTGTCCTCGGCCACTCGCCGGAAGTAGTCGAGCAGGACCGGTTGGGACGAGTAGTGCTCGGGCCAGTCGTCGCGCTGGGCGAAGGAGTAGCTGTAGAAGAGGTTCGACACGTCGACCCGGCAGCCCGGGTAGCGGTTCTCGTACCACGTGCCGCCCACGTCGTCGTTCTTCTCGAAGACCACGACGTCGATCCCGGCCTGGCGAAGCCGGTAGGCCGCGACCAGACCCGACATGCCCGCCCCGATGATCGCCACCGAGAACGGCCGGTCGGGAGCGATCTCGTCGGCGTGCCAGTCGGGCGTGCGCAGGTCGTCGCCGAGGTTCAGCTCCTCGCGCAGCAGCTCGAGGTACTCGTCGACGGGGGCGCCGCCGGAGGCGAACTCGAGCAGGGTTCGCAGCGTGTCGACATCGGGCACCGGCTCGATCTCGGCCCCGCTGTCTCGAAGCCGCCGCAGGGCGGCGACGGCCAGCTCGCGGGCTTCGGCCTGTTGTTCGGGAGACAGGCCGCCGGTGGGATCCAACAGCCCGGTGGTCGAGGGCCGGAGGTGGTCGGGGACGAGCCCGAGGTCGCCGGTGGCCGCGGCCAGGGCCGGCAACAGCGCCGGGATCTCGGCCGCCTCGACCGCGGCGCGGATCGTCTCGTCGTCGGCCCGGTCCAGTTCGTTGGTGAAGTCGACCATCATCCCCCTGTCGTCGATCGGCCTCTACGCCGTACGGTAGTGGTTCAGCTCAGCCGTCGGTCCAGGTGGCGAGCATCGAGGTGACCGTGGTGCGGGCGAGGTCGAGAAACTCGTCGTCGCGCTCGCGGTCGCCGTGCTCGAGCCAGGCGAGGACCGACTCGACGTTCCAGCTCACCAGGGCGTTGGCCGCCCATTCGAGCAGGGTCGGGTCCTGCACCCGCGGCGAGATCAGGTCTCGGGTGACCTGGACCGTCAACCCGCGGAACTCGAGGGCGTAGTCGGCGAAGCGTGCCTCGCGGACCGCGTGGCGCCACAACAGCACGAACCCGTCGGGCTCCTCCCGGGCCACCGTGAGCAGCGTGCGGGCACCGGCGGGGCGCCGTGACGCTTCCAGTTCGGCGACGAACACCTCGCTCAGGCGGGTCGACACCGATTCGAGCACCGATCGGTACAGCGCCTCCTTCGACTCGAAGTTGCGGTACAGGATGAGCTTGGTGACCCCCGAGGCGCGGGCGACGTCGTCCATCGACGTGGCCGAGTAGCCCGTGCGGGCGAAGGCGTGGGCGGCGCTCGACAAGATGACCGCCTGGCGCTGGTCGCGGGTCAACAGCTTGCGGCGGGGGCGTTCGGTGTCGGTCGTGGGACTCACCGCGGCTCCGAGGTCGGCTTGTGAGGTGTAAACCTCTGAGTTTACACTTGGGGCTGCCGGGGACGCCACTGCGTAGGGGGATGCGCGTGACCACGATGCAGACGACCTTCACCGAGACCGAACTGCTGCTCGACGACCACATCGCCGAGCCGCTGGTGGTCGGCGGGGTGCGATGTCACGGAGGGTTCGCCGACGACGGCACCTACGTGTCGCCCCGCACCCGGTTCCGGCGCCCCGCGATCGAGGCCTGGCAGCGACAGCACCACGAGCTGTTCGGCACCGAGCTGCTCGACGTGCCCCTCGAGACCTGGCCCGGTCACTTCCCCAACGTGGCCCAGGCCCGTCACCTCATCACCAACGGCGTGCCCGAACCGCTCATCGCCACCCTCACCCGTGTCGGCACCGTCGAGGGCTTCGGAGCCAACATCCGCTACCTGTCGCCGAGCGACATGCAGCCGTACTTCGACGACAGCATCGCCGGCACCGCCGTCGAGCACCTCGGAAAGGGGCTGTTCGAGGCACACGGACGCGACGAGGCGGGATGGGAGGCCGAGGCCGGGCACAAGGACATGTGGTTCGCGGCCCGCGACGTGGCCTTCGAGGGCCGCAGCGCCGATGTCGACATCGACGGCATGCTCCAGCGCATGGGGTTCCGTCCCGCCGGCGGCTCGTACGGAGGTGGCGCCGCCGAGCCCGAGCGACTGCTGCCCGCCGACGTCCCCGTCGAGCTCGAGCGCATCACCGGGTTCATGATCCGAGTCCTGCTCATCGAGATCTCGGCGTTCCACACCTTCGCCTGGGCCGAGGAGTGGCTCTCCGACCCCGACCTGGTGGCCGGCGACGGTGAGGCCGGCACCCTGGTCACCTACATCCGTGCCGACGAGACCCCCCACGTCGGGTACCTGCAGACCGCGCTCACCGAGATGCGCGACCGCACGTGGCGGGGCGAGTCCGGCACGACCTACCCCGGTGCCGAGATGGTGGCCACGCTCTGGGACGCCGCCCTCGCCCAATCGCTCGGCCCCAACCGGCGGGCGAACCGCGCCAACCTCCTCGCCGAGGTCGAGCACTGGTGCGCCCAAAGGGCCGACGGTGACGAGGTGCTCGAGGGATTCCTCCACCTGGGCGACCCCGAGCAGCGGGAGGCATGAGATGAAGTTCGGCATCTTCTACGAGCACCAGCTTCCCCGCCCCTGGAGCGAGGATTCCGAGCAGGTCCTCATCCAGCAGGCGCTCGATCAGGTCGAGCTGGCCGACAAGCTGGGGTTCGACGTGGTGTGGGAGGTCGAGCACCACTTCCTCGAGGAGTACTCGCACTCCAGCGCGCCCGAGGTGTTCCTCGCCGCCGCCAGCCAGCGCACCACCGACATCCGGCTCGGCCACGGCATCATCCAGACCGCTCCCGGCTACAACCACCCCGCGCGCACCGCCGAGCGTGTGGCCACCCTCGACCTCGTGTCGGGCGGGCGGGTCGAGTTCGGCTCGGGCGAGTCGTCGTCGGCCGCCGAGCTGGGCGGGTTCGGCATCGACACCGCCACCAAGCGGGACCAGTGGCAGGAGGGCCTCGAGGTCGCGCTGCGGTGCATGACCGAGACCCCCTTCTCCGGGGTCGACGGGCGGTGGGTCACCATGCCGCCGCGCAACGTGGTGCCCAAGCCGCTCCAGAAGCCCCACCCGCCGTTGTGGGTGGCGTGCTCGCGTCGCGACACGATCCTGATGGCCGCCGAGAAGGGCATCGGCGCCTTGACCTTCTCCTTCATCGACCCGGAGGAGGCCCGTCAGTGGGTCGGCGACTACCACCGCACCCTCGCCGAGTCGGGCCGGCCCATCGGCCGCGAGGTCAACCCCAACCTCGCCTGCGTGACCCCCATGATGTGTGCCCCCACCACCGAAGAAGCGGTGGCACGCGGGCTCGAGGGCGGCAACTTCTTCGGCTACTCCCTCGCCCACTACTACGTGTTCGGCGAGCACCAGCCCGGGGTCACCGACGTGTGGAGCGAGTTCCAACAGCGTCGCCACGACCACGGCTACGCACCCGACGTCGGCGGCGCGCTCGCCCAGGAGCGTCTCGGGGCGAAGATCGCCAGCGAAGGTGCCGGTACCGGGCTGCGAGGAGCGACCGGCACCCCGGATCAGATCCGGGAGTACCTGCGCCGCTACGAGGAGGCCGGTGTCGATCAGCTGATCTTCGTGATGCAGGCCGGCAAGAACCGCCACGAGGACATCTGCGAGTCGCTCGAGCTGTTCGCCCGCGAGGTCATGCCCGAGTTCAAGGAGCGGGAGCAGGCCGGTGCCCGGGCCAAGGCCGAGCGGCTCGGTCCCGTCATCGAGAAGGTCATGTCGCGGGGGAGCACGCTCGACGCTCCATCGCTGCCCTCTGGCTACACCATTCCGGCCGCGGCCCGACCGTGACCATCGTGGCGGGTCAGGCCAGTGCCACGGTCGACAGGTGATCGTCGGTCGGTAGGTCGCCGTCGACGACCGCCGCCACCTGGGCCGAGTCGAGGCGCACGTCGCCGCTGATCGTGGTCGCGAACGCGGTGTCCGCCGCGTCGCGGCCCGTCGCGATCCGTACCAGCGACTGCCGGGGGGCCATGTGGGTGGGATCGAGGATCTCCCAACCCGACTCGGTGCACACCTCCACCACGGCGTGGAAGTCCATCGGGGACAGGCCGGGGGCATAGACCGACACCAGACGGGCCGGGATCCGCAGCGCCCGACACAGGCTGATGGCGAGGTGGGCGAAGTCCCGGCAGACCCCACGGTGGGTGAGCAGGGTGTCGACGGCGGTGTCGAGGGGGCCGGTCGATCCGGACTCGTAGCTGAGCCGGTCATGGACCCATGCGGTGATCGCTCGGGCCGTCGACGCCCGGTCGGGTCCGGGCGGTGGTCCTTGTGGGAAGGTGGCCCGCGCGAAGCCTTCGAGTGCGTCGGATGGGCAGTAGCGGCTCTGGCGCATGGCGACCACGATGTCCTCATCGATCTCAGGCACGGGCTCGACCACCGTGGGGCGGGCGGCGATGGTCGCCTCATAGCGCACCCGGAAGGGACCCGTGTCGACCCGAACGAGATGGGTTCGTCCACCGGCGCCGTCGATCTCCTGCACGGGGAGGGCGTCGCCGGCACCATCGGTCACCTGCATCGACTCCGAATCCGGCGCTGATGCATCCGACCCAGCGCTACCGGCGGCGGCGACGGCGAGCGCCAGGACCGATGGATCGATCGCGGTGAAGCCGAGCGTGCAGCGGACATGGCGTTGCGCCGGCTGGCC
>JBKGZW010000012.1:0-31634 GCA_046543225.1 Acidimicrobiales bacterium
ATGTAGGCCAGCGCGACCGCGGTCGCGTCGTCCTGGCCGTAGTAGTCGAGGAAGTCGGCGACGGTGGTCATGGCGGCGTTGCCGGCGCTGACACCGCGGCTGAACCCGATGCCGGTCTGGACGCCGAGGTTCATGAACGACGACACGAAGTTGCCGGACTGGCTCGCCACCCCGATCTGTCCCGAGGGCGGGTTGGGGGCGACGATCTGGGCGCACAGCTGAACCGGGGTCGACACCACGCCCTGCCCGTTGGGCCCCGCGATCACCATGCCGAGCTCCTCGGCCAGCTCGACGAGCTCGCGCTCGGCTGCCGCGCCCTCGTCGCCGGCTTCGCCGTAGCCGGCCGAGGTGATGAACGCCGCGGTGATGCCCCGCGAGGCACAGTCGCGCAGCAACTGGAGGTTGGCGCTGGCCGGGGTGCACACGAACACCAGATCGGCCTCGCCCTCGGGCACGTCGAGCACCGTCGGGACCGTCTGGATGCCCAGCACCTCCTCGCCCGCCAGGTTGGTGGCGAAGACCTTGCCCTGATAGCCGGCGGCCAGCAGGTTGTGGAGGCTCACGAACCCGAACTTGCCCGGGTGGGTCGAAGCACCGGCGATCACCACCCCACGCGGTTCGAACAGTGCCTGGAACTGGTCGATGGTGGGCATCAGGCTCGCACCTCCACGAGCGCGTCGACCGCGACCGGCCGCCCGGCCGAGACGATCAGGGGATTGAGGTCGGCCGACACGATCCGTTCGTCGGCGTCGGCGGCCGCCGACAACCCCAGCAGCACCGCTGCGAGGGCGTCGCGGTCGACCGGCGGTTCGCCCCGGAACTCACCGAGCAGGGCCTGGGTGGCGAGGTCGTCGATCATCTCGTCCGCATCGATGCGATCGATCGGCACCAAGCGCAGCACGACATCGGCGATCGCCTCGGCCAGAATGCCTCCGACCCCGAGCATGACCGTCATGCCGAACTGCGGGTCGTCGGACAGGCCGGCGATGAGCTCACGACTTCCTCGGACCAGCGGCGCCACGAGCAGCTCCACCTCGCCGTCGTCGGACGTGGCCAGCTCGAGCAGCTCGGCACCGGCTCGTCGCACCGCGGCGTCGTCGCCCAGGTCGAGGCGGACCAACCCACGCTCGGTCTTGTGGGCGATGCGCTCGCCGTTGAGCTTGACCACGACGGGGTAGCCGATGGCCTCGGCCGCCTCGACCGCAGCGTCGGGGTCGGCGGCGAGACGCTCCTCGGCGATGGGCACTCCGTAGGAGGCGAGCAGGCGCTTGGATTCGATCTCGGACAGTGTGACGGTGGTGTGGGTCTCGGCAGGCACGGTGGCCGAGCCTACTCAGCGCGTGCAGGTGCCACGGAGTCGGTGGTCGGTTCGAGCGCGGCCCGGAAGAAGGCCCGGACGTGTTCGAGGCGGGCCTCGAGCAGCTCGTCGGTGAGCGGGTCGGTGCCGAGCAGCCCCTCCATGAACGGGAGATCGCTGAAGTAGCTGAGCAGTGCCCCGTACCCGGTCAACAGCAGCTGGGCGGGATCCTGACGGCGGAACCGCCCCGCCTGCATCTCACGCTCGAAGAAGGCGCAGGCCCGCAGGAACAACGGCCGCAGCGCCTCCCCCAGGTCGACCCCGAGCCGGGTCCCGCCCTCGATCGACTCGCGGCGGACCAAGCGGACGAAGTCGGGGTTCTCCATGAAGAAGCGGAACCCCGCGGTCAGCACGTGGTCGACGAGGATCCAGCCCTCGCGGTGGGTCTCGTTGCTGGTGGCGAGGTCGATCCGTGCGTTCCACTCGGCGAGGGCGAGCTCGAAGACCTCGCGGTAGATGGCGTCCTTGGAGGGGAAGTGGTGCAACAGGCTGGGCCGGCGGATCCCGACGCCGGCTGCGATGTCGTTGAGCGACGTGCCGTCGAAGCCGTGTTCGGCGAAGCAACGCCGGGCCTCGATCAGGATCTGCTCGCGGGTGCTGAGCACCCCATCGTTCAGCACATCGTTGGTGGCTCCACCGGCGGTCACCTCATGGAGGCTATCGAGTTCCGGTGCCACCCGCCCTCGGCCACGGCGGTGACCGACCCCGTTGCGGGCCGATACCGTCGCGGACATGCAGATCCTCGCGGCCCTGTTCATCGACGACATCGAGCTCCGCCAAGTTCCGGGGCCGTCGACGCGGATCGACCTCACCGGCATCCAGTTCTCCGCCGCTGCTCCCGAGCCGGCGCCGCTCACGTGGGCACCGCACCTGTGCGTGATCGTCCACTGCCCCGCCGACGAGCCCGGCACCGGCGCCCTCGAAGTCGTGTATCGCCGTGGCGACGCCGAGATCGCCCGCAACGTGCAACCACTCCAGGTCGAGCCGGGCAAGTTCAACTACCGGCTGGTTCGAGGCGAGGTCGACTTCGACGACTACGGCACGGTCGAGGCCCACTGCCGGATCGACCAGGGACCCACCACCGTCGTGCCTTACACGCTGCTGCCCCCGGCGTCGTGACGTGGAGGTAGCCGCCGCGCTCTCCGAGCACCCCCTCCCCACCCACGCCGTCGGCGACGCCACCGGTGAGGTCCTCGAACAACTCGGCGGAGCCCCCGACGTGGCCGCGGTGTTCGTCACCTCCGGACACGCGGGGGCGCTCGAGGACATCGCCGCGGCGGTGCGGGCCATCTTGTCCCCCTCCCTCCTGGTTGGGGCAGCCTCCACCGCCGTCATCGGCGGCCACCGGGAGGTCGAGGATCGCCCTGGCATCGCTGTGTGGGCCGCACGGTCCCGCGGCGTGGCCCCGGTACGGATCGAGACCCGGCGCACCGACGATGGCTGGACCATCCAGGGCTTGCCCCGCCGGGCGGCCGATGGCGATCGCATGCTCGTGCTCTTCGCCGATCCCTTCAGCTTCCCGGCCGAGGGCTTCCTCGAAGAGCTCCGATCCACCTGTCCCCGGCTCACCGTCGTCGGCGGGATGGCCGCCGGTGCGCAAGGGCCGGGCGGCTCACGTCTGCTTCTGGGGGACCAGATCCACACCGACGGCGCAGTCGGGCTCCTGCTCCCCAAGGATGCCGACGTCGCCGCCGTGGTGTCGCAGGGC
Source organism: Acidimicrobiales bacterium (assembly GCA_046543225.1). GTDB lineage: Bacteria > Actinomycetota > Acidimicrobiia > Acidimicrobiales > SKKL01 > SKKL01. The sequence goes on from JBKGZW010000012.1 coordinate 3,066, forward strand.
TGCCGTCCCATCGGTGAGCCCCTCGTGGTGACCCGCTCGGAGCGAAACGTCATCTTCGAGCTCGGAGGGCGACCCGCGCTGGAGCGCCTCCGCGAGGTCGTCGAAGAGCTCGATCCCGACGATCGGGCCCGCGCCTCCGCGGGCCTGCACCTCGGACTGGTCATGGACGAGGGTCAGGCCACCTTCGGCACCGGCGACTTCGTGATTCGCAACGTGATCGGCGCCGACACCTCCGCGGGCGCGGTGGGTGTGGCCGAGATGGTCCCCGTGGGCCACACCGTGCAGTTCCACCTCCGCGACGCCGCCACCGCCGACCTCGATCTCCGAGCATCGTTGAGCTCGATCGAGGGAGATGGCGCCCTGGTGTTCACCTGCACCGGACGGGGTCACGACCTGTTCGGCTATCCCGATCACGACGCCGACGTGGTGGCAGCGGCGCTCGGAACCCGTGCGACGGCGGGCTTCTTCTCGGCCAACGAGCTCGGTCCGGTCGGTGGACAGAACTTCCTCCACGGCTTCGCCACCTCGGTCCTGGTGTTCGGCCCCCGGCCCACCTGATCCTCATCCCCGGGACACGGCGAGCTCGGGCTGAGCGGGGTGCTGTGACAGAAGTAGGGTTGGCGGGGTCGCACACCAGGAGGACCAGTGACCGACCCAGATCTCGAGCAGCGGGCGATCAACGTCGTCCGCGGGCTGGCCATGGACGCACCGCACGCCGCCAGCTCCGGCCACCAGGGCACCGCCATGGCCCTGGCCCCCCTGGCCCACGTCCTCTGGACCAGGGTGCTGCGCTACGACGCCTCCGACCCGGCATGGCCCGACCGTGACCGGGTCGTCCTGTCGGCCGGGCACGCCTCGATCCTGCTCTACTCGATGCTGCACCTCACCGGTCAGGGCCTCACCCTCGACGATCTCAAGGCGTTCCGTCAGTGGGAGAGCATCACCCCCGGCCATCCCGAGGCCGGCCACGACACGCCCGGGGTCGAGGTCACGACGGGTCCGCTGGGCCAGGGCATCGGCAACAGCGTGGGAATGGCCATCGCCGAACGCTTCCTCCGGGCCCGGTTCGGGCCCGAGGTGTGCGACCACCGCACCTTCGCCATCTGCAGCGACGGCGACCTCATGGAGGGACTCAGCCACGAGGCAGCCTCGCTGGCCGGCCACCTCGGCCTCGACCGGCTGTGCTGGATCTACGACGACAACCGGATCACGATCGACGGCAACACCGACCTGGCGCTCTCCGACGACGTGGTGCTGCGCTTCCGCGGCTATGGGTGGAACGTCGTCGACCTGGGCGAACCCGGCGACGACATCGATGCCATCGAAGCCGGACTCGACGCCGCGACCTCCCACGAGGGCGCCCCGACCCTGGTGGTGCTCCGCACCCGTGTCGGCTACCCCTCCCCCACCTACACCGGCCATCACGAGGCCCACGGCTATGTCCTCAAGGACGAGGAGATCGCCGCCACCAAGGCGCGCCTCGGGCTGCCTACCGACACCGCCTTCCACGTCCCCGCCGATGTGTTGGAGCTGTACCGCAGTGCCGGGGCCCGTGGCGCCGAGGCGCACCAGTCCTGGTCGAGCCGGCTCGAGGCGCTCGACCCCGGGACCAGGGATCGCTGGGCCGCGTGCCAGGACTCGGCGCCACTGGCCGGGACCGACGCCGCGCTCCCCGAGTTCGAGGTCGGCGCCTCCATGGCGACCCGGGTGGCCAGCGGACACTGCATCGAGGCCCTTGCCGACTCCGTCCCCGGCCTGGTGGTGGGCGGAGCGGACCTCACCTCCAACACCGGTACCACCTTCGGCCGCGACGGTGTGCAGAGCCGTTCCGATCCGGGCGGACGCCAGATCTACTACGGCGTCCGCGAGCACGCGCTCGCCGCGGCGTTGAACGGGATGGCGCTCCACAGGGGCGTGCTGCCGGTCGGTGGCACCTTCTTCGTCTTCAGCGACTACATGCGCCCATCGGTGCGTCTCGCCGCGCTCAGCGGCGCCCGCTCGGTGTTCGTCTGGACCCACGACTCGGTCGGGGTCGGTGAGGACGGTCCGACCCATCAGCCCGTCGAGCAGCTCGCATCGTTGCGGGCCATGCCCGGCCTGACCGTGCTGCGTCCCGCCGATGCGGAGGAGACCGCCGGTGCCTGGCAGATGGTGCTCGACGCCGACGGACCTGTCGGGCTCGTGCTGTCCCGACAGGGCGTCCCCACCCTGTCCGGCACCGATCGCGACCAGGTCGCCCACGGCGCCTACGTGGTCCACGAGCCCGATGCCGAACCCGACATCGTGCTGATCGGCACCGGCAGCGAGGTGTCGGTGTGTGTCGAGGCGGCGACCACACTGGCCGCCGAGGGGATGGCCGCACGCGTGGTGTCGATGCCGTCGTGGGAGCTGTTCCGACGCCGCGACGGCGCCTATCGCGCATCGGTGCTGCTCAACGGGGTTCCCCGCCTCTCCGTCGAGGCCGGCGCCACCTTCGGCTGGCACGAGTGGGCCGACGAAGCAGTGGGCATCGACCGCTTCGGTGCCAGCGCCCCTGGCAAGGTCGTCCTCGAACGCCTCGGCATCAACCCCGATCACGTCGCCGACCGGGCTCGCGCACTCGTTCAACGCAGCGATCCGGCCGTCACGCCGGTCTGACCTCGAATCCGACACCAGAGGAGCAACCGCATGGGCCGACTCGCCGATCTGCACGACCGTCACGGCCAGAGCCCGTGGTTGGACAACCTGCGCCGCGACTGGCTCGCCAGCGGCGAACTGGCCGAATGGGTCCAGCGCGGGGTTCGCGGCATCACCTCGAACCCCACCATCTTCCAGAAGGCCATGACCGCCACCGACGCCTACGAGGCCGACCTGCACCGGCTGGTCGCCGCCGGACACACCACCCTCGACGCCTGCTGGGAACTGGTGATCGACGACATCACCGCGGCGTTGGAGCTCCTCGAGCCGCTCCACACCTCCAGCGGCGGCGAGGACGGATTCGTCTCGGTGGAGGTGGCTCCGAGCCTGGCCCGCGACACCGAGGGCACCATCGAGGCTGCGCGGGCGTTGCGCCAGCGGATCCCGGCGACGAACCTCTACATCAAGATCCCTGCCACCTCCGAGGGGCTCCCGGCCATCACCACGATGATCGCCGAGGGTGCCAGCGTGAACGTGACGCTGATCTTCGGCCTCGAACGCTACGGACAGGTGATCGACGCCTACCTGGCCGGTCTCGAACAGCGCGACGGCGACCTCTCGACGGTGTCGAGCGTGGCCTCGTTCTTCATCAGCCGCGTCGACACCGAGGTCGATCGGCGCCTCGACGAGATCGCCACGACCGAGGCGCTCGAGCTCAGGGGCACCGCGGCGATCGCCCAGGCACGAGCCGCCTACTCGCGGTTCCAGGACCGGTTCGAGGGGCCACGCTGGGACGCGCTCGCCCGGCGTGGGGCTCGCCGTCAGCGGCCGCTGTGGGCGTCGACCTCCACGAAGAACCCCGCGTACCCCGACACCCTCTATGTCGACCAGCTCATCGGACCCGACACCGTCAACACGATGCCCGAGGCGACCCTGGCGGCGTTCGACGATCACGGAACGCTCGCCCGCACGGTCGACCAGGACGACGGCTCGGAGACCCTCGCCCGCCTGTCCGCGGTGGGCGTCGACCTCGCCGATGTCGCCCGCGTGCTCGAGGACCAGGGCGTCGATGCCTTCGCCGCCAGCTTCGACGACCTGGTCGCCACCCTCGATGCATCGGCGACCGCGGTCAGCCGCAGCTGACCGGGTGTGGGCCACCCGGGGTCTCCATCGTGTCCTAGGGTGCGGACGATGAACGGCGAGCTGATCGTGGTCGAAGATGTTGCGGTTGCCTTCGCCGACCGCGTCATCGACGCCTATCGCACACGACCCGGCGACGGGTTCACCATCGCCTTGTCCGGCGGCGAGACCGCCCGCCGTTGCTATGAGACCCTTGCCGAGCGTGCCGCGAACGTCATCGACTGGTGGAAGGTCGACTTCTACTGGGGCGACGAGCGCGCGGTGCCGCTCGACCACCCGGACTCCAACTACCGGCTGGCTCGCGAGGCGCTCCTCGAACGGATCGGGGGAGCCAACATGGTCCACCCCATGGAATGCGAGCGTGGCCCCGACCCATACCACCTCCAGGTGGGAGAGCTCGGGGCGTTCGATGTCGTGCACCTGGGACTCGGACCCGACGGCCACACCGCATCGCTGTTCGCCGGATCTCCCGCGCTCGAGGCCGATCCCGGCCGGCTGGTCGTGATGAACCACGACCCCAGCGGAGCCAATCCCTACGAACGCATGACCCTCACCTTCTCCGCGATCGCCCGGTCGCGCCTCGCCGTGGTCACCGTCAGCGGCGAGCAGACCGCCCACGCGCTGGCCGCAGTGGCTCGCGGCGAGAACCTGCCCGCCGCCCGCCTCGACGCCCCCGAGCTGGTGTGGCTGGTCGATCCTGCGGCTGCGAGCGCGCTCCCCGAACGCCAACGGTGATCACTCCCCCGCCGAGCTGACCCCACTGGTCGACCGGCGCGGCCTCAGCCGTGCGGGGAGTCCCACTCGGGTCGGGTGCGGACCCAGTCGACGACCGCGTCGAGATCCAGTGGGTCCGAGGTGTCGATCTCCAGCAACGAACCCCCCAGGCCGAGCGGTGTGCTGCCCTCGTGCACCAGCTGCTCGAGCTTGTTTCGTGGTTGGCGGTGGTCGAGGTGACCCGGATGGCGGTCGGTGTCGGCCCGGTGCTCGAACCGTTCGATCGCGGTCTCGGGGGCACATCGACAGTGGATCTCGATCAGCGGTGTGCCCAGCGAGTGGAGGTCCTCCATCGCCGCGTCGCGCTGGAACACCGCCTCGATCACTGCCGCGGGGCAGTCGGCTGCGAGGCGGTACAGGACGGTGATGCTGGCCCTCCCCAACCGCCGGGCCCACAGCCGGTCGCCGGTGCCCAGCTCGTCGAAGAGCGCCTCTTTGATGTCGTCCTTGCTCAACAAGGGAAGGCCGAGGGCCCGGGCCAGGGGGCGGGCCAGCATCGTCTTGCCCGATCCGGGAGGGCCGGTCACCACGACATGGCATCGTGGCCCCGCCGGCGGGAGGTTCTGGGATTCGCCGTTCAGGCCCATGCGAGCTCACCACCTCGCGGTTCGGAGTGGCGGGCCGGATCGAGACGCCGGGAAGGGTGGAAGGTCTGGGTCATCCGTTGATGGAGGCTACGCAGGATCGGGGAGCTGGGGCGAGTCGGCAGCGGCCACCTCGCAAGTGTTGCACCAGAACGCACCCCGGTGGCACCGGATGGCGCGATGTGGCAACTACGGTGCCTGCCCATGACTGCAGGTGATCGACCGAACGGCTCCCGACGAACCCGCCAGTGGGTGTCGTTCGTGGACGACGACGGCGACGAGTGGATGTTCGACCTGACGTTCCTCACCAGCTCGTGGACCTGCATCTTCGGACAGGGCTGTCCCGGCATCGGTAGCGAACCAGCACCCGAGCTCGAGCACGGATGCTGTTCGTTCGGTGCCCACTTCGCCGACGACGACGACCTCCAGCGGGTGGCGGAGGCGACGAGCCGCCTGACCGACGACACCTGGCAGTTCCGTCGCGAGGCGCTGCGCAGGGGCGGCCCGTTCAAGCAGTACGGCGACACGATGGTGTCTCGCCTGGTCGACGGCGCCTGCATCTTCTTGAACCGGCCAGGCTTCGCCACCGGTGCGGGTTGTGCCTTGCACTCGGCCGCACTCGCCGTCGGCGAACGGCCCCTCGACTGGAAGCCCGAGGTGTGCTGGCAGCTCCCGCTGCGACTCAGCTACCACGTCGACGAGAACGACCGCACCACCCACACCCTCCGTGCCTGGGACCAGGAGGACTGGGGAGTCGGAGGCGAGGAGTTCCACTGGTGGTGCACCGAAGCCGGCGACGGACCCGATGCCTTCATCGCCGACCAGCCGGTCTACCGAGAGCTCCGCGACGAGATCGTCGCCATGATCGGCGAGGAGCGCTACCAACAGCTCGTCGACCACATCGAGTCGGCGTCGGTGGCGGTCCCTGTTCCGGCGCCAATCCTCAAGAACCGCACCTAGCTGACCGACGATGGACTCGTGGACGGTTTCACGCGCATAGAGCTGCAACGGGCGATCGACGAGAAGGGGATCCTGTTCCCTCCCCACGTGCTCGACCAGGTGGTCGCCGCCATCGATTCGGGCAAGCACCTGATCTTGACCGGTCCGCCCGGCACGGGGAAGACCACGCTGGCCTACGTGGCGGCCGAGGTGGCCCAACGCTCGATGCTGTGCACCGGCTATCTGCCGACCACCGCGACCAGCGAGTGGACCACCTTCGAGACGATCGGCGGCCTCCAACCCACCGCCGAGGGTCTGATCTTTCGGCCCGGCCTCTTCGTCGAGGCGATCATGACCGGGCGCTGGCTGGTGATCGACGAGTTGAACCGGTCGAACTTCGACCGGGCGTTCGGTCAGCTCTTCACCGTGTTGTCGGGCTCGCCGGTGGTGTTGCCGTTCAAGCGGGCCGGCCAACCCGACCCACTGTCGATCGTTCCGTCGGGGCTCGAAGCACCGCCCGAGACCGACGTGATCCGCCTGCCCGCATCGTGGCGCATCATCGCCACGATGAACGTGTTCGACAAGAACCTGCTGTTCGAGATGTCCTATGCCCTGATGCGCCGGTTCGCGTTCATCGAGGTCGGGACACCCGACGAGGAGAGCTACCGCAAGCTGCTCCACGGGCCGGGCGAGATCGTCAACGAGCTGCTGATCCTTCGGCACTTCAGCGATCTGGGTCCCGCGGTGTACCTCGACGCCGCCAAGTACGCCGCCCGCAGGGCCCAGGACGGATGCTCGGACTCGCGGTTGCTCTACGAGGTGTTCTACGCCTACTTCCTCCCACAGTTCGAGGGGATGGACGACGACCGCGCCACCGCCCTGTACCGGGCGGTCGAGCCGCTGTTCGAGGAGGCCGAGCGGCTCGAGGCTCAGCGCACCATCGGCGAGGTGCTCGGTATCGAGCTGACGATCTGATCGGCGATGGCCCCCAAGGCGACCGGTACCTCACCCACCCACGAGCTGTGGTCGTTGCTACGGCGGCCCTTCGACCTGGCCGAGGTCGTCGACGCCGCCCTCGGTCTGCCCGAGGAGACCGTCGATCAGCTCATCGGCAGCCGCCTGGCGACCTGCCCCGAGGCCGAACGGCTCCTCACCCGCATGCCGGTCATCTCCCGGGCACTGGCCACCACGGTCACGGCGCGGCCCGAGCGTTGTCAGGGAGAGCTGCGGGGTCCGGTGCTGTGGAGTGAGACGACCGCGGCGCGCGGCGCCAGCGCGGGTGCCCCCGACGTGTTCGTGTGTGCGGTCCCCCGGCGTGACTACAACCTCGAGGAGAACCGGGTGCTGGTGGCGGCGCTGGTGGCCATCCGCAACGCCGGGCGGGCAGCCGACCTGCTCCCCGTCGAGGCCTATGACGACGCGACGCTGCGGCATGCCAGGACCAACGGCCACAAGGCCTCCCGCTGGCTCCAGTCGGCGCAACTGGCCAAGGTGCCCCGGACGCGACCGACCGGGCGCGAGATCCGCCGAGTCCGCTCCGGGACGCGCCGCTCGACCTATCTCCCCGCGCTCAAGGTGCTCGAGGAGGTGTTCGAGCCGCTCAACGCCGACGAGCTCGCCCCCTTCTGCGACCGGCGAACCACCGCCCAACACCGCCTGCTGGTCGAGCTGGTGAGGCGCTTCGACGCCGCCGGCGTGTTCGTCCCCCGCTTTCGCGCCAGCCGCGGCGGCCTTCGGGCGGGGCCGATCGAGTACTACCACCCACGGGTACGGGGCGAGCGCGACCGTGTGCACGGCGTGCTCGTGCACGACCTGCTGGTCGACGTGCCCGACCCCGGGACACCCTCGCGGCGCGACGTCGCCACCGAGGCGCTGCTGGCGCGTTCGGGTGGCCGTGACGTGGTGGTGGTCATCGACGACAGCGACATCGATCGGGCAGTGGAGTTGGCACTGGACCACGCACCGACCTGACCGGACTCAGCCGATGGACTCAGTAGTACTCGGCCTCGTCGTCGTCCTCGGCCGGATCCTCGGCCAGGTCGGACCACTCGGGCGGAACGTCGTCGGACTCCGCGCGATCGGTCTGCAGGCTTTCGAAGATGTCCTCGATGTTGATGTCCGTAGAGCGCTTCAGTGCTCGCGCTTCCTCGAACCGCCGGTGGCGACCCTTCTTCACGGGCCAGCTCCTGTCGTGCGAACGTCGATGCTGTGTGCACCATATCGGTTTCGAGGCGGAGTGTCGCGCACCCCCACCGAGAATTCCGCCCAGACGACCACTTTCGGTGTCGTGGACCACGTTTCATGGTCATGACCCGGCCGACACCCCCCGCAGCGTCTCCTAGAGTGGTCAGGTGAGCATCAGCACCTCCGAGACCGCCGTTCGACCCGGCTCGGCGCCCCGCGGGTGAGCCCCGATCCGATCCTGGTCATGGTGCTGGCCGCGGCAGCAGCCACCCTCGGCACGCTCGGAGGGCTCGGCGGGGCGGTCCTGTTGGTTCCGGTGCTGGTGGCGACCGGCACCGACCCGCTCGTCGCGGCGCCGATCGGGCTGGTCACGGTCGGCGCGGGTGCCCTGGCGGCAGCGCCGAACCAGCTGGCCCAAGGGCTGGTCCACCACCGGCTCGGGCTCACCGTGGAGATCCCCGCCTCGACCGCCGCCCTGGTGGCGGCCTGGTGGTCGGTCCACGCCCCCGACACCGCGCTTCGCATCCTGCTGGCGTCGGTGGTCTTCGCGGCGTCGGTGGCCGGCCTGACCAGGGCGCCGGCCCGCAACGTTCCCCAACCCGAGTTCGTCGCCGAACCACCAGCGGAGTGGCCAGGGACGCTGGGCGGGACCTATCAGAGCCCTGGGGGGCCGGTCCCCTACCGCGCCCGGCGCCTCCCGGCGGGGTTGATCGCCATGGTCGGGGCCGGCGCCATCTCCGGGCTGGCGGGGGTGGGCGGCGGCTTCGTCAAGACCCCGGTCATGCGCGAGATCATGTGGATCCCCATCAAGGTCGCGGCCGCCACCTCGACCTTCGCGGTGAGCATCACCACCGCCACCGCGCTGGTGGTCTTCGCCGGGCAGGGTCGGATCGAGCCCGGCCCGAGCGTCGCCGCGGGGATCGGAGGCCTGGCCGGGGGGCTGGTCGGAGCCCGGCTCCAGGACCAGATGTCGCCAACCGGGTTGCGTCGGGTGCTCTCGGTGGTGCTGATGGTCGTCGCCGTCGTGGTGCTGGTCGGACCGTGACCGGTGACGCCAGCCCACCGTCGCACCCCTTGGTGGGGCGCCAACGCCGGCTGATCGCCATGCTCCGCATCGCGCTGGGGCTCGGTGCGTTGCTCGCGCTCGCGGGCATGGTCACCCCCGGAGCGGCGGGCGAACGGTTGGCCCATGGGTTCGTCGCCATCCTCGTCGCGGTCCCGGTGTTGCGGGTGGGATGGCTGACGCTTCGGTGGTTCCGGCGTCACGACCTTCGGTTCGCGCTCGTCGGCCTCACGGTGCTGGGGATCGTCGCCGTCGCTGCCGCCACCTCCTGGTAGCCGCCCGTCAGCCCAGATCGAGCGCCTGACCGGACCGCGATTCGAGGACCAGGCCGCCTTCACCGTCGAAGGCCAGCGCCGCCTGCCCCGCGACCAAGCGCCGGATCGGCTCTCCCACCAGCTCGGCGCGCCAACCGACGGCCAGCCGACTGTCGGGGTCGCCCCGCAGCAGCGACTCGAGGTCGGCTCTGGTCGCGAGCAAGGCCGTGTCGAGCTCCTCGTCGCGTGCCAGCTGGCTGACCCACGACGACACCAGGCTCACCGCGGGGCGGAGGTGTCGCGCCAGATCGCCACCGGCACTTCTGGGCTCACGCTCGGGAGGTTGTTCGCGGCCCCGCTTCACCGCGTCGAGGACCTGTTGGGCCAGCTCACCCTTGGTGTGGCGGTCGTCGACCCCACGGATCGCTCGGAGTTGGGCCGCGGTGGTCGGAGCGCCCTGGGCGATGGCGACAACCGCGAGGTCGGCCAGCACGAACCGCGGCGGTTGGTCGACCTCGATCGCCCGTTCCTCGCGCCAGGCCGCGATCTCGCGAGCGATCGCGCGTGCGGATCCGCGGAGCTGGCGCGCCTCTTTGATCCGGGTCCATGCCTCCTGGGGCGGGCGGCTCACCCGCGCTCGGTCGCGCAGCGCGGCGAACTCGTCCCGGGCCCACGCCAACCGGCCGCGGGCGGCGAGCGCGTCGCGCTGACGTCGCCAGATCTCGATGAGATGTACGACGTCGGTGGCGGCATAGGTCAGCTGCGCGTCGGTGAGGGGGCGTTGGAGCCAGTCGGTGAGCCGGTCGCCCTTGGGGAGACGTTCGCCCATCTCGCGCTCGACCAGCGCGCTCAGCGAGGGTGCCGACATCCCGAGAAAGCCAGCCGCGACCTGGGTGTCGAACAGCTCCCGCGGCACCGTGCCACAGGATCGCAGCAGCACCTCGAGGTCCTGTGACGCGGCGTGGATGACGGTGGCGGTGTCGCTGTCGAGCACCCGACCGAGCGGGGTGAGGTCGACCTCGAACGGGTCGACGAGGGCGACCTGATCCTCCCAGCTGAGCTGGAGCATGGCGATGCGGGGGAAGTACGTGCGCTCGCGGTGGAACTCGGTGTCGAGCCCGATCACCGGCTGGGACTCGAGCACCTCGACCAGCGCGGTGAAGTCGCGCTGATCGGTGATGGGAGTCGGAATCTTCACGCCTCGCTGCGCTCGGCGGCCGTGCCACCGAACGGGCGGCCCGAGTCGATCCACGCCAGCATCCCACCTGCGATGTTGGTGGCCTCGATGCCATTGGTCATCAAGAACTCGCAGGCCGCGGCGCTGCGCCCGCCACTGCGACAGATCACCAGGATCTCGCGGTCGGCGGGAAGCTCGTCGACCCGATCCGGGACCTGATCGAGGGGGATCAGGGTGGCGCCGGGGATGTGGGCCTGCTCGTGCTCGTCGGGGCGCCGCACATCGATGAGGACCGCACCCTCGGCGAGCCGGCGGTCGAGCTCGTCGACGTCGATCTCCCTGGTCTCCACGATTGCGCTCCCTACGCTCGGCTGATCCATCGGCGGCTACGGGCACAACGGTAGTACCTGACCACCCGGCCGACGGAGTCGCCCGCTCGATCCCGCAGCTCAGGGCAGCTGCCGGGCCCGGGCCTGTTCGAGGTCGTGCACGGTGTCGAGGTCGGCCAGATGAGATGGCGCCACGCCCTCGACGCCCACCACCACGAGGCCCGCCGTGGCCTCCCGGAACGAGCGGGCCCCCCGGTCGAACGCGTCACGAAGCGGCTCGAGGGCGGTCGAGACCCGCCAGCAGCCGTGCAGCCACTGCGGCATCTGCTGGTACGACGGGCGAGCCACCCCCGCCTCGGGGTGTGCCACCAGGGCCTCCACCGTCAGGTCGACCGCCGTCGGTGACGGAGCTGCCAGGTCGCAGGCCAGCACCACGACCAGATCGGGTCCCTGTCCGGCCTCCAAGGCGGTCACCACGCCACCCACGGGGCCCCGGCCCGGGTAGGAGTCGTCGACGACCGCCAGACCGAGGGCCTCCAGCCGGGGTCGATCACCGCCCACCACGATCACCTCGCGTGCTCCTGCCTCGACCACGGCGTCACAGCACCGACTCACCAGTGGCAGGCCGCCGAGCTCGATGAACGCCTTGTCGCGGCCCATCCGGCGGCTCGTCCCGCCCGCGAGCACCACGGCCCGGAACTCCACCGACCGGGTCAGGTTCGATCGAAGTCGTCGGGTGGCCACTGCGGATCGAGTTGGCGGAGGAACAGCTCGCATCGCTCGGCTTCGTCGTCTTCGCCGATCTCGGCGGCCGTCGCGGCCAGGCCGGCCAGCGCCGCGAGGAACCCACGGTTGTTCTCGTGACGCCAGCGGACGTGGCCCGAGCCACGCCACCCGTTCGCTCGCAACCGATCGAGCCCGCGGTGGTAGCCGACCCGGTAGGCCGCGTAGCGCTCGACCGGGTCCCGACCGGCATCTCCGAGTCGGGCCCAGGCATCGAGGAACCTGGGCCAACGGGCCACCACCGACGCGACCGCATCACGCCGCTGGGACGCGTCGGCGTCCATCGCCGCACTCAACGCCTCGAGCGCTTCGGCGGGCTCGGGGTCGAGGACCGTCTCGGGGGGAGCTGACCCACTGAACTGCACGTGCTGCGATTCGGACATGGTTGCAGGCTACCGACGGTGACGGTCCGGTTCGGCCGACCCCGCGTTCATGGCACCCGGACCAGTCGGATGGTGTCGGTCGCCGCCGAGCCCTCGCGCGAGCCGGCCAGGACGACGATGACGTCGCCGCTGCGCACCAGTCCCGCTGCGACCGCGTCGCTGACGGCCCAGTCGACCATCTCGGTGAAGGTGCCGTGGGCCTGGGAGAAGAGCGGAACCGCGCCCCAGCTCATCGTCAGCTGCTGCACCGTCCGCGGGTCGGGCGAATAGGCGAGGATGCGCGACTTCGGCCGGAACCGGGCGATGGCCCTGGCGGTGAAGCCCGACCGCGTGATGCAGATGATCGCTGCGGCCGACATGTCGGCCGCTGCCTGCCAGGCGGCCATGGTCATGGCGTCGGTGACCCGGGTGTCGAGACCCGACGCCTCGCTCAGCTGGCGGAGGCTGAGCGCCTTGGCCCAGCTTCCGTAGTCGAAGCGCTGGTCGGCCGTCTGGGCGATCCGGTTCATGGTCGTGACCACCCGGACCGGGTCGTGGCCGATCGCCGTCTCCGCCGACAGCATGACCGCGCTGGTCCCGTCGAAGACGGCGTTGGCCACGTCGGTCGCCTCTGCCCGGGTGGGAGATGGTGCGTGGACCATCGATTCCAGCATCTGGGTGGCGGTGATCGCCGGTCGGCCCATGGCGATGCACCGGGCGATGATGTCCTTTTGCAGGTGCGGGATCTCCTCGATGGAGAACTCCTCGCCGAGGTCGCCGCGAGCCACCATGATCGCCCCGGATGCCTCGATGATCCCGTCGAGGTTCTCGACCGCGGCTCGGGTCTCGATCTTGGCCACGACCAACGGCCCCGAAGGATGGGGCTCGGTGCCGATGCGTCGTATGTCGTGCGCCGAGCGGACGAACGACAGGGCCACGATGTCGACCCCGACGTCGATGAAGGCGTCGAGGAACTTCAGGTCCTGCTCGGTGGGTGACGCCACGCGAAGCCGGTCGCTGGGGATGTGGACCCCCGGCCGTCCCTGCACCCAGCCGCCGTGGGCGACGGTGCCCTGCAGGTGGTCGCCTCCGTGCTCGTGGATCTCGACGATGACCGCTCCGTCGCCGAACATGAGCCGGTCGCCAGGGTGGATGTCCTCGAGCAGCTCGGGATAGTCGATCTCGATCAGCTCGAGCGTGCTGCCGGTGTTGCCGGGAGCGAGCCGCACGGGAAGGCCCTCGAGCAGCATGAGACCCTCCTCGTCACCGAACGAGGCCGCCCTGACCTTGGGTCCGGGGAGGTCGACCAGGATGCCGACCGGCCGGCCCACGGCCTTGGCCGCAGCCCGCACCCGGTGGTAGCGCTCCATCTGCTCGTCGAGGGTGCCGTGGGCGAGGCCGATCCTCGCCACGTCCATGCCCGCCTCGATCATGGCTTCGAGGGTCGCTGGCTGATCGGAGGCGGGCCCGATGGTGGCGATGATCTTGGTCCGACGATGCATGACGCTCACGCTACCTGTGCTTCGGAGACCCTCGGTTCCATGTGACGCTCGCCGGCTCGTATGCTCGGACGCCCATGGAGCTGCTCTTGATCCGCCACGCCCTGCCGGTCCGCATCGACGGAGGCGACGGGCCCGCCGATCCTGACCTCAGCGACGAAGGCCACCGCCAAGCCGAGACCCTGGCCAGGTGGCTGCGCACCGAGCCCATCGACGAGGTGTGGACGAGTCCGCTCCGCCGCGCCCGGCAGACCGCAGCCCCCATCGAGGCCGCGTTCGGCACCGAGGCCCGTGTCGATGACGACCTCCGCGAGTTCGACGCCGACGAGGAGCACTACATCCCGCTGGAGGAGCTCCGCGGCTCCGACGATCCCCGGTGGCAGGAACTGATGGAGCGCTTGGGGGCACCCGAGCAGTTCGCCTTCCGCGACCAGGCTGCGGCCGCCGTCGAACGCATCGTGGATGCCAATCCGGGGCGACAGGTCGCGGTGGTGTGCCACGGCGGGGTCATCAACGCCTACCTGTCGACCATCTTGGGCATCGACCGTCCGCTGTTCTTCGAGCCGACCTACACCAGCATCAGCCGGGTGATGGCCTCCTCACGCGGTGTTCGCTCGCTCGTGAGCGTCAACGAGATCCCCCACCTGCCCGACCTGCGTCGGGCGCACCGCTGACCCACGGGTCCTGCAGGACCTCAGCTGCGCGGCACCTCGATCCAGGGGCGGTCCTTGTCGACCCGGATGTCGCCGGGCAACCCCAGGACGCGCTCGCCGAGGATGTTGCGCATGACCTCGGTGGTGCCTCCCTCGATCGAGTTTGCCCGCATGCGCAGGAACGCCCGTTGGGGCGTGCGTCCCTCGGCCGCGGTGTCGGGGCGGCGCATGGTGTAGTCGTCATAGAGCAGGCCCTCGGGACCGAGGAGATCGATGGTGAACGAGGTGATCTCCTTGTTCAGCTCGGCCGATGCCAGCTTGCCGACCGAGCCCTCGGGTCCGGGGGTGCCCATCTTGCGGTTGTCCGAGGCTCGCATGTTGGTGAGGCGGTGAACCTCGGCCCGGACCCAGAGACCCATGAGCTGGTCCTTCAGCGCCGCCCGGTGCCGCTCGTTAAGGGCATCCCGGTGGTCGTGGTATGCCTTGACCGCGGTCGCGATGTGGCCCGACCCGCGGGGTGCGACCCCACCGCCGATCGAGACTCGTTCGTTCATGAGGGTGGTGAGCGACACGCCCCATCCCTCGCCGATGTCGCCGAGGCGCTCGGAGTCGGGGATGCGGACGTCGGTGAAGTACACCTCGTTGAACTCCGCGTCGCCGGTCATCTGGCGCAAGGGCCGCACCTCGACGCCGGGGGCCTCCATGTCGACGACGAAGTAGGTGAGACCCTTGTGCTTGGGCTGATCGGGGTCGGTGCGCACGACCAGCATCCCCCACCGCGAGAGGTGGGCGAGGGTGGTCCACACCTTCTGGCCGTTCACCACCCACTCGTCGCCGTCGCGCACCGCCCGGCTGGACAGGCCGGCGACGTCGGAGCCCGCCCCCGGCTCGCTGAAGAGCTGACACCAGATCTCCTCGCCGGTGAAGAGGGGGCGCAGGTACCGCCGCTTCTGCTCCTCGGAGCCGTGGGTGACGATCGTGGGTGCCCCCATGCCGTAGCCGATGGGGTTGCGGGCATAGGGACTCGGTGCATGGACCTCGGCGAGCCTGGCGTTGACGAGGTTCTGGAGCTTGGGTGAGAGCCCGAGGCCGCCGTAGCCCTCGGGGAAGTGCACCCACGCCAGCCCGAGGTCGTACTGCGCCCCGAGGAATCCGACGACGTCGGAGGTGTCGTGTCCCGAGACGAGCTGGTCGAGCGCGTCGCGCACCCGCTGCTCGTCGGTGTCGGTGCCTGCTGCGTCGGTGACGGCCATCTGTTCCCCCAACCACTCTTGACATCTCGTCCAACGGAGTGCGGTCGACGTTACTCGCAGCGCGGCGGAGAGAGCGACTCGACACCGTCCCTCCACCGCGTCGCCACAGCCGAGCCGGGAGCGGTCGGGGCAACGAGCCCGTACCGGGGTGTACGCGGTACGGTCGCGCCATGTCCACCAACTACCCAGGTGCCTTCGCCGAGACCCGCCCCGACCACCCGGCCTACATCATGGCCTCGACCGGCCAACCGGTGACCTACCGCGAGCTCGACGACGCCGCCAACCAGATCTCCCAGCTGATCCGTGCCTGCGGTGTCGCCGAAGGCGAACACGTGGCGTTCTGTCTGGAGAACCACCCCGACTTCTTCAAGATCGCCTGGGGCGCGGCCTACGCCGGCGTCTACTGGACCGCGATCAGCTCTCGCCTGACCGTCGACGAGATGCAGTACATCATCAACGACTGCGGGGCGAAGGTGTTCATCACCAGCGCCTACAAGCGCGACGCCGCCGCCCAGCTCGTCGACAAGATCCCCGACGTCACCCACCGGTTCATCCTCGACACCGACCTCGACGGCTACGAGCGCTTCGAGGACGCGGTGGCCGCGCAGCCCGCCGAGCCGCTGCCGGCGCCGCGGCACGAGGGCGTCGACATGCTCTACTCCTCGGGGACCACCGGGCGCCCGAAGGGCGTGAAGATCCCCATGTCCGACGCCGAGCTGGGAACGCCCACGGCCTTGTTGGGAGCGGGACAGCTGCTGTTCGGCTTCGACGAGGACGCGGTGTATCTCAACCCCGCTCCCCTCTACCACGCCGCTCCGCTGCGCTTCTGCATGGGGATCCACCGGGTCGGAGGCACCGTGATCGTGATGGAGCACTTCGATCCCGAGGAGGCCCTCAAGCTCATCGAGCAGTACCGGGTCACCACGAGCCAGTGGGTGCCAACCATGTTCGTGCGCATGCTGAAGCTGCCCGAGGAGGTCCGGAACCGCTACGACGTGTCGAGCCTGCAGGTGGCCATCCACGCCGCCGCCCCCTGCCCCATCCCGGTCAAGGAGCAGATGATCGAGTGGTGGGGCCCGGTGCTGCACGAGTACTACGCCGGCACCGAGGGCAACGGGTTCGTCTACACCAACTCCCAGGACTGGCTCGAGCACAAGGGCACGGTGGGACGGCCGCTCGTGGGCGAGGTGCACATCCTCGACGAGGACGGCAACGAGGTTCCCACCGGCGAGGAGGGCACGGTCTACTTCGGCTCCGAGGGCTCCTTCGAGTACCACAACGATCCCGACAAGACCGAGGACTCGCGCGACCCGAAGGGTCGGGGCTGGACCACCCTCGGCGACGTCGGGCGGGTCGACGAGGACGGGTTCCTGTACCTCACCGACCGCAAGGCCTACATGATCATCACCGGCGGCGTGAACGTCTATCCCCAGGAGGCCGAGAACGTGCTCACCATGCATCCTGCGGTCCTCGACGTCGCCGTCATCGGTGTCCCCAACGAGGACTTCGGCGAAGAGGTCAAGGCCGTGGTCCAGCTCGCCGAGGGCTACGAACCCTCCGAGAAGCTCGAGCGCGACATCATCGCCACCTGCCGCGAGCAGCTCGCCGACGTCAAGTGCCCGCGCTCGGTCGACTTCCGTGACGAACTGCCCCGCCACCCCACCGGCAAGCTCTACAAGCGCCTGCTCCGCGACGAGTACTGGCAGGGTCGCGACTCCAAGCTCGTCTGAGCGGATCACCTCGGGTGACCACAGCTGCCGACTTCGACTTCCTCGACCATCGTGGCCCGCTCGCGTTCGCCCACCGGGGCGGCGCGGGCGACTGGCCGGAGAACACGATGCCGGCGTTCGAGCACGCGGTGGCCCTCGACTACCGCTACGTCGAGACCGACGTCCACGTCACCTCCGACGGCGTGCTCGTCGCGTTCCACGACGAGGCCCTCGACCGGGTCACCGATCGCGGCGGGCTGATCCGCGACCTGCCGTGGTCGGAGGTCAGCCGGGCGCGGGTGGACGGCCGTGAGCCGATCCCACTGTTCGAGGACATCCTCGGCACCTGGCCCACGCTCCGGATCAACATCGACCCGAAGCACGACAGTGCGGTCGACCCGTTGGTCGAGGCCATCCGCCGCACCGACTCGGTGCGGCGCGTGTGCATCGGAGCGTTCTCGGATCAGCGCCTCGAACGGGTGCGCAGCGCCCTTGGACCCGAGCTGTGCACGTCACTGGGCCCGCGCGGGATCGCCCGGTTGAAGGCGGCATCGTTCGGGGTCCCGCTGCAACTGCCCGCCCCGTGTGCCCAGGTGCCGGTGAAGGCCAAGGGGGTGACCGTCACCGACGAGCGACTCGTCGCCGCCGCCCATCGTCTCGGTCTCCAGGTGCACGTGTGGACCATCGACGACCCCGACGAGATGGAACGCCTCCTCGATCTCGGTGTCGACGGGATCATGACCGACCGGCCCGCCGTCCTGCGCGAGGTCCTCGAGCGCCGGGGCCGGTGGGTGGGCGCGTCAGGGTAGGAGCACACCCGGGTTCAACAGGCCGTCGGGATCGAGCGCGGCCTTGATGGCCCGGAAGGTGTCGATCTCCTCGGCGCTGCGGTTGAGGTGGAGCCACGGCCGTTTGACCCGACCGATGCCGTGCTCGGCGCTGATGCTCCCCCCGGCGTCGGCCACCAGCCGCAGGACGATCTCATCGACGGACCCGTCCTCGGGCGCGGGACCGGTGACGTTGACGTGCAGGTTGCCGTCACCCGCATGCCCGAAGATCCAGGTGGACGCGTCGGGATGCGCGGACCGAACGGCGGCCCGGACCCGGGGCACGAACTCCGCCACGGCGTCGAGTGGGAGGGTGACGTCGAGCTTGTGGGGAGGATGAGGCCCCACCGCGTTGATGACCTCGGTGTGGGCCTCGCGCCATCGCCAGATCTCGGCGCTGCTACGGGGATCGGACCCGACCGCGGTGGCGCCGACGGGCCCGGACGAGGCGACGGCCTCGACGAGGGTCTCGACCGGATCGGGACCGCCTCCCGTCTCGATGAGGAGCACGACCGGATCCTCCACCGGAGGTCGCACCGCCAGGTGCGCTCCCACCGCCGCGAGCCCGTCGTCGAGCATGAGCTCGATGGCCTCCACCTCGGGCAGCGCCCGGCGGAGCGGACCGATGGCCGCGATGGCAGTCTGCAGGTCGGCGAATCCGACCAGCGCCACGGCCAAGGGCCCGGGCTCGGGGACCAGGGCGAGTCGGGCGGCGGTGACGATGCCGAGGGTGCCCTCGCTTCCACAGAGCAGCCCGGCCAGGTCGTATCCGGTGTTGTCCTTCACCAGACCACCCAGGTGCGACAGCACGCGGCCATCGGCCAGGACCGCCTCGATGCCCACGAGCTGGCGGCGCGTCATGCCGAAGCGCAGCACGTGGTGACCACCGGCGTTGGTGGCGATCGAACCTCCGATGGTCGCGGTGTCGCGGGCGGCGAAGTCGACCGCGTAGCGCCACCCCGTGCGCCGGGCCGCGGCCGCCACCTCGGCCACGGTGACACCTGCCCCTGCGGTGATCTGGCCACCGACCGCGTCGACCGGGCCGAGCGAGCGCAGACGGCTGGTCGACAGCACCACCGCGTCACCCTCGGGCACGGCGCCACCGACGAGCCCGGTGTTCCCACCTTGGGGAACCATCGGGGCGCCGTGACGGGCACAGACCTCGACCACCGCGGCCAGCTCTTCGGCCGACGCCGGCCGCACCACCCCGGCGCATCGACCCGTCCACCGTCCGGTCCAGTCGACCACGTGGGAGGCGGTCAGGTCTCCGGTCAACACGTGGGTGGTGCCGACCACGCCCACGAGATCGTCGTGGAGTCCGGGGTGAGCCATCAGTCCGCGAAGTCGGGGGCCCGCTGCTCGAAGTAGGCCTTGACGGCCTCGGAGTTGTTCGGTGAGCCGATGAGCGCGGCCATGGTCTCGGCCTCGGCCGCGAAGCCCTCGGCCAGCGGGACCTGCCCCGCCATGTTGAGGAGCCGCTTGCCGCCACGGATCGCGTGCGGGCTCTTGGCGGCGATCTCGGTGGCCAGCTCCATGGCTGCCCCCTTTGGATCGTCGCTCAGGTGGGTGGCGAGGCCGAGCTCGACACACTCGCGACCGTCGACCATCCGCCCGGTGAAGGCGAGTTCCTTGGCCACGTCGAGGCCGACCAGCCGCGGCAGCATCTGGGTGCCGGTCATGTCGGGCACCAGACCCCATCGGATCTCGAGCACGCTCATCGTGGCGTCGGGCGCGATGAAGCGGATGTCTGCGGCCAGCGCGATCTGCAAGCCCGCACCCAGCGCCGGGCCGGTGATCGCGGCGATCACCGGCGCCGGCTGCTCGGTCCAGGTGTAGGCGGCCTGCTGGCCCAACGACGTGATGCGGTCGCCCCGATCGAGGATGGTGCTCGGACCGACCGCAGCGGGGTCGCGGTCGTCGGTGGTGGCCGAGTCGGACGGGGCGCGATCTCTGCCGGCCATCGCCGAGAAGCTCGACAGGTCGAGGCCGGCACAGAACCCGCGCCCCTCGCCCGAGAGCACGATGGCCCGGACCGAGCGGTCCGCTTGGAGGGCTGCACCGGTGTCGACCAGCGCCGCGAACATCGCCGGGTCGACCGCGTTGAGCTTCGACGGGCGGTTCAGGCGCACGTCGGCCACCCCAGCATCGATCGACACGGTGACCCGGGACGAACCGTCGTCTTCGGTGCTGGCGCTGTCGTTCATCTCATCTCCCACGTGTCGCGTCGAGCAGCACCCTACCCAAGCCACAGCGTCCGGCCCGCCGGCACGCCAACGGCGCGGATGTCTCCTCCGGGGCTCGCCAGCGGCCATCATGGGGTCGCCCAGCTCATGGACACCCACCCCTCCCTCCTCCGGTGCAACCGCGGCCGTCGCCGTCGGGCACGTGTGACCATCGCCGCTGGTGCGGTGGTCGCGCTGCTCGCCTCCGCTTCGCCTGGTGCCGCCCAATCAGTACCCGACGAAGGCCTGATCGACAGGGTGCTGGCCGACCCCGAGTCCGAGATCGGTCCCCCCGACCCGCTCGACAACGAGTCGGCGCTCGAACAGGCACGTGCCCTTCTGCCCGAGTCGGTGCGCGAGGTCCCGGCCGTCGGCGCCGCTGTCGAGGACGCCGAAGCCGAGATCCGCTCGCTGGAGGCGACGATCCGTACCAACCGCGCCGTCCGGAACCAGGCCTCGACCGAGCTCGACCGCCTCGAGGGTGAACGGCAGGGACACCGCACCCAGATCTCGGCCATGACCGAGCGCCGCCGCGCGGCCGGTCAGCGGGCCGCTCAGCTTCGAGCTGAGCTCGGCGAGCTGGCCGTGGCCGCCTACGTCGGGGCCGGGGACCCCGCGCCCGGGCTCGGGATCGGGCTCGACCCGACCGCCGCGGCCGAGACCGGCCGGCAGCGGGTGATGATGGAGGCGGTGGACACGACGCTCCGCGAGCGCTTGGCGCTCGCCGAAGCCGAGGTCACCTCCCTCGGTCACCAGATCGATGACACCCAGGACGACCTCATCCGAGTGCGCGAGGAGATCGAGGTCAACACCCAGCGACGCGAGCACGCCGTCGCCGAGCTGGCGGTCGCCGAGCCGGCGCTGCCCGGAGCCCAGGAACGCTACAGCGAGGTGTTCATGACCTCGCGGGTCCAGGGCGCCGACTTCACCGTGGTCGCCCTCGACGCCTACCGCACCGCCGCCGATGTGGTCAACGCAGAGCAGCCGAGCTGTGCGGTGCCGTGGTCCGTGCTCGCCGGCATCGGACGCGTCGAAAGTCGCCACGGCCACTACGGCGGCTCCTCTGTGCGAGCCGATGGCACCACCACCCGGCGCATCACCGGCATCGCGCTCGACGGAGCCGAGGGCATCCTGCGCATCCCCGACACCGACGGTGGCGCCCTCGACGGCGACCCGGTGTTCGACCGGGCGATCGGTCCGATGCAGTTCATCCCCTCGACCTGGCGCATGGTTCGCCGCGATGGCGACGGCAACGGCCGGATGGATCCCCACAACCTCTACGACGCTGCCGCCGCGGCCGCCGCCTACCTGTGCCGCTCACACAGCCGGCTCGACCGTCCAGCCTCGCTCAACCGGGCGCTGCTGTCCTACAACCGCTCCCAGTCGTATGTGAGCTCGGTGCTCAGCCATCGTCGCAGCTACGACAGTCTGAGACTGCCCGTCGGAACCGGCGACGACAATTGACACGGCGACAACGCAATGAATACCGTTCGAGCGACCCGTGGTGACCAAGATCACGCGGGCGTCCGCGACCATCGCACGCGGGCCGGAGAAGGCTCAGGTGACGCTCGAGATCATCGGGCACCAAAGGGGGAGGATCGGGTGCAGCTCACGGCGTGTCAGGTGACCGCTCCGGCCATCCCGCGTCTTGGTGCCACATCTCGCGCCACCATCGGCGGACCCATCTGTCACCACACCATCCAGGAGTGCTGCCCATGAACCGTCGTCGCTCGGTCTCCAAGCTCGAGCCCCGGTTGCAGAGCGACAGCTCGCGCCTGCTCGAGGTGCGTGACCTCAAGACGCACTTCATCACCCCACTCGGCCGGGTTCGTGCCGTTGACGGTGTCACCTTCGATCTCGAGCGGGGCAAGACCCTCGGCATCGTCGGCGAGTCCGGCTCGGGCAAGACCGTGCTGTCGCGGTCGGTCATGAACCTGTTGCCGCGCAGCAACGTGGTTCGCGACGGCAGCGTGGTCTTCGAAGGCCGCGACATCACCGGGCTGAGCCCCAAGGCCATGCGCAACATCTGGGGCATCGAGGTCGCCATGGTCTTCCAGGACCCGATGACCTCGCTCAACCCGGTGGTCAAGGTCGGTCGCCAGATCACCGAATCGCTCCGCTTCCATCTCGATCTCGACAAGCAGGAGGCCCGCGACACCGCCATCGCCCTCCTGCAATCGGTCAACATCCCCGAGCCCGAGAAGCGCATCGACGAGTACCCGCACCAGCTTTCCGGTGGGATGCGACAGCGTGTCACGATCGCCATCGCGCTGGCGTGCGGCCCCAAGCTCTTGATGGCCGACGAGCCCACGACCGCCCTCGACGTCACCGTGCAGGCCCAGATCCTCGAGTTGTTGGCCAGGCAGCAGAGCGAGCGCGACATGGGCATGGTCCTGGTGACCCACGATCTCGGTGTGGTCGCCGGACGGACCGACGAGATCATCGTGATGTATGGCGGGAAGGTGGTCGAGAAGGCGCCGACACCGGTGCTGTTCGCCCACATGCGGATGCCCTACACCGAGGCCTTGCTGCGGTCGATCCCCCGGCTCGAGAGCCGCAGCCACACCCGGCTCAAGGTGATCGGCGGACGTCCGCCCGACCTCATCAACCCACCGAAGGGGTGCACGTTCAGTCCACGGTGCCCCTACGCCCAACCGAAGTGCCACGAGGAGGAGCCCCCGCTCGTCGAAGCCGAGTCGCCCGGGCACCAGTTCGCCTGCTGGTTCCCCGTCGGGACCCCCGAGAATCGGGCAGCGTTCGAGCGCAACATCGAGGTCGGGCTCCCGCAGACCCTCGTGACCCTGGAAGAGAACCCGACGGAGGCTTCACATGGCCGGTAGCGGCACCGCACACCTGCGCAGTGACCAGAACCCGCTGATCAGCGTCGAGCACCTCACGGTGGAGTTCCCGCTGAAGAAGGGGCTCAAGGTCCACGCCGTGTCCGACATCAGCTTCGACATCCTCGAGGGCGAGACGCTCGGGCTCGTGGGCGAATCCGGGTGCGGCAAGTCCACGACGGGCCGGGCGCTGATGCAGCTTCCCCGCCCCACCAGCGGCAGCGTCACCTTCCGCGGCCAGGACATGACCGAGCTCGACGCCGAAGCGGTCCGTCGGCTGCGTCCCGAGATCCAGATGATCTTCCAGGACCCCATCTCGTCGCTCAACCCCCGCCGGCGCATCGGCGATGTCATCGCCGAACCCCTCGCCATCTGGGGCCGCGGCGACGCCAAGGAGCGGGAGACGGTCGTCGACCACGTCCTGGCATCGGTGGGGCTGGATCCCGAGGTCGCCAGGACCAAGCGGGCCCACGAGTTCTCCGGTGGTCAGTGCCAGCGCATCTCGATCGCCCGCGCCCTCGTGCTCGACCCCAAGGTGATCATCTGCGACGAACCGGTGTCGGCGCTCGACGTGTCGGTGCAGGCCCAGATCCTGAACCTGCTCGAGGACATGAAGGCCCAGTACCAGCTGACCCTCGTCTTCATCGCCCACGACCTGGCGGTGGTCAAGAACGTCAGCGACCGCGTCGCGGTGATGTATCTCGGAAAGATGTGCGAGGTCGGGCGACCCGACACCATCTACGAGCGTCCCGCCCATCCCTACACCGAAGCGCTCCTCACCTCGATCCCGGTGCCGGACCCAACCGTGAGCCCCGAGTCCCGTGACACGATCAAGGGGGAGCTGCCCTCGCCCATCATGCCGCCGAGCGGCTGTCGGTTCCGGACCCGGTGCCCCCGTGCCGAGGATCGGTGCGCCCAGATCGAACCCACGATGCGCCGGGTCGGTGACGATCACTGGGTGGCATGCCACTACCCCCTGATCCCGGTCGTCGAGGAGCCCGCCGCCACGACCTGACGCAACCGGGTCGACGGTCGGGTTCCCACCGGCCGGACGGGCCCAGGAGGAGGAAGGCCGATGACCCAACGGCGGGGTGGTCGCACCAGGCTCGCTCCCGAACTGCGCCGCGCTCAGATCATCGAGGCCGCCATCGAGGTCATCGCCGGTCGTGAACCGTCGGAGGTGACCTTCGAGGAGATCGCCGACGCCGCCGGGGTGTCGCGGGCCTTGGTCTACAACTACTTCGGTGACCGTGGAGGACTGGTCGGCGCCGCGTGTGTGAGGGCCTTCGAGCAGCTCGACGAGGCCATCGCACCGGCCTTCGATCCAGCGTTGCGTCCTGCCGAGCAGGCCAGGCAATGGATTCGACTGTGCCTGGTCTTCGCCCGGGACAACCCGGGGCCGTGGGCCATGATCAGCTCGTCGGCCGCGAGCAAGCATCCGGCGGTCCAACAGGCACGTCGGCGGCGCCTCGAAGGGCTCACCCGCAGGTGGGGCGGGACCGACCAAGCCCGCATCATCACCGCGGCGATCGGCGGGCTGTTGAACACCGCCATCACCGAGCACGAAGCCATGGGTCGACCGCTCGAGCTCGATCAGTTGGTCGACCTCCTGAGCGTCCTCGCCTGGAAGGGGTTGTCGCCCCTCATCCCCGGTGGCCTGGCCACCATCTCCCCCGCCGACGACGGCCAACCCATCGACCGGGTGTGACCCCACCGCTGTCGCATGCGACGATGGAGCATGGCCACACCTCCTGACAAGACCATCGACACCGACGCCCTCTACCGCGTCACGATCACCACGCCCAAGGGCGACATCTCGCTCGAGCTCGACCCCGACCTCGCACCGGTCACGGTGAACAACTTCGTCCACCTCGCTCGCGAGGGCTTCTATGACGGTCTCACCTTCCATCGGGTCGTCCCCGGGTTCGTGATCCAGGGTGGTTGCCCCGACGGCGACGGACGGGGCAACCCCGGCTACCGCTTCGACGACGAGCCGGTCAAGGGCGACTATCACCTCGGCGCGGTGGCCATGGCCAATGCCGGTCCCAACACCAACGGATCGCAGTTCTTCATCTGCATCGACAACCTCAAGGGTCGGCTCGACAAGAACTACAACTACTTCGGCAAGGTCACCGACGGCATGGACGTCGCCCTGGCCATCGAGGTGGGCGACACCATGGATCAGGTGCAGGTCACCGAGGTCCCCAAGGGCTGAGCGCGTGGAGCTCAACCTCCCTCAGATCCACGAGGCGATCGCCCGGGTGGTTCCCGACCGCGACTGCATCGTGCACCGCGACCATCATCTGAGCTGGGCCGCGGTCACCGACCAGACCCGGCGCTTCGCCGCCGTTCTCGCCTTCAACGGCATCGGCCGCAACCGGCAGCTCGCCGATTGTGAGCCGTGGGAGTCACCACACGACCACGTCGCGCTCTACCTGCACAACGGACCGGAGTACCTCGAGGCCATGCTCGCCACGATGAAGGCCGGAGCAGCCGCCATCAACGTCAACTACCGCTATGTCGCCGACGAGCTCCGCTACGTGCTCGACGACTCGCGGGCTCGCGCGATCGTCTACCACGAAGCGCTCAGCCCGGTGCTCGCCGAGGTGCTCGACGACCTCGAACATCTCCAGCTGCTCGTGCGGGTCCCCGACGGATCGGGCCACGACCCCTTGCCCCGGAGCCTCGACTGGGACGATGCGCTCGACCACGCCGACCCCGGCCTTCCCCACGAGATGGTCGAACAGTGGAGCGGCGACGATCTGTACCTGCTCTACACCGGCGGCACGACCGGCGCGCCCAAGGGCGTGTGCTGGCGTCAGGCCGACTTCCTCGTGTCGGCGCTGGGCGTACGAACCCGCTCGGGCGAGGAGTACGACGGGATCGCTCCCATCGTCCAGCGGGCCACGGGATCCACGCTCCGTGCCCTCCCGGCTCCCCCGTTCATGCACGGCGCTGCGCACTGGAACGCCATCAGCGCCTGGATCAGCGGCGGAACGGTGGTCATCCAGGACCGCACCGATCACCTCGATGCCGCCGACCTGCTCGACACCTGCGCCCGCGAGGCGGTCACGGCGCTGCAGATCGTGGGCGACTCCTTCGCCCGACCACTGATCGAAGAGCTGCGTCGGCGACCACGCGAGCTCCCGTCGCTGAGGTTCGTGACCAGCGGCGGCGCTCCCCTGACCCAACGCACCGCCGATGAGCTGCTCGAGGTCCTCCCCGAGATCACCCTCATCGACGTCCTCGGGTCGTCCGAGAGCGGCCGGCAGGGCACACGCTCCTCCAACGTCGACCACCACGACGGCGAGAGCTTCGCCCCGTCGAAGGGGTCGGTCGTGCTGTCGGAGGACCGGACCCGGGTGCTCGCTCCCGGCGAGCCGGAGTTGGGATGGCTGGCCCAGGGCGGACGCGTCCCCCGCGGCTACCTCGGCGACCCCGAGAAGACCGCGGAGACCTTCCCGGTCATCGACGGCGTCCGCTACTCGGTGCCCGGCGACCGTGCCCGGCTGCTCGACGACGGCAGCATCGAGTTGCACGGACGCGACTCGGTCACCATCAACACCGGCGGCGAGAAGGTGTTCGCCGAGGAGGTGGAGGCCGCCCTCAAGTCCCACCCCGGGGTCGTCGACGCCATCGTGGTCGGACGCCCGTCGCCCACCTGGGGCCAGGAGGTCGCCGCGGTGGTGGCCCTTCGCCCCGACTCGACGGTCACCGACGACGACCTGCGCGCCGCCTGCGCCGAGCACCTGGCCCGCTACAAGCTGCCCAAGACCATCGTCCGGTGTGACCAGGTGGTCCGGAGCCCTGCAGGCAAGCCCGACTACGGGTGGGCCCGAGCGCGGGTGCTCGAGGCCACCGAGCTCACTCCTTGAGCGCCACCGCGTTGGGTGTCACGTTCATCTTCGGCTCGTAGGCCTCGACCTCGACCTCACGTCGAGGTCCACCCATGTGATCTCGGAGCTGGCGACGGCAGGTGGCACAGGGGCCGTAGAAGCGCTCGGACGCGTCCTGACCGCACCGCGGGCAACTGATCGCCGCCTCGTCAGACGGTGCGTCGAGCACGGTGGGCTCCATCGCCCGAGCATGGCACAGCCCGTCGCGGCACCGGTGGACCTGTGGACGACGGTCACAATCCACAGGGTTGCTCCCCTTCCTCCCCACAGGCCCGGCTACCTACCATGCCCGCAGCGACCACCAGAGGAGTCCGCCATGCCTCGCTATCAGATCACCCTCATCGACGAGTCCGTCGAGTGCATCGACGGCGCCGACGCCTACCTCCAGGAAGGGCAGATGACCACCTTCTTCGCCACCGACCGGCGCGTGGTCGACTCGTGGAGCACCCGTCTGGCCAGCTTTCGCACCGCCGACATCCGGGCGGTGCGGCGGCTGGATCACGTGCTGGCGACCGGCGTCGAACCCACCCGGTACACGGCCTGATCGGCACCGTGGGCAACGGGTCGGTCCCCTCCTCGACGCGCTAGCTTCTTCGGCTTGTCCGCTCTGCCGCCGCGCCGCCCCGGATCCACCCTCGCTGCCCGTTCGGGGAGCGCGCTCGTCGCTGTCCTCGGGTCGCGCCGGACGACCATCGGGCTCGCCATCGTGGCCGCGATCGCCGCGGCGCTGATCCAACACCTCGTCTACCCGGCCTTCTCCTGGAACCGCGACGAGCCCGTCTACCTGTGGCAGGTCGAGTTGTTGCGCCAGGGCCAGCTCAGCGGGACCGACGGAGGGTTCCCGGCGCTGTTCCACCCGTGGCTCAGCGCCTGGCGCGACGGCCAGTTCTTCACCCAGTACCCCCTGGGCTGGCCGGTCGTCATCCTCGCCGGCACCTGGATCAGCTGGCCCGGTGCCGCCATCAGCGCGGCCGCCGCACTCGCGGTCAGCGGGGTCAGCGCGCTCACCTACCAGATGTCGGGCGACCGTCTCCTCGCCAACGTGGCCGGGCTGGTCCTGTTGTGCTCGCCGATCTTCGCGGTGCAGGGCGGGCTCTACCTCAACTACCTGTTCACCACCGGCCTCGGCCTGTGGTTCCTCGTGCTGTTCCTCGGGGCCGTCCGAACCCGATCACCGGCGCGTGCCGCCGCGGCCGCGATCCCGTTCGGATGGATCGTGTGCACCCGGACCTTCGATGCGGTCCTCTGGGGCAGCGTCGCCGTCGGCTACGTGGCCGTGGTCGAGCGCGGACGATGGAACCAGCAGCTGCGCACCGCCGCCGGGTTCCTCGCGGTCGTGGCTCCCTTCGTGGCCCTCCAACTCGTGCACAACCGGACGCTCACCGGCTCGCCGTTCACCTTCCCCATCACCGCCAAGGATCCCCTCGACATCTTCGGGTTCGGTCACCGCCGGCTCATGCCTGCGTTC
>JBKGZW010000124.1:0-8440 GCA_046543225.1 Acidimicrobiales bacterium
CGGGGTGGATCGGCGAGGGGTATCGGTGCGCCGACGGCCACCGGCAGCCAGTCGTCCTCGACGAGCTCCGCCGCGTGAACGACCTCGGTCGGTCCGGGGTGAACGCCGTCGCTGATCAGCATCGGGTGGTCGTCGGTCACCGTGAGGTGCCGGCCCATCTTGGTCCTGATGTCGATGATCTCGCCGTCGAAGGGACGGCGGGTGAACGCCGCGATCGGGTGGAACTCGGGCGTGGGCGCACCCGGCGACCATGCCAGCACCTCCCAGCCGGAGATGCCGTCTCGCTCGACCAGGTCGTGCAGCTCCTCGAAGGAGCGGAGCGCGACCTTGGTGCCTCGTCTGGTCAGAACGGTCTCGGTGCCGACGAAACAGGACCCGCCCCAGCCGGGGCCGGGTTGGAGGAAGTCCTGGCCGATGCGCTTGTCGTAGCCGATGCCCAGCATCACGTCGGCGACGTCGGCGCCCACGGCTTCGCAGATCGCGGCCACGGCGTTCACGAACGAGAGCTTGGTGGCCAAGAAGGCGTTGGCGGCGTACTTGATCGTCTCGGCCGAGGCGGGGTCGGTGACCATGATCGGTGCGGGGATGCCCATGTACAGCGACGCCACACGGATGGCGGCCGCCTGGTGGTCGCTGCCGATCACGACCCGGTCGGGCTTCATGAAGTCGTTGACCGCGGAGCCTTCGCGGAGGAACTCGGGGTTGGAGACCACGAACACGTCGCTGCGGCCCAACGCCCGTTCGACGACCCGGGTGGATCCGACCGGCACCGTCGACTTGTTGACCACGATCGACTCGGGTGCCAGCGCCGGACCGATCTCGGCCGCGGCCGCCTCGATGAACGACAGGTCGGCCGAGCCGTCGAGTCCCTGGGGTGTCGGCACGCAGAGGTAGGAGAACTCGCACTCGGCCGCCGCCTTGGCCGCCCCGACGACGAACGAGAGCCGGCCCGCCTTGACGTTCTCGTGGACCAGGCGCTCGAGGCCGTCCTCGACGATCGGGATCTCGCCCTCGTTGAGGCGGCGGATCTTGTCCTCGTCGATGTCGGCGCACACCACCGTGTGGCCCAGCGCGGCGAACGCAGCTCCCGTGGTGAGGCCCACATAGCCCGTTCCGATGACTGCGATGGTTGCCGACATGGGCGCCAAGGCTAGTGCCGCATCAGCATCGGGGAGGCGGAGACTCGTCGGCCGGCGCCTGATCGTCGGTGCTGGGCGGAGCGGTCGACGTGGTGGTGGAACTGGTGGACGACGCGCTGGTCGAGGAGGTGACCTCGCCAGCGGGAGGCCCCTCCGGATCGTCCTGATCGTCGGGCTCGATCACGCCACGGAAGTCGGTCCCGGTGACCAGCTCGATGGGGACGAACGACAGCGACGGGTCCTCCACCAGTCGCGGCGACGTGACCAGGTACCGGGCGAGGAGCTCGGCCGAAGCGCGCTGTCCGGGGTGGTGGCGGATCTCGGTCCGGGAGAGGGGATCGCCCCGGAGGTTGTCGGTGATCGGGACCTCGAAGCCTGCCGCCCGCAACGACTCGGCCACGTCCCAGGCCTGGTCGGGGGCGCCGCTGCCGTTGAGGACCCGGAGCCGCACCGTCTCGGGGGTCGGATCCAGCCCCTGCTCACCGCGGAACAGGTCGAGGACGGGGTCGGCGTCGGCCTCGTGCAGCACCAGTGCCGACTGTCCCCGGATCATCTGGTCGGACACATACCCCTGGAGGCTGTAGCTGTCGAGGTCCTCGGGGTTGAACAGGCGGAAGGCGGACGCGATGTCGACGATCTGGCCGGTGGTGAGCTGATCGTCGAGGACGAGGGCACCGTCGACCGCGTTCAGCAGGGCGTTGAGGGTGACGGGGTTGCGGGCGCCGCGGTCGATCGCCCGGCTGAGCGCTCGACGCATGAACTCCTGCTGGCGCTGCATCCGCCCGAAGTCGGACTGGCGGTCCGGGACCCAGCGGCCGTCGATCCGGTTCTCGAAGTGGCGGGCACGCGAGTAGGCGAGGGCTTGGGCCGGGTCGAGCAGCTGGCATCCGGCTTCGGGCACGAACAGGCCGCTGCCCTCGTCGCGGGCGGGATGCGGGAAGTACACCTCGACCCCGCCGATGGCCGAGACCACCTGCTGGAACCCGGCGAAGTCGACGGCCACGAAGTGGTTGACCGGGATGCCGAGGTAGTCGTCGATCGTCTCGATCAGCGCGCTCGCTCCGCCGACCGAGTAGGCGGTGTTGATCTTGTTGGACTGCTCGGTCCCTGCGATCGGCACCCACAGGTCGCGGGGGATCGACAGCAGCGCGGCGTCGTTCTCGGCAGGGTCGATCCGCAGGATCATGATGCTGTCGGTCAGGTCGTTGGACTCCGGCCGACCCTCGAGCACCGGATCATCCGGATCGAGTCCCTCGGCGGTGTCGGAGCCGACCAACAACACGTTCATGGCGCCCTCACCCGAGGAGGCCTCGACCTCGGCCAGCACCCCCGACAGCGCCATCCGGGGGAACGTGCCCGCCTTCTCGTACCCGTAGCCCAGCAGTGCCGCCGCACCCAGGGCGACCAGCACCAGCGCCACGTTGACGACAAGGAGAAGGCGTTGGGGCCAGGTTCGTCGCCCCCGCGCCCGTGAGGGGCTCGACCGCACCCGCTCAGGCTACCAACGAGACCCGCGGTCGCTCGCGCGGCGGCTTCTAGGATCGGATCCATGACCAACTCGACCGACAAGGTGTGGATCAACGGGCAGGTGCTCGCCACCGACGAGGCCAGGATCTCACCCTTCGATCACGGGATGACCGTGGGCGACGGCGTGTTCGAGACGCTCAAGATCGTCGGGACGGTGCCGTTCGCGATGAGCCGCCACCTGAGCCGTCTCGAGCGGTCGGCGACCGCGCTGGGCCTCGAGGTCCCCGACGCCGATCTGGTGCGCCGCGCCGCCGCCGAGGTCATCGAGGCCAACGGTGTCGACGACGGGCGCCTCCGCATCACCCTCACGGGAGGACCCGGGCCGATGGGTTCGGACCGGGGCGCCGAGGGCACCACCCTGCTGCTGACCGTGAGCGAGCTGGCTCCCACCGAGCACGGCACCGACGTCATCACCGTCGAGTGGCCCCGCAACGAGCGCGGAGCCCTCACCGGGCTCAAGACCACCTCCTATGCCGAGAACGTCATGGCCCTGGCCCGTGCTGCCGCGGCCGATGCCAGCGAGGCCATCTTCGCCAACACCGCCGGCAACCTCTGCGAAGGCACCGGGACCAACATCTTCGTCGGGATCGAGGGGCGGCTCGTCACCCCGCCGCTGTCGGCCGGTCCGCTGGCCGGCATCACCCGCGAGCTGGTCCTCGAGGTCACCGACGCGGTCGAGGAGGACCTGCCGCTCGACATCCTCTTCGACGCCGACGAGGCGTTCCTCACCTCCTCGACCCGCGACGTGCAGGCCATCGCCTCGGTCGACGGGATCGGGCTGCGCGAGTGTCCCGGGCCGCTGACCGAGGCGGCCGCTGCGGCGCTGGCCGAGCTGATGCGCAGCGACCTCGATCCCTGACCCTTGGCGGCTCAGGTGGTGGGGCGCAGGTGCACGACGTCGCCCGCTGCGATCGGGACCAGCTCCCCGGCGAGCTCGACCAACAGATGTCCGTCGGGGGTGAGGTCGCTCGCCTGACCGGTGAGCGCCCCCGAGGAGAGCTCGACGCGGACCATCCGGCCGAGGGTGCACGACAGGTGGCGGTAGCGGAGCAGCAGCGCCTCGCGCCCCTCGTCGGTGCCGAGCTGGGCGAGCATGGTCTCGAGGCCGCGCAGGTGGGCGACCAGCAGCTCCTCCCGATCGATCTCGCGGCCGGCGTGGTGGTTGAGCGAGGTGGCGATGGCGGCGAGCTCGTCGGGCAGCTCGTCGGGCCAGTTGACGTTGAGCCCCATGCCGACGACCACCGCCGCGACCCCGTCGGCCTTGAGGCTCGACTCGGCGAGGATGCCGCCGACCTTGCGCTCCTCGCCGTCGGATCCTTCGATCATGAGGTCGTTCGGCCACTTGAGGCGGGGCCGGACACCGGCCACGGTGTCACAGGCGTCGGACGCGGCCACCGCGGTGGCCAGCGGGATCAGCTGCAGCATCGCCACGGGGATGTCGGGGCGCAGCAGGGTCGAGCACAGCAGCGACGAGCCCGGCGGCGCCTCCCAGCTTCGTCCCATCCGGCCACGGCCCGCCGTCTGATGATCGGCCACCAGCACCACCCCGTCGTCGGCCCCCTCTGCTGCCAGCGCCAGCAGGTCGGCGTTGGTCGAGCCGGTCGATCCGACCCACCGCAGATCGGCGAACCGAGAACTTTCGAGCGCTCTTCTGGCGTGATCCCCCGGCATAGCTGTAACCATATGGAGGTGCTCTCCAAGATCCTCATCGCCAATCGTGGCGAGATCGCCGTCCGTGTCATCCGTGCGTGCCGGGAGCTCGGCATCGCGACGGTGGCCGTGTACTCCGAGCTCGACCGCGACGCCCTGCACGTCCGTCTCGCCGACGAGGCCTACGCCCTCGGAGGCCAGACCGCAACCGAGAGCTACCTCAACACCGAGGCCATCCTCGACGCCATCGAGCGCAGCGGAGCCGACGGTGTGCACCCCGGGTACGGGTTCTTCTCCGAGAACGCCGAGTTCGCCCGGGCCATCATCGAGTCGGGCACCACCGCCTGGATCGGTCCGCCGCCCGAGGCCATCGAGGTCATGGGCGACAAGATCTCGGCCCGGCTCGCCGCCGAGAAGGTCGGCGTCGCCGGGGTGCCCGGCACCACCGAGCTGATCACCGACCCCGAACAGGTTCGCACCTTCGGGGCCGAGTTCGGGTGGCCGGTCGCCATCAAGGCGGCCTACGGCGGTGGCGGCCGGGGCATGAAGGTCGTCCGTGGCCCCGAGGAGGTCGAGGACGCCCTCGAGTCGGCCAAGCGCGAGGCCCTCGCCTACTTCGGTCGCGACGAGTGCTACATGGAGCGCT
This sequence comes from Acidimicrobiales bacterium, assembly GCA_046543225.1. Lineage (GTDB taxonomy): Bacteria > Actinomycetota > Acidimicrobiia > Acidimicrobiales > SKKL01 > SKKL01. Next base: position 4,963 of record JBKGZW010000124.1, read on the forward strand.
ACCTCACCTGGCCCCGCCACATCGAGATGCAGGTCATCGCCGACACCCACGGCAACTGCGTGTGGATCGGCGAGCGCGACTGCTCGGCCCAGCGCCGCCACCAGAAGCTGGTCGAGGAGTCTCCCGCCCCCGCCTTCCCACCCGAGATCCGCCAGGCCATGGGCGAGGCCGCGGTCAAGGTCGCCGAGGGGTGCAACTACGTCAACGCCGGCACCGTCGAGTTCCTCTACCAGGACGGGGAGTTCTTCTACCTCGAGATGAACACCCGGCTCCAGGTCGAACACCCCGTCACCGAGCTGGTGTCGGGCATCGACCTGGTCCGCGAGCAGATCCGTGTCGCCTCTGGCGAACCGTTGAGCTTCAGCCAGGCCGACATCGACCTGCGGGGCCATGCCATCGAGTGCCGCATCAACGCCGAGGACCCCACCGGGGGTGCCTTCTCGCCCTCGCCGGGGCGCATCACCGCGCTCACGGTCCCCCAGGGGTTCGGGGTCCGCTGGGACGGCGGCTACGAGGCCGGTGACGAGATCAGCCAGTACTACGACAACCTCATCGGCAAGCTCGTCGTGTGGGGCTCCGACCGTGAGACGGCGCGACTGCGCATGCTGCGGGCCCTGTCGGAGCTGAACGTGGGCGGCGTGGCCACCACCACCCCCGCGCATGTCGCCATCTTGTCCCACGACGACTTCGCGTCGGCCGAGCACTCGACCAAGTGGGTCGAGGAGGTCCTCGACCTGTCCGCCACCGCGGCACCGGCCACCCCGGCGCCGACTGACGGCGAGGAGCCTCCCGAGCCCAAGGTGCGCCGTGACGTCGACGTCGAGGTCAACGGGCGTCGCTTCTCGGTCGCGGTGTTCGTGCCCGAGAGCCAGATGGCAGCCCCGGCGGCGTCGGGCGCCAAGAAGGCCGGGTCCCGTCCCAAGCGTGCCGCCAGCGCATCGGGCGGTGGCGGTGCGGCCGACGCGGGCAAGGTCACCGTCCCCATGCAGGGGACCATCGTGAAGGTGCTGGTCGAGCAGGGCCAGGAGGTCGAGATCGGCCAGCCGGTCATCGTGCTCGAAGCCATGAAGATGGAGAACAACATCGCCGCCGAGAAGGCGGGTACGGTCAGTACCGTGAAGGTGGCCGTCGGCGACTCGGTCGGCGCCGGCGACATCGTCGTCGAGATCGACTGACCCCCGCCACCGGGATCAGCCCACCAGGCCCCGCAACGCCTCGTCGATCGGGGTGTCGCCGCCGACGACCTCGAAGGTGTGCCCGATGGTGGCCGGCTCGTCGAGCACCGCGGCCAGCACGTGGGCCACGTCGGCCCGGCTGATCTCGGCCCGCTCCACGTGGCGGGCGAGCTGCACCCGCCCGGTTGGTGGATCGTCGCTCAGTCGTCCCGGCCGCACGATGGTGTGGTCGAGGCCCGAGCGGCGCAGGGCCTCGTCGGCGCGGGCCTTGGCCCGCAGGTAGATGCTGAACACGGCGTCGTCCTGTGGTGGCTCGTCGGTGCCCATGGCGCTGACCATGACGTAGCGGGCGACGCCGTTGCGGCGACACGCCTCGATGGTGCGCACCGCACCACCGAGGTCGACGGTCTCCTTTCGCTCGGCTCCCGACCCCGGTCCCGCCCCGGCTGCGAACACGAGGGCGTCGGCTCCGGCCACCGCCGAGTCGAGCTCGTCGTCGCCCGCGGTCTCGAGGTCGCACTGCACCGGCTCGGCACCGTCGGCCTCGAGGTCGGGCGCGTGGCCGGGGTCGCGGATGAGCCCCCGCACGCGGTGGCCGTCGCCCGCGAGGCGGCGGCTGAGGAGTCTGGCGATCTGTCCGTGCCCACCGGCGATGACGATGTCCATCGCCTCACCATATGGCCGGACGTTCACGCAGCGGACTCCAGGGCCGAACCTACGGTCGAGACCACGAACGGCTGCTGGCGGGTGACATGGTGGTGAGTGAAGGCGAAGACGCTCCATCCGATCGCCTCGGCGCGGTCACGCCTGGTCCGATCCCCGATGAAGCGATCCCTCCTCGTGTGCCAGCGCTCGCTGTCGGCCTCGATGATCACCATCTGCGGTGGATACGCGAAGTCGAACCGGCCGATGCGCTCACCGCGGTGCACGAGCTCGAACTGCGGGACCGGATGGGGGAGACCGCCGTCGAGCAGCACCCGCAACAGCATGGTCTCGAGCGCGCTCTCGGTCGTGCCGAGCGAGGTGGCCCGTTCCCGGAGCAGGGATCGCAGCGGCGCGATCCCCTCGCGCCCGGGTCTGGCCAATCGGTCGGCCAGCATGCGGAGGCGGTCGACGGTGGTCAGGCCGCGCCGGAGCGCATCGTCGACCGCCACCTCGAGCTGCTGCGGGGGCACGACGCCACCGAGATCAGCCAGTGTCCGGGCTGGGTTCGTCACCGGGAACCGGTCCCGATGGACGAGGTCGCTCCGGGCGAGATCGCTCGTCTGGTGCACACGTCCCCGCGCCGCGCGGCCCTTGGTCCCCGTGGCCACGCTGAGCTCGACCGGAGCACGGTCGAACCCGTCGAGCTCGTGGAGCCGTGCGGCGGCCCGGTGCGAGACGACCGCACCCGTGCCGCCCAGCAGGACGGCGATGCGCAGACGCTGTTGCCACGTGGCGGGGCTGGTCGCCACCCGGTAGATGCCGCGGCCGGCCCGCTCGAGCACCCCTGAGGCGGCGAGATGGCGGAGCTCGGCCTTGGTGACGCCCGCATCCCAGAGCTCGGTCGTCGTGATCACGCCGTGCCGGACCGAGGCCAGTGCCAGAACGGCGGACGTGGTCGTGTGTGCCATGGCATCGATGATGCCGAAACACACTGACACCGAGACCTGTCGACGCCTCTTGGGGCGCGAAGGTGCGGCGAGAGGATACCTTCGCGCCCTGAGAGCGGCGACGAGGGTCAGCGGTTGCGGACGACGAGGGTGTGGGCCACCCGGTCGTGGAAGCCCTGGTACCTGGGGTTGGCGACGGCGGAGAAGTACACGACCAACAGCACCACGAGCTGCAGTCCGGCGATGGGCAGCAGCAGCGCGATGGCGGGGAGGAGCCAGCGGACGAGCGACTTGCTCGGTGGTGGCGCCTGGTCGACCTCTGCGCTGCGGATCCGCAGTCCGAGCATGAGCTTGCCGACGGTGCGGCCTCCGCTGGCGGTGCCGGTGACCTCGTAGAGGGCCCACACCACCAGCAGGACCAGGATGACCAGCGTGGGGTTCTGCGAGACCACCTCGTCGTCGACGACCTCGATGAGGCCGAAGACCTGGGCGACCAGCGACCCGGCGAGGCCGATGATGAACAGGTCGACGACGCGGGCGATGCCGCGGGCCCAGATGGGGGCGAGGGACCCGGGCCCCGACTCGGGGATCTCGTCGATCTCCCACTCGGCGCCGTCGGCGGGCGCTTCGTCGGACCAGGTGTCGTCGGGTTCGGGGGGATCCGGATGATCGTCGGTGGCCATGCCCGCCTGAGGCTACCGGGCGTGCGGG
>JBKGZW010000125.1:0-8408 GCA_046543225.1 Acidimicrobiales bacterium
CGCAGGGCGTCGACCTCGGCTCGCAGCTCGGCGATCTCCTCGGCCTGTTCGGCGACGGTGACCTCGAGGGTGGCGAGGCTGGCGCGCAGGCTCCCCACCGCCCGGGTGGCGGCGTCGGCTTCGGCGACCCCGCCGAGGTCGAGCCTGCCCGCCACCCACCGGATGCGCACCACCAGCGGGCGCAGGATGCTTCGGACGACCGCTGCCAGCTTCCGCTTCATGCCGCGCGGCCGGCTGCGCTCATGCGCAGTTCCCGGTGAGGCGCTTGTACTCGGAGGTGTCGGAGAACACGAGCATGAGCCGGCCACGTGAGATGGCACCGGAGTCGAGTCGCGGCAGCCAGTGTTCGCGGCCGTCGCGGTCGGCGGGACGGTTCATGACACTGGTGTAGACCCGGTCGAGGAAGTCGGCGTCGGAGAGCTCGCCGTAGAGGCGGTTGAACTCCGGGGAGGCGGCGAAGTGGCTCGAGATGCGTTCGAGGCCCCAGCCCCGCTCGCGCCGGTCGGCCCAGAAGGCCATGCCCTCGCGGTCGTAGGCCCGACCGAAGTAGGAGGTGTAGAGGCGCTGCACCGAACCGAGACCCTCGGCGGGGCAGGACACCGAGTCGGGTGGCGGCGACGAACCCGAGTCGGGTGCGGCCACGACCTCGCCGAGCACGAACCAGTCGGAGTAGAGCCCGGCGTTGCGGCGGAACTCGTTGCCGCTGATCTCGACGTCGCCGCCGCTGAACTGCAGCCGGACCCGGTCGACGCGGCCGCCGTCGGGGCCGAGGCCGTTGCGCGACAGCACGGTGACCTCCTGCAGCGACCCCTTGTCGTAGCGGGACTCGATGCTGCTGACCGGCACGTCGAGGGTCCAGGTGTGGCGGGGCGACGCCTTGTCGCCCTCGTCGGCCACCGCGGGGAACCAGCCCCGCGAGCCGGTGCTTCCCTGGGACTTGGTGTGGCCACCGGTGGAGGCGGAGTACTGGGAGTAGATGGGCTCGCTGTCGCGGACCCGGATCTCGCCGGCGGTGCTGGACACGGCCTGGTCGGTGTTGGAGTGCTCGAGGGTGGTGGTGGAGCCGTTCTTGCGCTCGGCCCTACCTCCGTAGACGTGGCACGAGGTGGTGTCGCAGGTGCGGGCGTAGCTCCAGCGGTCCTCGGCGACGGTGTAGGTCCGGGCGGCCACCGCCTGGGCCCTCAGGGCATGGATGCCACCGGAGGCGTCACCCCAGCTGGCGGGGGCCTCGCGGGGCACCACGCCACGCAGGTAGGGCTCGAGGGGCACGGCGTTGACGGTGCGCTGGACCCCGTCGGGGTCGGCCACGGCGCGGATGTCGCCGCGGTACCAACGCATGTTGGACTCGCCGGTGCACTCCGCCAGGGTCTGGTCGAGGCTGGGGTTGGAGACCTGGGGGGCCTCGACGTGGATCTCGGAGCTGGCGACCTCGAGGCCGTCGACCCGGGTCCAGGGGCCGTCGCAGCTGGGGGCGTGCTCGACGTGGAACCGGTCGGGTGCGAACCGGCGGAAGCGCATGGCCTTGTCGCGCTGTTGGATCGACTGGCCCTCTTTGGTGGTGATGGTCATGTCGCCCTCGGCGAGGTAGGCCGAGGTGTAGCCGTCGGTGTGGGCTTCGAGGCGGACGGTGACGAGCTGGTTGCCGACCGATCCGGCGGTGGTCTGGCCGTAGAAGTGGTCGAGGATCTGGGTGTAGCTCCAGCCGTGGTCGCGGGCGTAGCCATAGGCGCCCCACTGGCCGAGCCCCACGCCGTGGCCCCAGCCCCTGCCGTCGATGGCCAGCGCGGTGGTGGTGCCGCTGCTGAAGGTGGTGACCTCGCCGTCGGGGGCCGGCGGCGTGTCGGGGATCTCGACGTGGTCGCCGGGAGCGGGCTGCTCCTGGGCGGCGGCGGGGCCGCCGGCCACCAGGGTGGTGGCCAGCAGCGAGAGCAGTCCGGCCACCAGGAGCACGGGGCGCGCGAGGTGGGAGCTGCGGTGAGGCGGGCGGGTCGGAGCGTTCTGCACTGGACAACCTCAGGGTCGGTGAAATGCCGGAGCGGCCTGCGGCCATCTCCACCCGCGCCCTACATGGCCGACACTACTCTGTCATGTCGGCAGTGTGGGGGACATACTTGAGGCATCGCCCCCTGCACCTCTGCCGGAACCGGCGGGCGGGTAGTGTGGCCTCATGCGGCGTCGCACCACCAGAGCAGCCGCGGCTGCGGCCGCACTGGTGGCGACCCTGTTCGGGGTGGCCTTCGGGGTCGACGTCGGACTGGCCCCGGCGCCGGTGCTGGCCCAATCGGCGGACGATCCCTCCCCCGACGCCGAACCGGTCCCCCAGGGCTCGGGCGGGGTCGAGCCGCTGGCCACCGACGGGACCGACACGGGGGTGGCGTTGCCCCGCCGCGGTTCGGTGTACCGGCTGTACCGGGCGTTCTTCCTCCGCGATCCCGACCTGGCGGGCCTGATCCACTGGGAGGCCCGCCACCACCTGTCGGGGATCGACCTGTGGCGGGTGGCGGAGCGGTTCGCGACCTCCTCGGAGTTCCGGGGTCGCTACGGCGCGCTGACCGACGCCGGGTTCATCGACCTGGTGTACCGCAACGTGTTCGACCGGCCGCCCGACGGTGGCGGCCAGGCCTACTGGCTGGACCGCCTGGCGGGGGGTCTGGGCCGGGGGGCGATGATGGTCGGGTTCTCCGAGTCGACCGAGATGCAGCGCCGCACCCGGTCGGCGGCCGGTCACCTGATCGCCCCCGCACCGGACCCGCCGGTCGACCCGCTGCCCGACCACGACGACTGGTTGGGTTGGCTCGACCTGCACCGCGACGGCGCCGGGCTCAGCACCCTGGCCGAGAACCCGGTGTGGAGCGAGGGGGCCGAGGCCCACGCGCGCTATGCGGTCCGCAACCAGGAGCTCACCCACGACCAGGATCCGTTGCTGCCGCTGTCCTCGCCCGAGGGCCAGGCGGCCGCCGAGGCGTCCAACCTGTTCGGTGGGTTGGCGCCGCTGACCCACCAGCAGACCATCTCGGGGTGGTTGAACAGCCCTGGGCACGCGGCGTGGATGCTCAACCCCGATTGGTTCGCCACCGGCTTCGGCGAGTTCCACCGGCCGGCCGAGTCCGGTCCCCTGCGATGGGTGGCGGTGCTCGACGTGCTGCGGGGCACCACCGAGCCGGCCCAGGTGCCCGATCTGGTGCAGTTCCCCGGGCACGGCCAGACCGTCCATCACCGTCCCAACCACCTGTATGTGATCTTTCCGGTCCCGGTGACGGGCCCCTACGAGGCCGAGGTGCTCGTCGACGGCGAGGCGATCCCCGCCGAGGCCGAGCGGGTCCAGTTCGGCAACTATCCGGCCAGCACGGTGGCGGTCTCGCTCGACCGCCACCTGCCGGTGGGTGCGACGGTGGTGGCCGAGGTGAGCGCCGCCTCCCAGGACACGTCGTGGACCTTCGACGTCGGGGCGACACCGCCCACTGCGCCGACGGTCAGCTCCACCACCACACCGTCGGGGCTGATCGCCCTGCGCCTGGGTTCGGCCGACGACGCCGGCGACGACGAGCACCCTCTGCACCGCGTGGTCGAGCTGGTCCAGGACGGGGAGCTGGTGGAGCGAGCGGTGGCCGACGCCGACACCGAGCTGGTGTTCCTCCACGGTGGCCCGCCGGCACCGGGGCTCCAGGTGCTCACCTGGGCCACCAACGGGGTGGGAACGAGCCCGGAGCGGGAGTTCGCCTACTGATCGGTGTCCTGGTGTGGGCGGGCCGAGACGACCAGGGCCATGACGGCGAGGGCGGGCAGGCCGATGAGGCGGTCGACCGCCGAGCCGATCACCCCGACCGAGGCGGCGAGGCCGACCAGCGGGGCGATGGCGCCGGCCAGCAGCTCGCGGACGCCGAGCCCGCCGGGCAGGATCCCGATGAGCGAGGCGAGGATCCCGGCGACGGCCAGGGCGATGGCCTGACGGGGGTCGATGGCAAAACCCAGGGCGTGGACGACCAGCAGGTAGCGCCCCGCCCCCACCGCCACCGAGGCGACCTCGACGGCCACCAGCACGAGCACCGGCCCCAGGGGCAGGCTGCGCGTGAGGGTCCAGGCCGCCACCGCGGCGCCGGCGATGACGACCACGCCGAACACGGTGGCGGTCAGCGCCGCGGACCGGTGGTCGCCGCCGAGTTGGAGGATCCCGGCGGCGAGCAGGGCGACCCCGACCCACACCGCGCCGGCGACGGCGGTGGCCCACACGGCCCGGCCGGTGGTGGCGCCTCGGCGGCGCAGCGCCTGGGCCCGCACCGCGACCGCGCCGGGGAGGGGCAACAGGTTGGCGGCCGAGGCGAGGATGGCGATGCGGGTGGCTTCGACGGTGCCGACCCGGTAGCCGACGAGGCGGGCGGTGACGGCGTACTCGGCGCCGTTGACCAGCGCGGTGAGCGGGGCGGCGGCCACGACCCCGACGGCGATCAGCCACCAGCGGGGATCCTGGTCGAGGTCGGGCAGGGCGCTCCATCCGAGGAGCGCGGCGGCGACGAAGGCCGCCGCGGCGACCAGGTAGAGGACGCGGTGGCCCCCGGCCCTCCGGGCGGTGAACGCCCGGGTGGCGAGCTCCCGCCACCGCCGGCTCACGGGTGGGTGGTGTGGCCTTCGGCGACGAGGCGCCCGGTGGTGCGGCTGAGGAAGGTGGCCATCTGGGCCCGGGTGACCGGTGCGCTCACCCCGAAGCTGCCGTCGTCGAGCCCGGTGGCGATGCCGACCGCGGTGACCCGGGCGATGGCCGCCTCGTGGTTCGACCCGTCGGTGTCGGTGTAGGTGTGCTCGGCGGTGGGCAGCGGGGTGGTGGACCGGTAGGTGGCGGTGCGGTCGAGGAAGGTGGCCATCTGGGCCCGGGTGACGGGGTCGGCGGGACCGTAGGTGCCGTCGTCGCGGCCGGCGACGATCCCGGCGGCGGCGAGGCGGTTGATGGCGCCTTCGTGGTCGGCCCCGTCGTCGTCACCGAACGCGTCGGGGACCGCTCCCCGGTGGGAGGGGACCCGGCCGTCGGTGGTGGTGATCAGCCGGTCGAGGAAGGTGGCCATCTGGGCCCGGGTGACCGCCCGGTTGGGGGCGTAGAGGTCGTCGCCGACGCCGAGGGCGATGCTCCAGGCGGCCACGCAGCCGATGGCGTCGCCGTGGGGGGCGTCGGCGTCGACGTCGTCGAAGCCGGGGGCGGCGAGTCCGTCGGGGCACGCCTGGTCGAGCAGGACGGCGGCCCGTTCGGCGGGGTCGAGACCGGCGAGGGGGATCACCTCGCCGGCGAGGGTGACGGCGTCGAGGGGCTGGACCAGGCCGTGTCCGAACGACTCGTCGACCCCGGCGGGGTCGAGGTCGAGGGCGCTGCGGTAGAGGCGGTCGCGCAGCCCGGTCGCCGAGTCGGCGGGATAGCGGGCCCACACCAGCGCGGCGGCGCCGGTGGCGACCCCGGCAGCCATGGAGGTGCCCGACTCCTCGGAGTAGGCCCCGCCGGGGGTGGTGCCGTGGATGTCGACGCCGGGGGCGGCGAGGTCGACCCAGGGGGCCTGGGTGGAGAAGGTGGCCCGCTCGTCGAGCCATGGGTCGGTGCGGGTGGGGCTCGTGGTGGCGGCGATGGCGACGGTCTCGGGCCAGGCTGCGGGGAACACCGGGGCGTTGAGCGTGCCGCCGCAGACGCCGCTGCCGCTGGAGCCGCAGTTGCCGACGGCGGCGAACACCAACACGTCGTGGTCGACGGCGTGCTGGACGGCGGCCTGCACGACCGGGTCCTCGCTGGTGGAACCGAGGCTGAGGTTGATGATGTCGGCGCCCTGGGACACCGCCCACAGGATCCCGGCGGCGAGCTGGGTGTTGGTGCCCTGGCCCGAGTCGTCGAGGACCCGCACGGGCAGGATGGACACGCCGGGGGACATGCCGGCGATGCCGATGTCGTTGTCGGCGGCGGCGGCGATGGTGCCGGCGACGTGGGTGCCGTGGCCGAGGCCGTCGCTGACGTCGGAGTCGACGGGGGCGACCGGCTCGCCCTCGACGGGGACGAAGCCGACGAAGTTGCCGCCGGTGCGCACCTGTCCGGCCAGGTCGGGGTGGTCGCGGTCGACGCCGCTGTCGACCACCGCGATCACGATCGGGGAGCCGTCGTCCTGGCGGCGTCCGTCGGCGTGGGTCCACACCGACTCGGCTCCGACCCGGTCGAGCGACCACTGGACCGGCCGCATGACGTCGTTGGTCATCTCGGTGAGGGCCCGGTAGGTGACCTCGGGCCCCTGGGCGAGCGTGCCGGGTCGGCCGGTGGCGGTGTGTTCGATCGTGGCGGCGCCGTCGGGGCTGGCGACGAGGGCCACCACCGGATCGGTCTCGGGGGGCGGGGGGCCGGACTGGGCGGTGGCCGGGGTGGACGCGGCGAGGGTGGCTGCCACCAGCAGGAGCGCGGTGGTGGCGGCGAGGGCGCGTGTGCGGCCGGGGTGACGGTCGGGGTCAGCCAACGGGCACTCCCAGCGCTCGGGTCAGGAAGCTGGCGAGCTGGCCTCGGGTGACGGTCAGCTCGGGTGCGAAGGTGCCGTCGCCACGCCCGGTGGAGATCCCGGCGTCCATGATCGCCCCGATGCTGTGGTAGTGGGGGTGGCTGATGTCCACATCGGTGACATCGGCGGGTTGGGGGTCCAAGCTGAGGGCTCGCAGCAGGAAGGTGGCCATCTGGCCCCGGTTGACCGCGGCGTCGGGCCCGAAGGTGTCGTCGGCGCGTCCCGAGGTGATCTCGGCGGCGACGACGGCGCCGATGCTGGTGTTGTGGGGGTGGTCGGCGGGGACGTCGTCGAAGTCGGCGGGGGTGGGCTCCAGGTCGAGGGCCCGGGTGAGCACGGCGGCCATCTGGGCCCGGGTGATCGCCTGGTTGGGCCCGTAGGTGCCGTCGGAGCGTCCCGAGGCGATGCCTTGCTCGGCGAGGGCGATGATGGCGTCGGCGTGGGGCGTGCCGACCAGGTCGGAGAAGGTGACGATGCCGGTGACCGAGCCGATCCAGTCGTGCACCGCGCCGGTGGTGAGGTACACCGCGGGGGTCTCGGCGCACCGCTGGGCGGTGCCGAAGCTGACGATGCCGACCTGGCGGGCCCGGCCGCGGTCGTCGGTGGTGACGAGCGGACCGCCGCTGTCGCCGGTGCAGGCGTCGGCCGGGGCGTCGGGGTCGGGGGCGGTGGTGCAGCGCATGGTGGCGGGGTCGTAGACGCCGGGGTAGTCGCCCTCGCAGCGCTCGTGGGTCTGGACCGTGACCGAGGCGGCCTGCAGCACGGTGGGGAAGCTGGTGGTGTCGGCGTCGAGCGCACCCCAGCCGTAGACGGTGGCGGTGGTGCCGGCGGCGAGGAGATGACGCTGGTGGGGCCGGGCGAGGGTGATGGTCGACGACATGGCGTCGGTGTCGGCCATCCGCAGGAGGGCGACGTCGACCGGGGCCCGGCACTCGAAGGCGTCGCGCCCCTCGAGCGGGCCGCAGTCACGAGACTCGGGGTGCACCAGCACCTCGCCGACCGCCAGCTCGACCAGGTCGTCCGAGTCGAGGTCGAGGGCCCCGGCGCCGACGGCGACCTGGGAGGGGTCGAGCGCTGCTCCGGTGGCGGGGTCGACCACGCAGTGCGAGGCGGTGAGCACCCATCCGGGGGCGATGGCGGTTCCGCCGCAGACTTGGCGGTCATAGGCGGTGGCGTCCCCGGCGCGCATCACCGCCACCATCCAAGAGGCGGTGTCGGCGTCGGCGTCGGCGCCGCCGACCACCTGGGCGGAGACGGTGCCGCGGTCGGGATCGGTCGTGTCGGCCGGGGCGACCCCTGCCGCGCCCAGCACCACCAACAGCGCGACCACGGCCGCGGTCAGTGCTTGGGCCAGGGGTCGCATCGACCAATGGTCCCACGATCGGGACCGGGGTGGGAGGGCGGGGGCGGTCATGGCAGTGCGGTGACCCCGCTGGCGACGAGCTCGGCCATGGTCCGGGCGAGGAAGGTGGCCATCTGGTCGCGGCGGACCGGGCTGGCCGGGTCGTAGGCGACGGCGGTGACCCCGGCGGCGATGCCGGCCTGGGCGATGCCGTTGATGTTGGGTTCGTGGGTGTCGAGCGAGTCGTCTTCGAAGAAGTCGGCGTCGGCGGCCAGTGGCGTGCCGAGGCGGTGCTCCCAGGTGCGGGCGATGAACGACGCCATCTGGGCCCGGGTGACGGGGGCGTCGGGGCGGTAGAGCCCGTCGGAGAACCCGCCGACGATGCCCATGGCGGCCAGCCGGTCGATGTTGGGGGCGTGGGAGTGCCCGGCGGTGTCGGTGAAGGCGGCGGGGGCGGTGCCGGCGACAGTGGCCCCGGAGGCTTCGAGGAACCGGACGAGGAAGGTGGCCATCTGGCCGCGGGTGACCACCCCGGTCGGGGCGTAGCGCAGGGG
>JBKGZW010000126.1:0-8324 GCA_046543225.1 Acidimicrobiales bacterium
CTCGGCGGATCTGGGCTGATGACGGGTCGAAGTCGTGTTCGGGGTGGTTGGGCCGCCAAGCGGTGCGCCCGGTGGGTGAATGCCGGTCGGTGGTGCGCCGCGCCCGTCGGCTGCGTCACATGGCGGTGACCGACGCCGCCCATGGCGCCGGGGAGATCGCGGTTCCCCATGTGCAACGCTTGATCGGCGCCGCCAAGGTCAACCGCGACGCGTTCGCTGGTGACGAGGAGCTGTTGGTCGGCCACGCCCGCACCCTGCGCTTCGACGACTTCTGTCGCGCCATCGACTACTGGTGCCAGCTCCACGACCCCGACGGCGCCGAAGACCACGCGAGGGACCGCTATGAGTCACGGCGCCTGCATCTGTCCGAGACCCTCGATGGCACCGGCGCCCTCGACGCCTGGTTCGACCCGGTGGGTCTGGCTGAGTTCCGCACCGCGCTGGAACGCATCGAGACCCAGCTGTGGAAGGCCGATTGGGCCGACGCCCGCGACCGGTTGGGCGAGGAAGCCACCGAGGCGGATCTGGCCCGTAGCCGGGCCCAGCGCCGCTATGACGCCCTCATCGAGATGGCCCGGCGCGCATCGAGTGTCCCCGCCGGCGCGAAACAACCCCGGCCCCTGGTCACGGTGCTGGTCGACCACCCCACCCTGGCGGGTCGGGTCTGTGAGCTCTCCACCGGACCCGTGGTCACCCCCGGCGAGGTCCTGCCCCTGCTCAACGGCGCCGATGTGGAACGGGTCGTGTTCGACGGGCCGTCACGGGTCCTCGATGTCGGTGAACGCCAACGCTTGTTCACCGGCGCCACCCGCCGCGCCATCGAAGTACGCGACCGGCGCTGTGACCACGACACCTGCACCACCCCGGCCCACTACTGCGACGCCGACCACATCGAACCCTACGAACCCGACGGGCTCACCATCCAGACCAACGGACGCCTCCGCTGCCCCGCCCACCACACCGGCCGCCGACGACGACAACCACCCAACCCCGACGACCAAGACGACGACTGGTGATGTGCACCGACCCAGGCGCGCGACCAGCAAGGTGGTTGTGCAGGGGCTGTGGCGCGTCAGGCAACGTTCGCACGGTTGGCTCGAGGGTGAGACTCCGGTCGACGCGGTCGTACCATTGGCCGAAGCTGCACTCTCTCGCTTCTGATCGGGGCGGGGCGGTCAGCCGCCCCTCAAGTGGTGGACGTGCCACCTTCAACGTTGCCCGTCACGGCACTGGGTCGGTCCGCGCCCCTGCTCAGTTGCCGGCGAGGCGGTTCTCGAGCTCGTCGAGCTGGGCCCGCAGCTCCTCGGGCAGACGCTCGCCGATGAAGTCGAAGTGCGCGGCGATGAGGGGGATCTCGCCCTTCCACGAGTCGTGGTCGACCTCGAGGAGGGCCGCCATCTCCTCGTCGGTGACATCGATGCCGGAACGGTCGATCGACTCGACGGTGGGCACCAGGCCGATGGCGGTGTCGACCGAGTTCCCCACGCCGTCGAGCTCGGCGATGATCCACTTGAGCACCCGAATGTTGTCACCGAAGCCCGGCCAGATGAACCGACCGTCCTGGTCCTTGCGGAACCAGTTGACCCAGAACAGCTTCGGCAGCTTCTCCGGGTCTCCCTTGCGTCCGATGTGGAGCCAGTGGTTCATGTAGTCGCCGGCGTTGTAGCCCATGAACGGCAGCATCGCGAACGGATCGAACCGGACCTCGCCGATGGTGCCGGCGGCGGCGGCGGTCTTCTCCGACGACATGATCGAACCGAGGAACACGCCGTGCTCCCAGTCGCGGGCCTGGGTCACCAGCGGCACGTTCGTGGCGCGCCGGCCGCCGAAGAGGATGGCCTCGATCGGCACACCCGCGGGGTCCTCCCACTTGGGGTCGATCGACGGGCACTGCGCAGCGGGGGCGGTGAACCGGGCGTTGGGGTGCGAGGCCGGGGTGTCGGAGTCGGGCGTCCAGTCGTTGCCGCGCCAGTCGATGAGGTGCGCCGGTGGCTCGTCGGTGAGGTCCTCCCACCACACGTCGCCGTCGTCGGTGAGGGCGGTGTTGGTGAAGATGCAGTTGGCGTCGAGAGAGCGCAGGGCGTTGGGGTTGGTGGCCTCGCTGGTGCCGGGGGCCACGCCGAAGAAGCCGGCCTCGGGGTTGATGGCCCGGAGCTGGCCCTCGTCGTCGAACTTCATCCAGGCGATGTCGTCGCCGATGGTCTCGACCTTCCAACCGGGGAGGTTGGGGATCATCATCGCCATGTTGGTCTTGCCGCACGCCGACGGGAACGCGGCAGCCAGGTAGTGCTTGTGCCCACCGGGAGGGGTGACGCCGACGATGAGCATGTGCTCGGCCATCCAGCCCTCGTCGCGGGCCATGGTCGAGGCGATGCGCAGGGCGAAGCACTTCTTGCCCAGCAGCGCGTTGCCGCCGTATCCCGAGCCGTAGGACCAGATCTCGCGGGTCTCGGGGAAGTGCACGATGTACTTGTTGTCGGCGTCGCAGGGCCACGGGACGTCGGCCTGGCCGGGCTCGAGCGGCGCGCCGACCGAGTGCACGCAGGGCACGAAGTCGGCGTCGCCGAGGGTGTCGAGCACGGCCTGGCCCATGCGGGTCATGATCCGCATGTTCGCGGCGACGTAGGCGGAGTCGGTGAGCTCGACGCCGATGTGGGCGATGGGCGAGCCGAGCGGGCCCATGCTGAAGGGCACCACGTACATGGTGCGTCCCGCCATCGCTCCGCGGTACAGCTCGGTGAGCTCGGCCTTCATCTCCGCGGGCGCCCGCCAGTTGTTGGTGGGGCCGGCGTCGATCGCGTGCTCGGAGCAGATGAAGGTGCGATCCTCGACCCTGGCCACGTCGGCGGGGTCGGACTGGGCGAGGTAGCTGTTGGGGCGCTTGGCCTCGTTCAGGGTGCGGAAGGTGCCGCTCTCGACGAGGAGCTGGCACAGCCGGTCGTACTCCTCGGCGGATCCGTCGCACCACTCGACCGAGTCGGGACCGAGGATCTCGGCCCACTCGTTCACCCAGGTTAACAGCTTCGAGTTCTTCGTCGGGGTGCTCACGTCGTGCCTAGCCTCTCGCCGGGGGGTTGAGTATCGGTCGTGACGTCGAGGCGTCAGGCCTCGACCTGGGGGAACCCTGGGGTGCCCATGTCGGCCTCGGAGCCGAGCCGCACGGTGGTGGCGTGATCCGAGCCGTCGAGCTCGAAGACCACGCGCTGGCCGGGACGCAGCATCCTGAGGATGGACCCGTCGAGGGCGCCGGGGGCGAGATCGAACTCGCCGAAGTCGGTGTCGCGGGTCACCACGCCGTCTCCCGTGGCCGGGTCATAGGACTTGATGACACCCTGCACCGATCGCTCTCCTGTGCCTCGTCGAGTGTGAGGCACTTCACGCTAGCTTCCGGGTTCTTCGTTTGACCAACCGGGGGCCGGGCGCGCGAGGGCGGCACGAAGAGCCCCGCCGTGGCGGAGGATCCCGCTAGCGGACGGCCTTTTGGACCTTGCCGGCCTTGAGACAGCCGGTGCACACGTCGACGCGCTTGGTCGACCCGCCGACCACGGCACGGACCCGCTGGATGTTGGGGTTCCACCGACGCTTGGTGCGACGGTGCGAGTGGCTGACTTGCATGCCGAACGACGGCTTCTTGCCGCACACCGAACACACGGCTGCCATGGGGCACCTCGGGAGGATCAGTCGAAGGGGAATCGCGCCAGGGCGATCCGGGACGAGGAGCGATCCTACCAGCGTCGGACCGCCGATGGACAAGCCGGGGCCCCCTCAGTCGGTATCCTCGGCACCCATGACCGTTCTGGACCGTCTCGACCCCTCGGCCATCTGCCGGGTCATGGGCGAGTTCCGCGACGCGTTGCGGGCCCACCAGCACCACATCAACCGCCTCAACGTCTATCCCGTGCCCGATGGCGACACCGGTACCAACATGGCGCTCACCCTCGAGTCGGTCGTCGCCGAGCTCGACGACCTGGGCGTAAACGGCGACGGTCCCGACCTGGTGGCGGTGTGCGGTGCCATCGGACACGGCTCGCTCATGGGCGCACGCGGCAACTCGGGGGTCATCCTCTCCCAGGTCATGCGGGGGTTCACCTCCGTGGTCCGCGACGCCGGCACCTTCGACGCCCCCACCTTCGCGGCGGCGTTGACCGCCGCCTCCGACGCCGCCTACGAGGCGGTGATGCGCCCGGTCGAGGGCACGATCCTCACCGTGGTCCGCGAAGCCGCCGGGGCGGCCGAGACCGCCGTCGCCAGCGGCCGGGACCTGGTTGCCAGCCTCGATGCCGCCCGCACCAGAGCCCTCGACGCGCTCGAGCGCACCCCCGAGCTGCTGCCGGTCCTCGCCGAGGCCGGCGTCGTCGACGCCGGAGGCGCGGGCTTCGTGCTGTTCCTCGACTCGATGCTGCACGTCGTCGACGGGCGGGAGATGCCGACACCGACCGAGGGCGAGGGCGTGGTGTCGGCCCACCCCCATCTGGTCGACGCCGACGCCGCCGGCCACCAGCACCACGACACCGAGGTGGGTGACCTGCGCTATGAGGTCATGTACTTCCTCGAAGCTCCCGACGAGACGATCGGGGCGTTCAAGGACGTGTGGGCGGGCATCGGTGACTCGATCGTGGTGGTGGGCGGCGACGGGCTGTGGAACTGCCACATCCACACCGACGACATCGGTGCCGCCATCGAAGCGGCGATCGACATCGGGCGACCCCGCACCATCAGGGTCACCGACCTGGCCGAGCAGGTCGAAGAGGAGCGCTGGGTCCGCGAAGGTGCGGCCGAACCCGGAAGCGGGCCCGAGGCCCCGACCGAACCCGTTCCGTGTGCGGTGGTGGCGGTGGCCACCGGCCCGGGCCTGCAGCGCATCCTCCACTCGCTCGGGGTGCACCAGATCGTCGCCGGGGGCCAATCCATGAACCCCTCCACCGCCCAGCTCCTCGACGCCGTCGATGCCGCGCCCGCAGACGAGGTGGTCATCCTGCCCAACAACAAGAACATCGTGGCGGTCGCCAACCAGGTCGACGCCGAGACCACCAAGACGGTCCGGGTGGTTCCCACCCACTCCGTCGTCGAAGGGATGGCCGCGCTGCTGGCCTATGACCCCAAGGCCCCCGCCGCCGACAACGCCGCGTCCATGGCCGGCGCCGCCGACGAGGTGCTCACCGGCGAGGTCACCACCGCCGTGCGCGACTCCGCCTGCGAGGCCGGACCCATCGCCACCGGCGACTACATCGGTATCGGACCGACGGGCATCGTCTCGGTGTCGGCCACCCTCGCCGAGGCCGTGACCGGTCTGCTCGACCGAATCGTCACCGACGACCACGAGCTGGTCACCATCCTGGAGGGCGAGGGGTCCAGTCCCGCCACCACCCGCCGCGTCACCGAGTGGCTCGACGAGCACCGCCCCGACGTCGAGACCGAGGTGCACCACGGCGGGCAGCCCCTCTACCCCTACACCGTCGGCGTGGAGTGACGTGGCCCGGACACTGGTCCAGCTGGCCAGGATCCCGGTCACCGAGCTGAAGGGAGTCGGTGCGGCCAAGGCCGCCGCGCTGGCCGAGCTCGACGTCCACACCGTGCTCGACCTGCTCACCACCTACCCTCGCCGCTACATCGACCGCAGTCGCCAGGCCCGCATCGCCGATCTCGGAGAGGGTGACGAGGCGATGATCCTGGTCACCGTGCGGTCGGTCTCCACCCGCCGGACCCGCAACCGCAAGCCCATGGTCAACGCCACGGTCAGCGACGGCGACCGCACCCTCAAGGTGTCGTTCTTCAACCAGCCGTGGCGCGAGAAGCAGTTGCCGCCGGGCACCAACACGATCCTGTTCGGCAAGATCGAGCGCTTCAGGGGCCGGCTCCAGATGACCAACCCGGTGGTCGACCTGGTCGGTGACCGCACCGGGAGGATCATCCCCGTCTATCCGCAGTCCGAGAAGGCCCGGATCATGTCATGGGACCTGGCACGGTGGATGGACGAGGTGCTCGACCGTGCCGGCGAGTTCGCCGAGCCCGTGCCCGCCCAGGTGCGTGCCCGCTTCGACCTGGTCGACCGCACCACCGCCTTCCGCGGCATCCACACCCCCGACACGCTGAGCACAGCCGAACGGGCTCGGCGTCGGTTGGTGTTCGACGAGTTGTTGCGGATGCAACTCGCGCTGGTGCAGCGCAAGCGCCGTCTCGAGGCCGAGTCACCGGGCATCGCCCACCACACCATCGATCTCTCCCAGCTCGACCGGTTCCTCGGGCAGCTGCCGTTCCCGCTCACCGATGCCCAGCGCCGCGTCATCGACGAGATCATCGACGATCTCGGTCGACCCCATCCCATGCACCGGCTGCTGCAGGGCGACGTCGGTGCCGGCAAGACGGTGGTGGCGGTCGCCGCCCTGCTGGTCGCGATCGAAGGCGGCCACCAGGGTGCGCTCATGGCCCCCACCTCGGTGCTGGCCGAACAGCACTGGCTCGGCATCCGTGGCCTCCTCGACGGGTTCGAGGTCGAGGCCGGCGACGCGTCGCTGTTCGGCACCCGGCCGCTGGCGGTCGAACTGCTGACCAACCGCACCAGCGCCGCCGAGCGTCGCCGGATGCTCGAACGACTTGCCACCGGTGAGGTCGACCTGCTCGTCGGGACCCACGCGCTCATCCAGGAGGGGGTCACCTTCGCCGACCTGGGAGTGGTCGTCATCGACGAACAGCACCGCTTCGGGGTCGAGCAGCGGGCCGCGCTGCGCGCCGCCAACACCGACGGCACCGTTCCCGACGTGCTCGTCATGACCGCCACCCCCATCCCTCGCACCGCGGCCATGACCGTCTACGGAGACCTCGACGTGTCCGTGCTCGACGAACTGCCCCCCGGCCGCACGCCCGTCGTCACCGAGTGGGTGCAGACCCGACCTGACGACGAGGTCGACGGCCAGGTCAGCGGTGCCGAGGCCGCCATGTGGGACACGGTGCGCGCCGAGGTCGAGGCCGGACGCCAGGCCTATGTGGTGTGCCCGCTGATCGAGGAGTCCGAGAAGCTCGAGGTGGCCTCGGCCGAGGAGACCTTCGAGCGCCTCCGCACCGGCGAGCTGGCCGGCCTGTCGCTGGGCCTTCTGCACGGGCGGGTGTCGCCGGCCGAGAAGGAACAGACGATGGAGCTGTTCCGCTCGGGAGCGCTGGACGTGTTGGTGGCCACGACCGTCATCGAGGTCGGGGTCGACGTCCCCAACGCCACGGTGATGGTGATCCTCGACGCCGACCGGTTCGGCATCGCCCAGCTGCACCAGCTCCGGGGTCGGGTGGGCCGTGGCGCCGATCAGTCGTGGTGCTATCTGGTGGGAGCGGCGACGACCCCCGACGGCCGTGCCCGGCTCGAGGCGTTGGTGCGCTCGACCGATGGCTTCGAGCTGGCCGAGGTCGACCTCGACCTGCGGGGGGAGGGCACCTTGATGGGCGAGCGGCAGAAGGGTCGCAACGACCTCAAGCTGGCATCGCTTCGCCGTGACCGGGACTGGGTGGAGCGGGCGCGAGTGATCGCCATCGAGATGATCGACGACGATCCCGAGCTGGTCGACGAGGCCCACCAGGGTCTGGCCGCCGAGCTCGAGCTGTTCCTCGGCGACGACGACACCTCGGAGTACCTGCTCAAGTCATGACCGATCCCGACCGATCCCACGGCCCTGACGACGACGGTGACGAGGACTTCGAGCCCACCGGCAAGTGGGCCAGTCCCGCGATCTATGCCAGCAACTGGCGCTCGATCCTGATCATCGACTCGATGCTCGGCTTCGCCGTCTTCTGGGTCGGGTTGTTGATGATCCTGTTCTGGAACTGGTTCGTCGGCTCGTTCGTCGCAGCGGTGGGGCTCACCTACATGGCCGCGGTCGGCCGCCGCTACCTGCAGTGGCGCTGGCTGCGCAGGCAAGCGGGTCTCGACACCTAGCGCAGCGGTCAGGGGGTTTCGGGTTCCCACTGGTCGCCCCGGAGGTCGTCCTCGTCGGGCAGGATCACGTCCCAGCGGTCGTTGCAGTCCTCGCACCGGTAGACCGCGACGTCGCCCGGTTGCCACCGTCGGTCTTCGGGCGGGGGAGTGATCAGGTGACACGTCCCGCCGCAGTCGATGCAGTCGATGGTCGGCTCGGGTTCCATGAGTGGGACCTTATCGGCCCGAACGCACCCGGCCCCCCGGCCCGGGGACCGGGTGGGGGGCCGGGTGCGTCCAGCGACGGGTGGTCAGTGGGCAGCGCCCTCGGCCGGTTCGACCTCACCGGCCTGGAACAAGCCCAGTGCACCCTTGCCCACGTTGGAGAACTTGTGGGTCACGATCGGGTAGAGCCCGTCCTCGG